>CAYRND010000013.1:0-41648 GCA_964425365.1 uncultured Phycisphaeraceae bacterium
TTGTTATCGGCTTGCCCCGGTGGTAAACTTGAGCTTTTATAGCGCTGTAGTGATAGTTTGTATTGGCAAGTTCGCCGTGCGGCTTCATGTTGCCAAGGTCGAACTGGTTCATGTATGTGATCGATCGCCCCATCGCTGCATTGACGTCTTGTTTATCCGTATCGTCGAATGATACGGGATGATACCCGCGTGTGGTTGTTTTCCAAACCCAATCGACAGTTGCCTGGCGGGGGTTATAGTGATCGGTATCGGAGATACCCGGCTTATGGCCATAGTCACCAGTTGCCGGAGGCGGGTTGACCAGCCACAGGTCACCCAGTGATCCGTCCTCGCTGCCGGGTAGCCAGATATCACAGGGAATATCCCTTGCCATATCCAGGTTGCTCAGGCTGGGTCCCGAGACGCCGGAGAGGTGGACCTTGTACCCCTGTGATATTTCATAGTTGCGTACATAGTCCATGACCCAGATTTGCCATTCACGTGAGTCGGCTCGACCTTCATTAATGACTTCATACATGACATTGTCGAATGTATGAACGGTGTCAACAACTTTTCTCAAATACGCTTCGTAATATGCCTGCACACCGGCCGGCAGGGGCAGCCGGTAGATTTCTTCACCCATTCCGTTGCCTTCCGGATCGCCGTCTATGCCGTTGATATTGTTGTCACGATGAAAGACACAGTTTTCGAAACGGTCCTGCGACCACGCCGCGTCGAATCGGTTGAACAGCTTGACGACGACGTACATACCGGCGTTATAAAGATCCTGCACATGAAAATGTAATCGGTCGAAATATTCCTGGTTCAGCCGGTCCAGGTCGAACTTATTGCCGCCATCTGTTGCGCAGCAGCTCGTCGACCGTTCATAAGGCACCGGCCGGATCGCCCACTGTTCATGTCGAAAGCGGTTACGTGATACCAGCAGACACAGGTTCCAGCCCTTCACCTGCGCATCGGCCATGTAACCGTCCCAGTCGAATTCATTGCCGACCTGATCCACAAGCATCCACGAGTTATACAAGCCGGAGAGAAAAACATCTTGCCCATCCGCCTGGAAATAAAGATCATTCTGAGGATGTATTCCGATCAACCCGGGTACTTCCGCGATCGTCACATCGCCTCCGACAACAAGACACGCTGCTATTATCGTAATCGCAATCATGGGGTTCATAGTATTGGTATTCATGTATACCCTCCTGCCATGAGATGCCGGTCACCGATCTGAATACCGAATCAGACAATACATTACATATGCCGTGTGTGATTATATCATGCTTGTGATGGGATTGCTTGAAAGACAACGAAATAGCCTGTCTGTGTCATGGGTGATACCTGATTGCCCTGGATTATGTTATTTGTGTCGCATTGTAACGATCTGCCTGACGTATTTTGACGATAAATACTGAGCTTCAGGGCGATTTCAATTATCGTATGGCGTTAATAATCTCGGGCGGCATGGAGAGGCCTTGTCGTTTTCGGCGTTCAGCACCCCGATGAATCGAGGATGAATCGGGGATGGTTCGGTTTTGCCCATGCCACCCAAGATGTGATTTATCGCGACAAGGTTATTTATCATGCTCTCGACCAGCTCGATAGCAATATTACATGTATCTGAGAACAGGCATTGTGTGAAGGGGCAATTTGATAGCGGGGTATTGATGGCGTGCTAATCCCGCATGGGATCGGAGATGAGCTGGCCGGGGATTGTAGGCAGGGTTTTTTTCTTCCACTGGTCGTGGTCGAATCGTCCGGCAATGATATCCACTGCTTCTTCGACGTCATCCGTTACGCGGAAAAGATCGAGGTCGCTGGTGATGAGCGTTTCGTACTGTTCGAGCATGGTCTTTCGCATCCAGTCGACGAGTCCGTCGAAGAAGTCATGGCCGATGCAGACGACGGGAAACGGATCGATTTTGAGAGTTTGAATCAGTGTGACGGACTCGAAGAATTCGTCCATGGTGCCGAATCCGCCCGGGAAGATAACGAACCCGCAGGCGTATTTGACGAACATGACCTTACGAACGAAGAAGTATCGGAACGTGAGTTCCATGTTCTGATAGGGGTTGGGGACCTGTTCGAGCGGGAGAGCGATATTAAGCCCGACTGACTTTCCGCCGTACTGGTATGCCCCGCGGTTGGCCGCCTCCATAATACCCGGCCCGCCGCCGGTGATCACGGCGAACTTTTTTCGACATATCTGCCGGCCGCACTCGACGGCCTTCTGGTAAATCGCATCTTTTTCTGTTGTGCGAGACGACCCGAAGACGGTGACAGCGGGTCCGATTTCGCTCATCACCTCGAACCCGTCGACGAATTCTGCGAGGATGCGGAACAATCGCCAGCTCTCACGGCTGAGAGCGGCATCGCGTTCTGAATTGCTTCGACCGTTGCTCATCATAGCTGATTTTATATCGCCCGGAACCGACCGGCGAGATCAGTGATAATGTTAGATTGACCTCGATATAACTCTGAATCAGGCGGCGGCCTTATCTGAGGTGTCAGCGGCAGTTTTCGCCAGTTCGACGAGCAGGTCGAACGCTTGCGGGTCCGCGATGGCGATTTCACTGAGCATTTTCCGGTTCAATGCGATATTAGCGTTTTTGAGCCCGGCCATGAACCGGCTGTAGTTGATATCCCTGCTGCGACAGGCGGCGTTGATGCGGATGATCCACAACTGCCGATAATCACGTTTCACGCGTCGGCGGTCGCGGTAAGCATGTGTACCTGCGCGGGTTACTGCTTCCTTGACCTTTCGCCATTGTGTCCGACGTGCACCGCGGTTGCCCTTGGCTTTTTTGAACCACCTGACTTTCGACTGGCGCCTTGCCGCACCCTTCTTGATACGTGGCATGACTCACTCCTTTTGCGATGACGGGGGTCGGCGATTTCGAGTGGCAGATAATTGCCTTGCCGACGCTTCCGGACCCGGCACGCTGACTCTATTCTGCCGCCGGGGTCATGACCGGCGGCTGCCTGGCACGTTTGTGGATCAGTCACCGGTTGTTAACGGCCTGTGCAGCATTCGCTTAATTCGGCCGATGTCACCCGAGCTGGCGACAGAAGGCCGTCTCAGATCGCGCTTTTTCTGACCTGTCTTATGACTCATCAGGTGACCTGCATAAGCATTGTGCCACTTGACCTTACCTCTGGCCGTGACTTTGATACGTTTCATAAGCCCTTTATGTGTCTTGGTTTTCGGCATAAGTCACTTCCTTGAATCTCGGGCGAGCCGATTATTGTAATCACTTATGTTCCATTTGCCAAGCGGGGGGGAGTTCAAGGTTCAAGATTGGGTGAAGGGGGGGTTATTTGCCGGTGGCGAGTGTATTCTGGTGTGTGGTGGGGAGGATTTCGGCTTCGAGGCGGAAGAAATGTGGGCCGGGGCGATTGATCACGACAGTCTGGAAAGTGCTGTCGGAAGTGAAGTGCCACCTGGCGCCGTCTGCTGGTTCCTGGAAGTGCGAGTCCGAGGGATGGCCGTTGACATAAAGGTGTCGTACGTCGTCATCGGTCGTCATGGCAATCCAGATTTCATGGTTGCCATCCGGCGTGAATTGGAAGTGGCCGGCATCGGCGAAGGGTCCGAATGCTTTGCCGTTAATGACGACGGCCACGCTGTCCGTGTTCCGGCCGACATATCCCAGCCGGTTGGAATAATTACTGAATTGAATGGACGTTGTGTCGATTGCTGCGAATCCTTGTTGTGGGCGGCCATCGACGATCATGTACCACTGTCCGTTATCGAAAGCGCCATAAGCAAACCGTTCGCCGTCCTGGCTGAAGTGTAGCGATCCGCTGAGTAGTTGACGGTGTGTCTGGGCGAGCGGCGTTCCATCGACGACGACGCGCCACTGGTGATTCTGCATGGCGGCGTATGCGTATCGCCTGCCGTCGGGGCTGATTACCAGGCTGCCGCGTCCGATGGCGTCGTAGCCTGGGTCGGCCTGTCGATTGCGAACGACCTGCCATTGATTTCCGCGTTGGAGTACTGCTGCAATGATCCGGCCGTCTTGACTGACAACGATCCGGCCGGGCTTATCAGCGTGATAACCCGGTTCGACAGCGCCATCTACGATCAGGTTCCATTGGCCGGTGGTCAGTGACTGTCCCCAGTAAATCAGACGTCTACCGCAGTCGCCGTAGACCAGTTGTGTGTCGATTCTTCGCATCGGCAAGCCGGGTATGCCTTCATCCACGACGTACCAATTGCCGTCGAACATACCGATGAACGACCATCGTGAACCCTGGGGAGCGAATACCGGGCCGCAGGGGATCGCGTTCCATGGTCCGAAGCGCTCACCATTGACCATCATGTACCAGCGATGTTTGTCCCAGACCGGGTAGACGAGTATTGAAGCATCGGCTGTGAATCCCAAGCGGTCATAGCAGACCATGTCAACTCTAGGATGTTTAGTATCGTTATCCACAACAAACTGGACATTTTCGTAGCGAGCTGTATAGACGATCCGGGAAGCGTCCGGACTCATGATGGGGGCATGGACGGGGTCATACCCCTGTGTCCGCTGAATGTTCATGAAGAGCCGCCACTTGTTATCGGTTCGCACCAGTCCGATCAATTTTGATGAATCTGGGTGGAAGCTGATACGGGGTTTCGAGCCGGAGCCGCCGAATCCCATATTATCCATAAAGGCCTGATATTGGTAACGGTTATCCGTATGGGCCGTTACAAAGCCGACATGGCCCATATCGGGACTGATGACCACGGAATCTTTGACCAGAGAGGTCAAATGGAGAGGTGCGCCCAAAGTATGCAACTGATCGTTGAATGGCCGATCGGAAGCATCAACCGCTGAGCATATTAACAAACCGTGGATAACCAGTGTGATCACCCACCGTCTGCGGCATGTGATATATCGTAGTAAGGTCATCATATTACGAGATTAATAACATTGCTGTTCTCGTATTCAGGGCGTACGAACCCCACCAGAGAGATCATCGGCTAAAATCAGGCCGGCCTTGGGGCCGGGTGGGCTTGCTCGAAGCTGTTGAACCCGGTAACTTTGACGCAGCTTATTCTCCTGAGAGGCCTGTGGAGAAATTGGGAAGGTATCGATATGAAAGTCATCTGCGATCGTGGAGCACTCGTTGAAAGTCTGAATCTGGTCGGCGGCGTAGTGGTTTCCCGAACCCCGAAGCCGGTGCTCACTTGCGTGAAGATCAGTGGCACGGAAGGGAGTCTGACGTTATCGGCCACAGACCTGGAAATAGCGGTTCAGGTCAATTCGCCACGGGTCGAGGTTCAGGAGCCCGGGGAAGCGTTGGTTCCCGCCGATAAGCTGAGTCAGATTGTTCGCGAGTCGATAGATCCGACGCTGACCATCGAGTCTGACCAGGATACGGCCAATATCACCGGGCAGGACAGCCGGTTCAAGATATACGGCCATCCGGTAAGCGAGTTCCCGCCGATACCCCAGTTCAATGGTGACGAAGATTTTCAGATCAGTGCGGCGGATCTGCACCGTCTGATTGCGATGACCATTTTCGCGACGGCCCGTGAGAACAGCAGGTATGCGATAAACGGCGTACTGATTGAACGTGAGGGCAACAAACTATCGGTTGTGGCGACAGACGGTCACCGGCTGGCGATGGCGAAGGGGTCCTGCCGGTCCAGCCAGTCGTCGGAGCTGCGAACGGTCATTGTACCGACGAAGGCACTGAATCTTCTGCTTCGACTCTTCGACGACGCCGAGCAGATGGTGAAGGTGAAGACTACTGAAAACCAGATTCTCTTCGCGGCGGACCAGGCGATTCTCACCTCGAATCTGGTTGAAGGTAATTTTCCGCCGTATCGCGATGTGATCCCGAAGGACGGTGATCGTAAAGCCACGCTCACCACCGACCTGTTCATCAGTGCCGTCCGACGTGCGGCATTACTGACCAACGAGGAATCCAAAGGCGTGCGGATGAGCTTCGATGAAGGTGAATTGGTTTTATCCAGCCGGGCGCCCGAGATGGGTGAGGCCGAGATCAAGGTCGCCCTGCCGGAATACAGCGGCGAACCGATCGATATGGGCTTCAATCCGTCTTACCTGCTGGATGCACTGAAGGTGATCAATGAAAGCCAGGTGTATTTAGAGATGAAAGCCTCGAATAAGCCGGGTGTAATACGAACGGATGCGAATTTTCTTTACGTCGTCATGCCCGTTAATCTTCAATGACGGGGGTATGCAGAAAGCTGGTGTGCGAGAGGCAGCGGTCAGAAGGTGGTTGGTGCAGAAGGAGTGGTGGCAGAAGGAGTGGTGGCAGAAGGTGTGGGGGTATAGTGAGTTGGATTATTGAATATGGCGTCATTCAGTTGGACAGATACCGAGGAGATTGCATTTTCGCTGTTGGAGGCGTATCCGGATCGGAACCCGATGAGGGTCCGTTTTACGGAGCTACGTGATATGGTGGAGCGATTGCCCGGTTTTGAGGCGTCGGGTTTTCGTGGTCCGAATGAGCAGATACTGGAGGCGATCCAGGCTGCCTGGTGCGAAGAAGCGGCGGAATCAGGCGGGGGTGGTTCGTCGCGGGGCGATGCGGGAAGCGATTCGCAAGAAGATGAAGGCTATAGGCCGCATGACCCGTTCAGATAAACAGGTATATTCACTTTATTTATAAATATGTTACCATATTGCGACATAGCGGATTCGCAACGTGGGTTGATATGGGTATGATTTGTGGGCCAGAAGCGATATTTTTGGTCAATACCAGACTGTAATGTTATACACTGTTACTGATGGATACGGCACAAGCGACAATATCGATCGATTCACCTGATCAAGCGACATCGGGCGACAACGGCGAGTCCGTGAAATCGGGTGTGGTCCGTGGAGAAGGTGATAATGGCTCCGCGACGGTGATCGTGCCGGGCCGGCCGGTGAATCGGGGCAGCAACGGTGAGATGAAGCTCAGCCTGGGCTCGCGGATTTACGACTGGTTCGATACGCGGATATCACGGCTGTCGACGCGGAACAACTTCTGGCATCGCGTGTGTTCATGGGTATGGCTGCCGTTCGCTTATCGCAGTGGAATTAAAATCTGCAAGGGCAGCAGCAATACCTTTTCGGCGATTCTGCCGTTCAGGCGTTTCAATCGCAACTGGTACAACGCGATGGCGGGCGCTGCGCTTCTGGGCAATTCGGAAGTTGCGGGCGGGATGTACGTATTCAGCAAGTGTGGTGCGGACTATACCGTTGTCTGCAAGCATATGGAGTATACGTTTCTGAGGCCGTGCGTCGGCCCTGCGGTCTATCGTGTTGAACCGCGTGAACAGCTCGATGTGCTGTTGAGCGACGGCGGTGAGTTCAATATCACGCTGGATATGCAGATTTACCAGATGGTTTATTCCGAGCGTCGTGAGCCTCGGGTTGGTAAATGCGTCATTACCTTTCATGTGACCCCGAAGGCGCAGGAGCGGTTGCGTAAGGAACGTCGCAGATTGCAGAATAAGCGGAAGCGAAAGAGTCTGAGCCGCAAGACGATTGATACTTCGGGCGTTTCGTAAGCGTTTCCTGCTATGGATCAACCCACTGCGACCACCGGCGAAGTCTTATCAACGAATTTCTTCAGAATCATCGGCTATGCATGTTTTCTCGGTTGTTCGTGGACGTGGGTAATCGGGCTGTTCCTGCCGGGGCTGCTTGTCCGGGATTACGGGTTATCCGGCTGGTTCGTTTTTGCGATACCCAATGTGCTCGGTGCTGCGGCGCTGGGATTCATGCTTGCGAGGCCTCGGACCAGCCGGGATGTGTGTGAAAAGCATGCCGGCGCCATGATCCGGTTTTCTGACGTGACGATTGCATACCATGTGTTCGTTGCGGGCTGGCTGCTTCAGATCGATCTGGTTGTGGTTCTCGGGTTGGCAGCCATTCTGATCTGGACACTGCTCTGGCGCAAGTCGAGTTGGGATGGACCGGTGTCGGCGGCGGTGGCGATTATTTCAGTCATGGCCTTCGCCGTAGTATTCCGTGAAAGGGGTGGGGCGGTATTGGTCGAGCCGATGTTCTCATCAAGTACCGACGTTCAGCCGCGTCTGGATTGGATGGCCCTGTTGTTATTCATTCCCGCTTCGCTAACCGGGTTTCTGTTGTGCCCGTATCTTGATCTGACATTCCACCGCGTTCGCCAGGCACTGACGCCTGCGGCGGGTAGGATTGCTTTTGCTCTGGGATTCGGTGTTGTGTTTCTTGTGATGATAATTTTTTCGCTTGCCTGTTATCACCTGTTCGGCGCGTCGCCGCGTATCGTATTCAGCCGGGATTGGGTTGCAGGTTGCATTGCGGTTCACGTTGTTCTTCAGATGGCCTTTACGTTTGCCGTGCATCTCCGTGAGATCACGTGTCGGCGTGGCCATGCGGGTCTGCATCGAACGTTCAGTTACATGATCTGCGGCGGGGCGATGGCGTTCTGGGCGGTCAGCGATGATACGACCCGGTATTTCGATCTGCCGATCGGCGAGGTGGTTTACCGTGTGTTTCTGCTCTTTTACGGGCTGGTGTTTCCGGCGTACGTCTGGTTGTGGATGATCCCATACCGCTGCGAGCCGGTGAAGCGGATCAGATTGATTGTCTATACACTTGCACTTGCGGCTGCACTACCGCTGGGATTTTATTATTTTGTCGCGGCGTCAAGTTGGTTGATCGTTCCTGTGTTGTTTATTCTGGCTGCAGCCCGGGGCGTGTTGATGCTGACCGTTGCCACACGGCCGGGCATTTAGCAAAATCACGTTTTCCGGTGATCAAATTCCAAATCATTTCAGGTCATCAGCCGATAAACCATGTGGTGAAAATATGATCATAGGCATACCCCGCGAGACGAAATCGGATGAGTACCGAGTATCACTGTTGCCGGTGGGCGTTCAGCTTCTCGTTCAGGAGGGTCACCAGGTCCTTGTCGAGCGAAGTGCCGGTGAAGGCAGCGGGTACACGGACGAGCAGTATCGTGCCGCCGGTGCTGAGATTGTTGGTGACCCGGAACGGATCTTCGAGCGAGCCGAGCTGATCGTTAAGGTGAAGGAGCCGATCGGCGCCGAGCGAGGCATGATTCGGCGTGGCCAGGTCATGTTCACCTACTTTCATTTCGCCGCCGATCGTGAGCTGACGCAGTCGTGCCTTGACAGCGGTGTGACGGCCGTTGCATACGAAACACTTACCGATCGACATGGCCGGCTGCCGCTGTTGACTCCTATGAGTGAGGTGGCGGGTCGGATGTCGATCCAGGAAGGTGCGAAGTATCTTGAGCGACCGACGATGGGGCGGGGGATTCTGCTGGGCGGTGTGACGGGGGTGGAACCTGGGAACGTACTTATTCTCGGTGCGGGTGTGGTCGGTAGTAACGCCGCGAAGATGGCGGCGGGGCTTGGGGCGAAAGTAGTCATCATGGACATCGACCTCGATCGTCTGCGATATATCGATGACGTCATGCCGCCGAACGTGCATGAGATATACTGCGATCCGCACGCGGTGGCGGAACACGCACTCGATGCCGATCTGATAATCGGGGCGGTGCTGATCCCCGGCGGCCGGACGCCAGTGTTGATCAATCGTGATTTGATCAAGCAGATGAAGAACGGCGCGGTGATAGTCGACGTGGGCGTCGACCAGGGCGGGTGTATCGAGACGACTCGCCCGACGACGCACGGCGAGCCGATTTATATTATTGACGGTGTGGTGCATTACTGCGTGGCGAATATGCCGGGCGCCGTCGGCCGAACGAGTACGCAGGCACTCTGTCACGCGACTCAGCCGTATGTCCTGAAGCTTGCCAGGCACGGTATCGATTACCTTGCGGGCAATGATCCCTGCTTCGCAGCCGCGTTGAACATGACCGGCGGCAGACTCACAAACCAGGCGGTCGCTGAAGCGCATGGCATGCAATAGTGTCGTTGAATATGGTGCAGCACCGATGCTGGAGAAAAGGGCGCTGGTTGGAGAAAAGTGGACAGCACACAACAATTCTTCAATAAATGTCTGGCGTCCCTATTGTCCGGGCCAGTGTTCCTTATTTCTGGCCCAGTCTTTTTTCCGGCCTGGATGAACATGCAGACATGGTACCGGTTGGAAAAAGTGAAGCATCGCAAGGGTAAACAGATCGAGTGTGAAGTCAGCAGTTATTCGGCGTAGAATGATGCCGAGTTCAGGTTATGCGAATTTTCTTGTGATACGGTTAAACACGAACGAGGCAAGATGATGGTATTAACGCCAATCGGGATGATACACACGCCGTTTATCGAGCCGGCTGGTATGCCGATACAACCGACGGGTGGGGCGGGCGTGATGGGTTGCGTTGACGTGTACGATGCGTACCGGCCGGGGCTGAAGGACCTCGAGGGGTTTTCGCATATTCTATTGATTTATGCATTCCATCGCAGTGCAGGCTACGAGCTCGAGGTAGTTCCTTTTCTGGATACAAAGTTGCGAGGTCTGTTCGCCACGCGGGCACCGAGGCGGCCGAACCCGATCGGCCTGTCAGTAGTGGAGCTTGATTGCATCGAAGGCGGTTCGCTTCACATCCGGAATGTGGATATGCTCGATGGTACGCCGCTGCTTGATATCAAGCCGTATGTTCCCGAGTTTGACCGTATTGTGCATTGCCGGGCCGGATGGCTTGAGCAGGTTCGGCGAAACGCAGCCAGGCACAAGTCCGATGACAGGTTCGGTTAGTTGTCGCTAACTGCCGTGTGATGTGCGTGTGTGTCTTGGGGCTGACGCCTGCGTGCAGCACGATGCGGATGCCGTATTGACTGCTCCGTCGTCAACGATCATGCATTCGCCTCTGAATCTGATATACAGGCTGGTAGCCTGGGCAACCATGGCATTGCCGATATCCATGATATGTAAACCAATCAGACTGAAGTCGAATTACGATCAATTGCGGAGGGGGGGGGGAATACGGATAAGCGAGGATCAACTGTGTGCGCGGGGGAAACAATTCAATATCACTTTTTACTCTGCATGTTGACCGGATACGTATTTCGACTACAATACATTCTTACTGAATGAATACGGCTTGAATCTCCAGATCATCATTTTATGAATATCCTGCTTATTCATCCTCAATGTCCGGAAACGTTCTGGAGTTACAATCATGCGTTATGGTTCATTGAGAAAAAGGCGGCGACGCTGCCACTTGGATTGCTCACGGTCGCGGCCTTACTTCCGGAACATTGGGGCAAAAAACTGGTCGATCTGCAGATAACGGCGCTTGACCCGGAGGATTTGTCGTGGGCGGATTATGTTTTTATCAGTGGCATGTCAATCCAGCGTCATAGTGCACGGGAGGTGATCGCACAATGCAAGGCAGCCGGGAAACCAGTCGTCGCAGGCGGCCCGCTTTTTACACTGGAATACGCTCTTTTTGAGCAGGTCGACCACTTTATTCTGAACGAGGCGGAGCTGACACTACCGCCGTTTCTTGCTGACCTCGAGCGGAATTGTGCTAAGCGTGTTTACCGGTCACGCAACTTCGCCGATATCCGCAACACACCCGTTCCGCTATGGTCGTTGGCCGATCTGAGTCAGTATGCGTGGGCCGGTATTCAGTACTCGCGGGGTTGCCCGTTCAACTGTGAATTCTGCAATGTGACGGTACTATTGGGGCATCGGGCTCGCACCAAGACGGGCGAGCAGATCATAAGAGAACTTGACAGTTTGCATGATGCTGGGTGGCGTGGTCCTGTGTTTTTTGTTGATGATAATCTGATCGGCAATCGGTCTGCCGCTCGTGGCGAGCTGATTCCTGCGTTGATCAAGTGGCAACAATCTCGGCGGTCGATGGTCTACTTCAATACGCAGGTTTCGATAAACCTTGCAGACGATGACGCATTGATTCGTGATATGGTGATCGCCGGTTTTGATACCGTTTTCATCGGTATTGAAACGCCCGATCCTGATTCTCTTGAAGAATGTCACAAACAGCAGAATCAGAATCGCGATATGTTGAGAGACATCCGGCGTCTTCAACATGCCGGGTTCGAAGTGCAAGGCGGTTTCATACTCGGATTCGACAGTGATAAACCGACGATTTTCCAGAACATGATTGAGTTTATTCAGAGCAGCGGTCTGGTCACTGCTATGGTGGGCATTCTTCAGTCCTCGCCGGGTACACAACTCCATAACCGTCTGCGAAATGAAGGTCGACTTACAGGGCTGTCCTCCGGTGACAATGCCGACGGCACCACGAACTTCGTTCCTCGCATGGGACTTGAAAGTCTGGTCAAAGGTTATAAGGAAGTCCTCGGCCAAATCTACGATCCGAAGCTGTACTATCAACGTATTCGCACGTTTCTTCGCGTCTATCAACCGCACTTGAGACGACGTCGCATTCGGGCATTACACATACGTGCGTTCATCCGGTCGCTTTATCAACTGGGAATGGTTGGTCGCGAGCGTATCGAGTTCTGGAAAATGATCTTCTGGACAATCTGTCGCAACCCGTTTCTGCTCTTTGCCGCTGTTCGAATGGCGATCTGCGGCAACCACTACCGCAGGGTCTTTGAAGACAATATTCTCAATGCTTCAACGTCAGAGAGTGACATATCACAGGCCCCTGTCGCTACGAGAACGATCAGCCATCAGCAGGAACCATTGCATATGCCTACTCAGGCCGCTACTTAAGACAAGTGTTCCATATCGCAAGACATTGCAAGTCTGTTATTTTTGGGTTGGGAATATTGTATGCAGGGCAGGCGGCGACGTTGTGCCAATCGGTGTTGTTTCGGATGAAGTTTATTTTCACTCGGCAGGGCTGCGTGAGAAGATATTTTCGTTTTTCATGATTAACAAACAAGGCGGACTGGTGTGTCCGCCTGGTATGAGTGGGCGATACAGGACTCGAACCTGTGACCTCACGGGTGTGATCCGTGCGTTCTAGCCAACTGAACTAATCGCCCGGGGTGGCAATCTGGTTACCTGCAACTATTTTATCAGATTGATTGGGGGATGTCTGTTGGGGGGGGCAAGGTTCCAAGTTCAAGGTTGGGAGGGGGGGTGCTTTGGGGCGTAGTTCTTCAGGATTTTAAGGTTTGTAAAGTTTTTATGTTTTCGTGTGTTCTGGCGGTTCGTCTAACTTTATGAACTTTCAACTTTACAAACACATTGGCGTGACTGGTTTGTACGGAATATGTGTGGATTTAATGGTGGATAGATTACCGGCATTCGGTCCATCACCCTGCTGGGTTTTCGGAGGGGTCATCTTTCTGGTCTTCGAGTTGTGGTGGGGGTTGGTTATCGGGCTTGTTGACGTTTTCATCGATCCCGGCGAGACCTTTTTTGAATTCGATGATGCCCTTGCCGATATTTCGTCCGACTTCGGGCAACCGCTTACCGAAGATCAGGACGCCAAGAATACCGAGTATCACCAGCTCGAGTGGGCCGATGGGGCCGATCAGTGCGAAAACGGGAGTGGTCAGCGGCGCCGTCATGTCAGTCATCTTATAACTCCTCAGGCTGGTGGATCAAGGGGTATTATGCCAGTCGTATCGGCGATATGCGAATAGGTATGTCACTATTTGAATGGCTGGAGTGATCACGTCAGGTATGGCGGGGGATGTACTTATGAGGTTGATGGTTCATAAGATTTGCAATGCCAGCGAGATGCAAATCCGTTTCTAACGTGTCTTCCGGACGATTTGGTGGATCCCAGTGTCTTGACGGGTGACGGTGTCGTCCAGGCGGGTCTTATCAGGCTTTTCCGAAGATAAGGCTGACGTTATGGCCGCCGAATCCGAACGAGTTGCTCATGGCGGTGGTTATGTTGACCTGTCTAGCGGTGTGTGGGATGAAGTCGAGGTCGCATTCCTCGCCGGGATTGTCGAGGTTCACGGTGGGAGGCAGTTGACCTGTTTCAATAGCCTTGGCAATGACAATTGCTTCGACCCCGCCGGTGGCACCGAGCAGATGTCCGGTCATGCTTTTTGTGGAGCTGATCATGAGTTTATCGGCATCGTGAGAGAAGAGTCGTTTGATCGCTCTGACTTCGGCCAGGTCACCCAGGTCTGTGCTTGTGCCGTGAGCGTTGATATAGCCGATCTGATCCTTGGCGAGTGCTGCATCTCTCATCGCCTGATCCATGGCAGAAGCGGCCCCTGTTCCGGATTCATCGGGTGCGGTGATATGATAGCCGTCCGCGGATTGCCCGCAGCCAAGGACTTCCGCGTAGATTTTTGCGTTACGTTTCCGAGCGTGTTCAAGTTCTTCAAGAATGATGACCCCGGCGCCTTCGGCCATGATGAAGCCGTCGCGATCCCTGTCGAACGGTCGGGAGGCATTTTCGGGTTCGTCATTACGCCTGGATAAAGCCTTGAGGGCAATAAAGCAGGCGACCCCGAGAGGCGTCAGAGCGGCTTCCGTTCCACCGGCGATGGCGATGTCTGCCATATTCTGACGGATGCAGTCAGTAGCACAGGCAATAGCGGTAGCCGCCGAGGCACAGGCGGTGACGGTGGCGAAGTTAGGCCCTTTCAGGCGGTAGTAAATGGCGATATTGCCTGGTCCGGCGTTACACATGAGTTTCGGTACGACGAATGGGCTGACGCGATCCGGGCCCCGTTCGAGCAGTTTCCGGTGCCCCATTTCGAATTCTTCGATTCCACCGATTCCCGTGCCTATGACGACAGCCGTTCGTCCGCGGTTCTCGTCATCGAAAACGAGGCCGGCGTCATTCACGGCGTCTATGGCGGCGCTCATTGCGAACTGAGTGAACTTATCGAGCCGTTTCGCTTCACGTTTTTCAATGTGGGGGCCGCCGTCCCAGTCGCTTATTTCACCACCGATTTTTGAATCGTACTGCGAGGTATCGAACTTGGTAACGCGTTTGATTCCGCTTTTACCAGCGAGCAGGTCATTAAAGACCTGATCGACGGAAAATCCCAGGCTGGTAACCCACCCGAGGCCGGTGACAACAACACGACGTTGATGTTTTATCATAATTACTTGTTAATCAGGCTATTTCAAGTGTGCCTGAATGATTCATCACGATGATTCATTGTTTCCCGGTAACACAGCTACGTTAGTGGTTGTGTCAGCAGGGTGTATCAGCCGTACGATGCCTGCAGGCAATCTGCCCGGCAACGAGCCGGGCGTGCCATGTTAATGGTTCGGCCGATCCGTTTCTCAGGACGTTTGTGCCTTGTTGGCCATGTGCTGTTTGATGAAATCGATCGCCTGTCCGACGGTCTGGATCTTTTCGGCTTCCTCGTCGGGAATGGACGTTTCGAATTCATCTTCGAACTCCATGACCAGTTCGACGGTGTCAAGGCTGTCGGCGTTGAGGTCATTGACGAAATTTGTGTCGCGATTGATTTCGCCCTTGTCGACACCCATTTGTTCGGCGACGATTGAAAACACTTTATCCTGGATTTCCTGTTCGTCCATGGTCGTCTCCTTTTACCCAGCCAACAGGGGCGGGAGGTGTGCTGGATGTTTACTTACTGTTAACGCGGGAATATATCGTCCAGAGTCGATCCTGCCAAGCCCCAAGCCGAGCAGGATATACAATTGAGTGAAAAAAAGTCACGTATGCATTCCGCCATCGACGCTGATCACCTGTCCGGTGATGTATCCGGCTGATTCGGAAGCGAGGAAAGCGACCGCATTGGCGATGTCCTCCGGATGGCCGAACTGTTTCATGGGAATCTGTTCGAGAGCCATATCCTTAGCCTGCTGGGGCAGGACATCGGTCATATCGGTCTGGATAAAACCTGGTGCGACGGCGTTGCAACGTACATTTTTAGCGGCGAGTTCTTTTGCCGTGGTTTTGGTCAATCCCAGCAGACCCGCCTTGGAAGCTGCGTAATTGCACTGGCCACGATTACCTTCCAGTCCGGAGTAGCTCGAGATATTAATGATGGATCCGCTTCGCTGGCGGAGCATGAAAGTAGCAACGGCGCGCGTACCGTAAAAGGCGCTGTTCAGGTTGACGTTAATGACCTTGAGCCAGTCATCGTCGCTCATCCGCATCAGGAGTCCGTCACGTGTGATACCAGCGTTATTGACGAGGACATCGATTCGGCCGTATGTGTCGACCACCGCTTTTGCCAGCAAGTTGAATCCATCGGAATCCGTTACATCAAGTGCTCGACAATCAAGTTTATCTGCTTTATCACCAACATGTTGAGGCATATCCTTGAGCAGGTCCTCCCTCAGATCGACGGCGACCACGGTCATGCCCATGTCCAGAAACCGTTTCGTGATGCACAGGCCGATTCCCCTTGCCGCTCCGGTGACGATGGCGATCTTCTCAGTTTCATTGATGGTCATATTGAGAGCTATCCTTTCAAGTCAAGCCGTTCAATTCAAAGCGTCAATCTTCCAACCGTCCTGTCGTCATTGGACCTATTTTGAGGCTGATGCCGGGTTCATCGCGTTGTTTCTGATGCGTGATACGATCAACCATTGATACAGACTATTGAGGAACATCGAAGTTTTCAACTTGAATGCGTCGGTTGATTTTCCGCATAAGCCCTAACAGAACCTTTCCGGGTGCAAGTTCAATGAATGATCCGTTGACGTTTTCCATGGCCCATTGCATGGACCGTTGCCATTGTACGGGGCTGGTCAACTGCTGTATGAGTCGTTCTTTGATGGCCTGGATATCATGAGGGTCGTGTGGTGAAGCGGTTACATTGGCGATAACGCTGAAGGAGGGTACATTCCAGTGTACAAGTTCGAGCGCATCGGCCAGTTGATCAGCGGCCGGTTTCATGATGGGCGAATGAAAAGCGCCTGCGACGGCGAGCATTCTGGATTTGATATTCATATTGGAGGCGAGTTCGTCAGCCCGTTCACAGGCGTCGCGGCTGCCACTGATCACAATCTGGCCGGGGCAGTTGAAGTTGGCCGGCACGAGTACGTCATTTTTTCTGGCGGCGTTGCAGAGTTGTTCTGCCTGTTCTTGGGTCGCCCCGATGAGTGCGAGCATGGCAGAGGGTGTAGCTTCCGCGGCGTGCTGCATCGCCTCACCGCGTTTTCTGACCAGTTCAAGGCCGTCCCGGAAGTCGAATGCTCCTGCAAGATGCAGTGCGGTGAATTCGCCCAGGCTCAGGCCGCAGGCGGCGGTGACCTGACCGATGTATTGTTTTTGGCTGACAGCGTGGAAACAGGCAACGGACGTGACGTAAATGGCGAGTTGCGCGATATCGGTTCTATTGAGAATCTGCGGGGGTCCGTTGAAGCAATAGTCGGACAGCGGCATATCAAGGCAGCGGTCGGCTTCATGGTATACTGCCGCCGCCGGTTCTGACTGATCAAACCATAACCTGCCCATTCCGGCATACTGAGCGCCCTGGCCGGGGCAAAGCATGATGCAGTCATTTTGCGGGTTCATGATTCACTTCCTTAAGGGGTATGAGAATGAAAGCCGTCGAGCGAGCGTGTCGTGCAGGAAGCGTATGATGCGTTACAGACGCCAGAGGCTTGAGGAAAACGTCATACCGCCGCCGATGGCCACGAACAGAATCAGGTCACCGTACCGGATGCGTTCGTCGCGGAACAGTTCATGCAGGCAGATGGGAACGCTTGCGGCGGAGGTATTGCCGTAGCGGTCGATATTGATGCAGATTTTTTCATGCGGCAGTCCGAGTTTTTCTCTGGCTGATTCGAGGATCCTGAGGTTCGACTGGTGAGGGATGACCATATTGATCTGCTGTGGCGTGACGCCGGTGGCCTCGAGCGTCTGATCGATCATTTTGAGCGTGGTATTGACCGCGAATTTGTAGACTTCCCGGCCGTTCATCTGGAGGGTATTGAATTTTCCGGTAAATGAATCGCGTTTATCCGGGAGGTCTTTTTCGGAACGGGGAAGGTAAAGTTCGGTCCACAGTGAGCCGTTACTGCCCATGATCTGGTAGAGGCAACCGGTATCGGGATCATCGCAAGCCGAGAGGATGGCGGCGCCGGCACCGTCTCCGAAGAGGACGCAGGTTCTCCGGTCTTCGTAATTGGTGACCTTGCTGAGGGTTTCAGCGCCGACGACGGCGATATTTCTGTAGTAACCGGCTTCGATCATGGCGGCGGCCATATTGACGCCGTTGACGAATCCGCAGCAGGCGGCGGAGATATCCATGGCGGCTGCGGGCCGTGCCCCGATGCGGTCGACCAGTCGAGCGGCGGAGGAGGGACATGACATTTCGGGTGTGAGCGACCCGAGAAGCACCATATCCAGTTCATCTGCCTGCATGTTTGCATTTTTCAGTGCCTGTGTGAGCGATTCGTAAGCCAGGTCACTCATGCTTATGTGTTCATCGGCGATGAATCGCTGTTTGATGCCGGTGCGCTGGGTGATCCATTCATCGGAGGTATTGACCATGCGGGTCAGGTCATCATTGGTCAGAACACGTTGCGGGACAGCCATTCCGGTGCCGGCGAAGCGAACACCGGGACGCATGGTTCGATCGCGTTTTATCATACGACTTCCTCTGGCGCCAATTCCGTTTTTGCCAAGACCTCGACGATACCGTCATTTACGTGAAGCTTGGTATATTTCAAAGCACTTCGGACGGCGGCTCGAATGGTTCTGGCCTCACTGGACCCGTGGAGGATGAGGCAAATGCCATTAGCGCCGAGTAGTGGCGCGCCGCCGTACTCATGATAATCATGTTTTCTGTAGATATTTTTGATGATCGGTTCGAATTTACCGGCGAGTTGCGGTTCGTATTCCAGAATTTCATGTGTGATGGTTTTGAAAAGCCCCATGGACAATCCTTCGCACAGTTTGAGAACCACGTTGCCGGTGAACCCTTCGGTGATGATGACCTCGGCCTTTCCGTCGAACATGCCTCTCCCTTCGATATATCCGACGTAATTGAGGTTATTATCTGATTTAAGGAGTTTATGTGTTTCGCGTGTGAGCTGGTTGCCTTTACCTTCCTCACCGCCGATGGACAGCAGTGCGACGCGTGGGTTATCGATGCCGATTATTCTGTTGGCGAAGATACAGGCCATGTGTCCGTACTGATGCAGGTGAAAGGATTTGGGTTCGGGATTGGCGCCGACATCACAGAGCACGATAGGTCCGAAGAAGCTGGGTATGGTCACAGCGATTCCCGGCCGGTGAACGCCGGGGAGTCGTCGCATATGCATCTGAGCCGCGGCGACGCAGGCGCCGGTATTACCGGCGCTGATGATTACTTCGCAGCGTTTCTGCCCGGCTTTGCGTCCGCCGAGCTGTCCCATGCGAACGATGGAACTGTCGGGTTTGTTCCGGATGGCATTGACGGGCGACTCGGCCATACCGATGACTTGTGTGGTGGGTTCGATTTCCAGTTTGGGGTGAAGATCAAGTCCCTGTTGATGGATATGCTGACGGATAAGGTCCTCATCGCCGACAAGGACCAGACAATCATTCCGGCCGAGCAGATCAATAGCGCCGAGACTGCCGGCCAGAATTGCGTCCGGGGCATTATCACCACCCATGACGTCAATAGCGATTCGCACGCGGTATTATTCCTTGGATAAATCGAGTTTGAGGCCGGGGCGAACATAGCCGCACTCGTTGCAGGCGGCGTGAGGCAATTTCGGGCTGCCGCAGTTAGGACAACGAACGGCCTGTCTGGCTTTGAGTGCGTCGTGTGAACGCCCCATTTTAGTCTGTGATCGTGATTTACGTTGAACAGGGAGCATAACTTGAATACCTTCAGTTTACTTGTTGATCCAATTGATGGAAAAATGGGTGGAAATACAGTTTACATTCTTGTCAGGTAATGAGTTGAGTAAATTAATCACGGCCGGTTCCTGCGTCAAGTGCCTAATGCGACAATGGTGAGGAACGGGGCATCAGGATCTGTTACTCAGCATAAAACCATCTTTTACGTCGATTTAATCAAGTGGAGCCGAAGGGGATCGAACCCTCAACCTCAGCATTGCGAACGCTGCGCTCTCCCAGTTGAGCTACGGCCCCGATTCACGAACACCATACCATTATGACCAGTCGGATGCGATACGCCAGTATTATATTCGGAATAGCCGTGTTTGTGGAAACAGGGGATCCGGCGAGGTGAAAAACTGTGAGCCGGTCAAGCCGCGGCTGTTACCTCAGGGGATCAAACCTCAGCCGGTGATGTTTCGTAGAAACAACAAGAGCCGGCACGGAGGTTCGGATAATTTCAGGGTTTGACCTGAGAGCCTTAAAACTGTTTAATATAATGTGATAAGTGGTTTGGTCGAATCGTGCCGGCCACAGAAGTCATCGCCCCGCGACGGGGTGAATGACCTGCATGATCCATCCGAAAACGGTCGATCTCACCGTAACCAGTCAGTGAGTGCAAACAGGCCAGACGGCTTCGCTACAAGCCGCAATGGGAAACATCGTGGGAAAGAAGAAAGCTGAGGTAAAGACAGTTCGATTGTAGTCTCAGCTTCAGGAGTGATCTATGTCCAGAAAGCATGACAGTTGGGGCATCGAGGTGGGTTCGAACGCGATCAAGGCGATGCGTCTGTCACGGGCGGGTGATGAAATCCGTCTGGTGGACTATGCCGTTCTGCCGTTCAAGCGGATACTCACGACGCCGGATATCAACGTCGATGAAGCCATCCAGGTGAATCTGGATATGTTTTTATCGAAGTATGATGTATCGGGGAGCACGGTGGTGATCTCGGTGCCGGGCCACATGGCGTTTGCGCGATTTGCGAAGCTGCCGCCGGTGGAACCGAAGAAGATAGCGGAAATTGTGACGTTCGAGGCGGTTCAGCAGATACCGTTTCCCATCGAGCAGGTTGAGTGGGATTACCAGGTATTTCAGCAGGAGGATTCGCCGGATGTGGAGGTGGGGATCTTTGCAATTACCAAGGATCGGGTGCTGACGTTTCTGAATAATTACCATGTATTGAATTTTCGTGTGGACGGCCTGACGCTGTCGCCGCTGGCGGTCTACAATGCATTCGCGTACGAGAATGAGGGGGTCCATGAAACCGAGGGGACGATTTATCTTGATATCGGAACGGTTTCAACGGATGTGATCATTGTTGAAGGCGGAGGCATCTGGCTGCGTACCATGCCGATCGGCGGTAATCATTTCACGGAGGCGCTGGTTCGTGCGTTCAAGTTGAGTTTTCCGAAAGCGGAGAAGCTCAAGCGTGAAGCGGGTACGAGCAAGTATGCACGGCAGATATTTCAGGCGATGCGACCGGTATTTGCAGATCTGGTGCAGGAGCTACAGCATTCGCTGGGTTATTATCAATCGCGAAACCGTGATTCGAATTTAAAGCGTCTGGTGGGTGTCGGTTCGACGTTCCGTCTGCCAGGTCTGCAGAAGTTTCTGAAGCAGCAGCTTCAGATGGAGGTGATCCGTCCGGACGGTTTCAAACGCATTACCATCGAGGGCAAGCAGGAGGCGGATTTTGCGGAAAACGCGATGAATATGTCAACGGCGTATGGTTTGGCGCTGCAGGGTCTGGGTCTGGAGACGGTGAAAGCGAATCTTTTGCCGATGCATATCGTCAAGTCGAGGTTGTGGAAGGCGAAGCAGCCGTGGATGGCATTGACGGCGGCGTGTCTGCTGGCGGCGTCGGGTCTGGCGGGCAGCCGGTACTTTTCTGCGGAGGCATCACGTAAATCCAGTCTCGATGAGATCGACCGGTCGTACAAGCAGGTGGTCGGTCAGGCGAGGGAATACGTTCAGCGTTGGGAGGAGATATCGAATACCGCGGATCCCCGGCCGCGGATCGAGCAGTTGCGCAGGATACTGGATTACCGGGATTTGTGGCCGGATATCCTGGATGACATTACGCAGGCGTCGAATGCCTGTGATCCGCAGCCGGCGTTGCTGGGTGTGGATTATGAGAAGATCCGCAAGATCTCGCCTGGCGAGCGTCGTCGGGTGTATATCGAGTCGATCAAATCACAGTATTTCAGTGGTCCTGGCAGCAATCTGGAAAGCGTTGAGGTCGATGTCGATGCTGAGACGTCGTGGGAGGCCGTGGCGCGGATACAGATCGTCGTGGACGGCACGACGCCGCACGATCAGGCGGCGGCTTTTCTGAACGATCATTTTATACGGTGGCTGAAGGAGAACGCCCGTCGTGCCGACCGGCCGTATCGGATCACGGGGATCGATCTGCTTCATCTGGAGCAGGTCAGCAGCCGGTCGACGGAGAGTACGTATATGTCACTGACACCCGGCAGCCGTTCGACGACACCCGGCCGCCGCGCCACGACGACCCGCGGCCTGGATCGTGGTACCACGTCTCGCCAGGAGAGGCAGAGTTCGCTTCAGAGCAGTCAATACGAGGAACTGATCGGAGAACATCCCTTGAAGACGGAGGAAGGTCGGAGTGATATGCATTTCACGATCCAGTGGACGTTGGAGCTGGCGGATCCTGAGACGGCTCGCAATCGTGAACAATATGGTCGGCCGGATGATTCGGAGCAGGCTTATGACAGCGAAGTACAAGCCGGCGGCGGCAAGGATGACAAGGAGTTCTGGTCATGAGACACGTGATCAACTGGCTGAAGGGAAATCCGATTACCGTAGCAGCCATGGTGGTGGGTCTGCTGTCGGTGATATTTTTATCATGGGTAATGGTACAAGGCGGGCAGTTCCGGAGCGGAACGGAATCGGAAGTGAAGAGGATGATCAATGAGTTGGAGGGATATCGCAGCCGGCGCGTGATGGTCCCCTCGAGCGAAGCTGACATGCCGCCTGTGGAGTACAACATCACGGTGAATGAGCGTGCGATTCGCCGGCTGGATATTGCATACCGGAACATGACCAGTGAATACAGTCAGATATTGAACCTTGTGCTGGAGCGTAACCGTACGGGTCATGAGTTGTTTTATGAAGCGTTATTTCCCCGCATGGCGAATCTGGCGGCGGGTTATGAAGCGAGGGCGAAGTATCGTGATGCGTTGAAGAAGTTGCTGAGCACCACTGCCCGCGAGGACCAGCCATATCGTCTGATTGCCGGTTTGCCGCCCACGGCGGACCAGATGCAGCAGGTGGTTGACCAGGCGTTCGATCAGTATGTCCAGAACGAGATGGCGTTGGGACTGGATCTGCAGTCTCAGGAGATAACGGAACAGCAGAAGGGAAAGCTGATCGAGAATCAGAAGGGCCGGTTGGTGGAATTTCTGCGTGAGAGAGCGGGCGGCATTCACCTTTACGCCCAGACGGATATGACTGCTTCGGATTATCCTCTTATCGCGGGCGACTGGTTGAACAGCAGCGAGAAACCGCCGATCGATCGTTTATGGGAAGCGCAGATGGAGTTGTGGATACAGCAGGACATACTCAAGGCGATCGCCAGGGCGAATCGAACCGATGAACAGGGTATGTCGGTCAAGCTGGCGCCGGTGAAGGTTTTATTGGATATCGAGGTGATACCCGGTTACATCGGTCATGATACCGGTGGTGGCCTGGGGATGGGTGGCGGCGGATCAGATGTTTCGTCATCGTCGTACGGAGGTTCTGGTGAATTCAATATCAGTCCGACCGGTCGGTCGTCGAACGATCTGTACCTGGTTCGTCATGCCAAACTGGATTTGATAGTCGATTACCAGAAACTACCGGCGTTGTTCAACGCGATTTCCGAGGTCAGTTTCATGACGGTGATCGACTGCCAGTTTGAGGATTACGACGATTTTGAAGCGATGCGTCGGGGATATTATTTTGACAAAGGTGATGCCTACCGTGTGGAGATGATAGTCGAGTCGATCTGGATGCATGATTGGATTACACGGTGGATGCCTGACTCTGTGAAGGAGTCGCTGGATATTCCTGTTACACCGGTGGAGGAAACAGGTTGAGGAGGCGGCGCGTTCAGCACAGAGGGCTGAACGGAAGGTAGTCACAATCATTAATGAGAGCGGATTATGAAGCTTAAAGGTGTCAGTTTCATCGAGATGCACATCGAGAAGATCGTGTTGGGACTGGGTGTATCGGTATTACTGGTGATTATTGCGATGAGTTTCATCATGGAACCTTACGCCGTGAAGGTCGGTGGTAAGAGCGTATCGCCGGGCGAGATCGGAGCGGTAATCAACGACCAGGTTGATGAGCTACGCGACCAGCTTGCCAACGGGGATCAGATCCCGGCCATCGAGATACCATCGTACAGTGAGCGTTATGCGCATCGGCTGACTGAAGAGGTAACGGCATTCGCCGGTTTGAGCAGTATCGGTCAGGGGGGCATGGCAGCAGGGGAAGGTCCTACGAGCCCGGACCAGTTGTATTATCTACCGTCGCCTCCTGCGGCAACGAACGTTCAGGCGGTGGCGGGTTATGCCGTACTTGGCGAGGTCAGCGAAGCGAACCAGCAGCGATTGATCGATCTGGTGGGAGCGTCCTATCCGCGAGATTTCCGTTACGTGAGTGTCTGCGGCGATTATGACCTGGAAGCCTGGATCAGGCGTCTGGATTCCTCGCCGCCGGAGTCGGGGATGGAATCGATACCGGATCACTGGTGGAAACAGATGCTCGGCGTGACAGCGGTGTATTTGCAGCGGGAAGAGCGAGATCCGGTCAGCGGTGAGTGGGGTGATCGACGTTACATCGAGCCGCTTCCGACGCAGATCGCCTATCCGCCGATGCTGTCTCGAGAGTGGGATATCATATCGGCCAACGAGGCGATAGCCCGTATCAGAGACGAGCAGGATAGGATCAGTCGTCCTGATTTCGTACCGTTGGGGCAGGGCATCGAGTGGCAGCGTTGCGATCGTGTCGTCGAGATGGATCTCGATACGCAACTGGCGATACAGAAACTGCGTGAAGAAATCGAACAGTTGAATGAAAAGATCGCAAAACAGGAACAACTGTTGATCCGGTATAAGGGTGATCAGAATCGAACGGAATCGGTTGAGCGCCGATTGACCGTTCTTCGAGAGAATCTTGATGAAAAAATTGCGGAGCGAAATGCTATCTTCGGCATAGTTGATGAAGGTGATGATGGCGGCGGGCCGCAGGCGGAGCAAGGCGAGCCCCAGGAGTCGAAAGCCGCCAGTCGTCAAGTTGATCATCAATTCAAGGTCTGGGCGCACGATCTGACGGTGAAACCTGGCGGGACCTATCGGTACCGGTTGGTGGTATCGCTGATCAATCCGCTGTTTCACAAGCGGAATCTTCACCCGAAGCAGCGAGAAGCGAATTACAATCGTCTTGCGCTGGGTCCGGACCCGCAGGAGTTGGCGGGTTTACCATGGAGTGAGCCGGTGACGACTGATCCGGAGTATTATTTCTTTTTCGTCGAATCACCGCAGAATCCGAAGGTGGAAGTATGGCGGGTGTATAACGGGTTCTGGCGCAACCATATATTTTCGGTCCAGCAGGGTGATCGGATCGGTGGTGAGGCGGTAATTATTTCAGGTGGCGAATCCCTGAATATCGATATGAACGTTGGAGCGGTTCTTGTTGATGTGAGTAACACCACCAGTCTTCGTGGCGAGCAGATCAGCTATCTCTACTATCTTGATCTGGCCAGTAATCGGATATATGAACAGGTGATGAATCCGCAGCATCCGATGCGGATACGTTTGCAGAACGAATCATCCAAGATGAATGCCATTGCGTCGAATGGGCCGTAGGATCAGCAACCTCTGACGCTGAAAACGGCGACGGCGCACCATTCATTTCCGATGCGGTTATTGATGGGGAATCCTCTGACGGTGGGGGCGGCGACGGGCAGGCCGCGATCGATACAGCGGTTATGCCAGGCGAACAGGTCGTGTTCGGCCACGTTCTCGGAGGCGGTGAAGAGAATCAGCATCAGTCCACCGTGGCAGATGACGGCGTCCTGCCAGATTTTCTTGACGTCGCGAGCGACGGTTGTCAGCAGTTCACCTGCGTAACGTTGAAAGGGTTCACCCGCTTCGAACTGAGCGACGGTTTTTATTTCCAGCCAGTAAGCATCCTGGGGATCCTGTGCGAGCCCGTTGTCGAAAAGAGTTCCTTTGATATCGGGGTCTCGCAGCGGCAGTTGTTGTTGGGTGAGGACCAGATCGCATCGAATTCCTTCGTTTTTTCTGCTTTTATGCCAGTGGCCGGGGTATCGCTGTTCGGGCCACACGCCCAAGCCGGCCGCCAGAAGCGACTGCTGAATCAGTGGATGCAGGGCAAGTTCGTCAAGGCTGTCGATGCTGTAGACCTCTTGCGCCAGGTCATCCTCCCGGGCCTGACGGTGCAATCCGAGTTCGACAGCTTCGGCGATATCTGAAACAAACAATTTCATTTTCACTACCAGTTCTTCAGTTCACCCGTGATCGGTTCGACGATGTCCTTGACGGTTACAACGCCGACAGGTTCACGGCGTCTGTTGATGACCACCGCCAGTGACTGCTGCTGTCGCTGCAGGATATTGAGTGCCTCGGGGATCAGGCAATCTGAATCGATAAGGCAGGGTGCGGACATCAGTATATGGACAGGCGGGCAGGATTCCGGGGTGTGCATCAGTACATCGATGATATGCAGAATTCCCATGACCTGATCCCGCTGATCGACGACGGGGAACCGTGATCGCTCGGTATGTCGGCCCAGTTGCCGCAGCAGTCGGGGTGGATCATCGGGCCTGATTTTTATCACGCTGTTCCATGGTGTCATTTCATTTTTAACGCGACGGGTGCTCAGATCGAGTACACGTTCGATGATGGCCGACTGTTCGTTACTGATCAATCCGTAACCGACGCCTTCTTTGACCAGCAGTTCCATCTGCCGTCTCGGATGAAGTGCGGCGACCTGTCCGTCGTGGTGAAATTGTCGGGTGATGAATCCGCTCAGACATTGGATGAGCGGGATGAAGCCTGTGACGGTAAAGAGTGTTTTTGAGAGGTCAAGCAGAGCAGCCAGCGGGTACATGAGTCTATCGCAATGAACGGCGAAGAGGTCCTTTGGCAGGACTTCGCCGAAGACGAAGAGAAGCGGTGTCAGAATGATACTGTCGAGCAGGATGACCTGCCACGGGTTGAAATCGTGTGCTTCGAGAATAACCGCCAGGCCGGCGGTTCCGATATAGTGCATGATATTCGTGCCGATGAGCACGGTGCTGAGCAGTATGGTGGGATGGTCGATGAGTTGTTTCAGGCGAGCGGCGGACCTGCTGTTCTGATGGGCGAGGATGTGCAGGCGTATCCGGTTGATGCGGTAGGCGCCGGTTTCCATGCCGGCGTAGAGTGCGGAGCCTGCGAATCCGAGCAGGATCAAGCCTGTCATGATGTACCATTCAATATTCGTCATGGCGTCGGAAGTTGAACTTCGGATGCGAAGTCGGTGTTCGTAAGTTGAATTATCACATTGCGTATCCGCATGCCTGCGACGCGTTCGACGCTGATGCGGACATTGCCCATACGAACGGCATCACCTGTTCTTGCGGGTCGGCCGAGCATGGCCATGACCAATCCGCCGATGGTGTTCACCGCCTCGAACATATCAGGGACATTGATAGAAGCGCGTCGTCCGAAGACATTCGCCCAGTCTCGAACGGAGAGATCCGCGTCGGCCAGCCAAACGCCCGGCCGGACCTGTCGGACCTGTGGTTGCCTGTATGTTTCGTATTCGCCTGGAATATCACCCAGCATGTGTTCGACGACATCTTCAATGGTGATCAGCCCCGCCGTACCGCCGTACTCATCGACGACCAGGGCAAAAGTCGTGCCGGTGTTTCGCAGTTCGACCAGCAGTTTATCCGCACGCTGCTGCTCGGGCACGTATTTCACTTTTCGGATCAGAGTGGTGATCTGATCATGATCAGCGGGAGGATTCAGGAGGACTTCGCGGGAATAAACGATTCCCCGGACGTGATCGATATTATCGAGAAACACGGGCAGATGGTGTAGTTTGGTCTGATGGATCAGATTGATAAGCGTTTGCGGCGGATCCTGCAGGTTATATGCCTGGATATCAACGCGTGGCCGCATGAGGTCACGGACTTTCAATTGCCCGAGTTCAAGGACCTGCTGAAGCAGTTTTTCCTCGTTCGAATCGATCAAACCCTGTCGCTGGCTGAGTGTCAGCAGGGAATCGAGTTCTTCGGGTGAGATATCAGTTGGTTTTTCCGGTGGTGAAATCAATCGAGCCAGAGGTGTAATGACGACATGGAGGCAGACAAACCGGACGGGTCCGAGCATACGGTGTATGATGAACAGGGGAACGGCGATGAAACGGGTTATGGTAAGAGGCGCATTGGCGGCGATGAGTTTCGGGATGACTTCTCCGAGCATAATCAGCGTAAGCAGGGGCAGAATACCGAGTATGGAGAGTTGCCAGCCGGTGATTTTCGATAATTGACCGGCCTGGATCAGTAGAACGGAGCTGATCACGAAGTAAATGACGTTGACGGTCATATTACCCAGCAGGAGTGTGATGAGCAGGCTTCGTGTTTCGGCGAGCAGCCTGATAATCGTGCGGTTGACGACGTGTTTTGAGCCGTCGAGCTGCAAGCGTTGATGTCTGGAGAGGCTGAACAATGCGGTTTCGCTGCCGCTGAAGAAGCCGCTGGCCATGAGTAATGGAATCAGGATGAATGGAAGGAATAAACTCATCGCGGAATACCACCGGTTGACGGTATGGATAATCCGCCGATCGGCCGGTTGTAGGATTCAGTCGTTGACGAGTCCCAGTTCAGGGTCATTGAGGCCTTCCCATTTATGTTCTTTAACCGCGTTGACAACGCGTTCGGCGGCATCGACGGCGGCGTATCCGGCTTCGGCGCTGACGAGTGGTGTCTGCCGGGTTCTTGCCGCCTGGATGAAATTCGCCAATTCGGCGGTGAGAGGATCCTCTTCGCCGGGCGGCAGGTCCATGGTGAGTTGTTCGACGTTGACAAGCGATGAGTAGTCGATATTGGACAGATCTTCACCGCCGGCGATCTGTTTTCGGACATTTTCAAGTGCGTCGACGTTGTTGGATTTACTGATAACCACGCCGCTGCGTTTCTGGTAGTCCAGACTGACGTAGGCGGATTCACTGAAGAGTCTGAGTTTCCGTTCCGTTTTAAGAGCGAGTCGTGAAGCGGTGAGGTTAGCCACACCGCCGGATTCGAAAGTAATGCGGGTGTTGACGATATCTTCATGCTCACCGAGTACGGCGACCCCAGTGGCATCGACGCGTCGGATGGGTGAACGTGTCAGCATGAGAACGATGTCGAGGTCATGGATCATCATATCCATAACCACGCCGACATCGAGTGACCGGAACGTCATGGGGCTGATCCGATGGACCTCGATGAACCGTGGTGTGATGTTCATGGAAGCGACGGCGCGAACAGCGGGATTGAACCGTTCGGTATGACCGACCTGGAGGACGGTACGACATTTTTCGGCGACGGCGGCCAGTGCCCGAGCTTCGGTAACGGACGGTGCGAGAGGTTTTTCGACCAGGCATGCCACCCCGCGTTCCAGCAACGGACAGGTGACGGTGTAGTGCAATTGGGTGGGAACGGCGATACTGACGGCGGCGAGTTCCGGCTGGTCATCGAGTAGAACGGTGGGCGAGGGGTAGGCCTGGCAGTCATATTCCGAGGCCACGGCATCGAGGCGTTGTGGATCCTGATCGACCACACCGACCAGTTCGGTCTGGGGCAGGTGGCGATAAATCCTGGCATGATGGCGTCCCATGCGTCCGACGCCGATTACAGCGACTTTCATCGGGTGTATAGAATCTTTCATGGCGTGTATGTCAGGTGGTTTACGAGGTTCATCGCCAACGATGTTAGAATGTATGTATGCAGCAGTCCAGCCGCTCAATCCGCGAGGCCGATTCGAACGCACCGAGTAAGCCGGTGATCGGGATCACCATGGGCGATCCGGGCGGTATCGGGCCGGAGATCATCGTGAAATCGCTGGCCGACCCGGAAATCCGCAAGTTGGGTCGATATGTGCTGTTCGGGATGAATGAACTGATCGCTTATGCTGCGGATCTGGCGGAGATCGAGCCGTTCTGGTGGCGTTTGTCACAGGATTCACCGCGTGCCGGTTATGATCTGGTCCATGATATTGTGGTACTCGATTACGACTATGATGAATTCGCGATGATGGGATTTGCAGTTCACCGGCCGTCGAAACACGGCGGTCAGGCGAGTCTGCGTTTCATAGAAGATGCGATCGCCGCCTCTCAGAAGCCGTATGAATCCGGCCGAATCGATGCGATTGTCACGGCGCCGATCTGCAAGGAATCATGGCAGATGGCAGGTTGCCGGTTTCCCGGCCATACGGAGCTGTTCGCATACCGGACGAAGGCGAAGCGTGTGGCCATGTTGTTTCACGCCCCGAGACTGAATGTGGTTCTGGCGACCATTCACATGCCGCTGATGGATATTCGTAATGTCATGACGATCGGGTGTGTGTTCAATCCGATAGATTTGGGCTATCAGGCCTGTGTACGCATGGGTATCGACTCGCCGCGGATCGCGGTTTGCGGGTTGAATCCGCATGCTTCAGAAAACGGACAGTTCGGCGATGAGGAATCGCGGGTCATTACACCCGCCATCGAGATGGCCAGGCACCACGGCATCGATGCCCAGGGTCCGTTTCCCGCGGATTCGCTGTTCAACCAGGCGATCAACGGCAAGTACGATCTGGTGGTGGCTATGTACCACGACCAGGGGTTGATTCCTGTTAAGATGCTGGCATTCGACGAGGCGGTGAATATGACGCTCGGGCTGCCGATTATCCGTACGAGTCCGGACCACGGCACGGCGTTCGACATTGCGGGGAAGAACGTGGCGAATCCCGGCTCGATGAAAGCGGCGATTCGACTGGCAGCGAAGCTCGCTCAAAACACGAATGAGGCGGGGTCATAAATAATGCTCGTTTCATAAGTGACTTATAGTGAACGAGCTCTGTAATATGATTCCCATGCCGCCCATCACTTAAGCTGAATAGTCCTTTGATTACGGCAGGGATTTGTGGTATATTTCAAGAACAGTGTAACCGGTGTGTTTTTGTGTGTATCCTTGCGAATAGAGCAGTGTTCATTTCACGTCAATCGCTTTTATGATCTGCCGGGATCGCCAGAAGAAACAACCGGGAAGGAGGAGTAATATGTCAAGAGTCCATGCCATGATCAGGCTGGCAGGGTTGTTGCTGATTTCAGCCGGTTGCGGTGTCCCTTCGGTGGTGATCGCCGACGCCGCGCTGGAGGCGAGAATCGATAACATCCTTTCTCAGATGACACTCGAGGAGAAAGTGCAACAGATCTATAACGTTGCACCGGGTGATCACTCCGAGGACAACACACGGCTGGGGATACCGGGTTTCCGGTTCATGGACTGCCCGAAAGGGGCCAAGGGGCCGTGGAATCCTGAGACCAATTACTGGCATCTGAACACGACATTTCCCGTTTCGACGGCACAAGCGGCGACATGGGATCCTGATCTGATCGAACAGATCGGCCAGGCGATCGGTAGAGAAGTCCGTGCTCGCGGGTTCAACCAGGGACTCGGACCGTCCATGGATGTCATTATAGATCCGCGGTTCGGCCGAACGCAGGAAAGCGCCGGGGAAGACCCTTATCTTGCAGGCGAGTTCGCCGCCGCTGTCGTTCAGGGGTTGCAGAGCACCTCACTCATTGCGACCACCAAGCATCTGGCCGTCTATACCAAGGAATGGGATCGTCATACGCTCAATCACATCATCGATGAACGGACATTGGTGGAGCATTACCTGTTACCGTTCATCATGGCGTGGGAACAATCCGACACGCTCTGCATGATGACGTCATATCATCTGATCAACGGTGTTTATACGACACATAACAATCATATGCTTAATGATATTCTTAAAAGCCGCTTCGGCTTCGACGGTTACATCATTTCGGACTGGGCGTCCGTCCGTGACGCAAAGCAGGCTATTGAGGGCGGCTGCGATTTCGACGCCAGCGGCGAAGCGGAGCATTATCCTGACCTTGTCAGCATGGTGAGCGCCGGCCAGGTTTCGCTCGATGTGGTCGAGGAAGCAGTACGGCGTGTGCTTCGTGTCAAGATCAAGTCCGGCCTGATCGACGGTACGCAGCCGCCACCCGATCCGAATGACATCAACAACCCCGCCCACCAGCAACTGGCTTATCTTGTTTCACAGAAGTCACAGGTACTGCTTAAAAATGAAAATAACATCCTGCCGCTTGATCTGGCCAGTATCAGCCGGATCGCCGTTATCGGCCCGAATGCCGCCGTTCCGAATTTCGGTGATCGGGGCAGCAGCGAAGTTTATCCACCGTACGAAATCACACCGCTCGAAGGTATTGAAGCCAAAGCCGCAGGCCAGGCCCAGGTTGACTATACCATCGGGTGCAATATCAACGATACGTGGACAGGTGATTTCAATAACGCGAAGAATCTCGCGTCACAATCCGACTACGTTATTTTCGTCGGAGGGCTCGACCATACCATTTCAGGGGAAAACGGCGACCGGATCACTCACGACATTCAACTGCCCGGTAAGCAGCGGGATCTGATCAATGAACTGGCATCGGTCAACCAGAACCTGATTGTCGTTCTCATCGGAGACGGTGGGATCGGCCTCGAAGGCTGCATACACAACGTCAAAGGTCTCATCCATTCATGGTACCCCGGCATGGAAGGCGGCAGCGCGATTGCGGATGTGATCTTCGGCGATTATAACCCCGGCGGTAAAATCAATATCACCTTCCCGAAAAATGTCGCACAGATGGCGCCGTGGAGCCTGGACCATACCAATGAAATTGTCGAGGGTCGCGGCTACCGGTGGTTCGACAAACAGGGGATCGAACCGGAGTTCTGTTTCGGGTTCGGCCTGAGCTACACCACCTTCAGTATCACGAACCTGCAGCTCTCTTCACCGGTCATGTACGGCGGGAATGTCATTCTCGCCACTGTGGACATACAGAACACCGGTGACCGCCTCGGCGACGAAGTGGTTCAGATGTACATCCATGATGTTCAGTCGAGTATGCCCATGCCCGTCAAACAGCTCAAGGGCTTCAAACGCGTTACACTCTCGCCGGGCGAACAGACCACCGTGACCTTTGCAATCGACGACCGGCGGCTCAGCTACTACGACGTGAACCAGCAGCGATTCGCCGTCGAGGACGGCGAGTTCCATGTCATGATCGGTAATTCGTCACGCAACCTGCCCCTGGTCGAATCACTGCTCTATTACCAGCAGCCGCAGATACCGCCTCCCGCCGATGTCTCGGCGACCGCGGTTTCCGGCAGTGAAGTACTCATCACCTGGACCGATCAGTCCCACGGCGGTGACCAGGAAGACAGTTTTATCATCATGCGAAGGCCGTATCTCGGCAACGATATCTGGCAGGAAATCGCCGATCTACCCGCCGATACCGAGTCCTATCACGATACCCATGTACATGGCGGTGTAGAATATCACTATCTGGTCGGCGCCTGTAAAAACTGACCGTCAGATCAACTGGAAGAAGATCGAATGAAGGAGAGCTACAATGGAAGGGAAACAGAAAGCAGGCTGTGGTATGGCTGTGATTCTGCTGAGCTGTCTCGCCTGTATGGCACAACAGCATCCGGGTTTTCATGTGGAAGGTCGGTTTCTCTATGACCGTTGCGGCGAACAGGTGGTGCTCCGGGGCATTAACAAGATGATCTATTGGGTGGATATCGATGGTCTGCCGTCCTATCCGGAAATCGCAAAGACCGGTGCAAACTGCGTCAGAATTCAATGGGTGGTCGCGGGAACCGCCGCTGAGCTTGACACCGCCATCACCAACTGCATCAATCACCAGATGATACCCATGATCGAGCTGCATAACGCAACGGGAAACTGGTCGCGGCTTCAGGAAATGGTCGATTACTGGGTTCGATCCGATATCGTTGCGGTGATACAGAAACATGAAGCGTATCTGCTGGTCAATATCGCCAACGAATGCGGTGATTGGCAGGTGACGGATGACCAGTTCAAATCCGGGTACCGCCAGGCTGTCACCCGCATGCGAAATGCCGGTATCCACACGCCTCTCGTGATCGATGGAACGGACTGGGGCAAGAACATCGATATCATGCAGCGTAACGGCGCCTATCTCATCGGAGAGGACCCTGATCATAATCTGATCTTCTCCGTGCATATGTGGTGGCCGCTGATGTGGGGATACTCCGCCCAGCGGGTGATCGATGAAATCAACGAGTCCGTTCAGATCGACCTGCCGCTGATCGTCGGCGAATTCGGTAATAAATGGGAGCAGACAACCGGCGGCGAAATTCCCTACCTGACCATCCTTGAGCAGTGCGAGTTGAATGATATCGGCTATCTGCCGTGGTCGTGGGGGCCGGGCAACAATCCCCAGACCTGGCTGGATATGACAACCAATTCCTACTACGACACACTATTTGGCTGGGGCCTTCAGGTCGCCGTTACCGACGCGAACAGCATCGCCAATACCTCCGTCAGGCCGTACTCCGTGATCAACGGCACGTGCCGCCCGGTTTTCGGTGACGTGACAGTGTCGTTTCAGCCGCCGGACTGCATGCTCATCTGCTGGCCGGACAACTTTGATAATGAACTGGGTTTCGTGGTCCACCGCAAACCATATCAAAACAGTAACGACTGGTATCAGGTCGCGGTTTTGCCGCCCGATACGACCTGCCATCTGGATTGCGACAGTCTTCACGGCCTGGTGTCATATACTTATCGCGTAGGCGTTATTCTTCCCTGATCGCTTCTGTCAGCGCGATCAGTGCATAACAAGTAACGAGGTTCGGATCGCTCTCCATCCAGCGATCCTCTTCATTGATCCATGAGCCGTCTACGCGCTGAAGAGGTGCCAGCCGGTCGATCAGGTCTTCGGCCCAGTCATGCAACTCACCGTCGTCGGTGGTAATGGTTGCATCATCCCAGGCACGCAGGGCACGAGCAAATGTCATGTAGTAATAGTACAGCCCCTCCATCTTCTGATCCTCGGGCATGCCGGGGTTCTGCTCGAGTGTGTAATGGCGTTTGATCCAGTTATAAGCATCGATCACGCGAGGATCACTTCTGCTGAGATTCGCATACAGGTAGCTTTTGAAACCAGCATAGGTCATCGAGCCGTATGTGCGAAGTCTGGAAACGGCCACGCCCTCGTAATCTTCATCGATGGACTCCCAGCCTGCTTTAGATTGGGGCGTGTCGATATTGTCCTTGTCGACGCTGGTGGCGTAGATGAAGCCGCCGTCAGGCCTGATCAGGTGGCCGTACATTTTGTTCTGCTCCGTACCCTGGCAGCGGGTGATGAAAACCACGGCGGCCTGATAGGCCGGATCTTCCCTGTCCAGCCCGGAGTTGTACAGCGCCTGGAGCATGAATTGTGTGTTGGACATATCCGGCCGCCCGTGTTTGCCGTAGCCGGCGCCGCCGTAGTATGGATGATCCGTATCCACCAGTCGGCCGCCCGGTCCGTCTTTGTCTTTCCATTGCAGGGTAGTCAGAAAATCCTGTGCTTTGCGGATGACCTCGGCGAGTTCCGTCCGGTGGCGGAGACGCGAAAGTGATGACAGGCAGATGGCGGTATTGTAGTTGGCCAGAATGCCATCGTGAATGCCGCCATCGAGCTGAGCCTTGCTAATGATATATTTGATCGCGTTTTCGATAACAGGATCATCTTCAGGAACGGTACCACGGTCGAGCATGACCATTATCGCCATGGCAGTGATACCCGGACCCGGTTCGGGTGACCAGCAGCCATTGTCCGACTGGGTCTTCCGCAGATAAGCGATACCCTTGTCGATACACACCAGAGCACGTTCACGATGGGTCATATCGAGGCCGTATGTTGTCCCGCTCATCATAAGGATACAAGTCGACAGAATCAGACTGAGTAAAACACGAGTCATCAGCGGCTACTCCTTGCGTAAGATGTCATATTCATTTCTTCAACTGTTGATATTTCAGTGATACACGATTTTATGTCATTAAAAAGGCAGGTGTCTATTCCATGGGTCTTCATGATGCAGGTCGCCGCCGCTTCGTTGCAGCATGACAAGCAGTTGATAGCCGGTCTTCACGATCAGGATCAGCAACCCGCCGTACAGCAGCAGGTTCATCACCGCCTCGCAGGCCGCTCCCATGAACAGGCCGGGCAGTACACTGATAAGCAGGACCATCAGAAGCAGCGAGCCCTGGCATCCGAGTATCACCAATGCACCGATTGCCGCTCTGCGGCTACCCTTTCGGATTTTGAACCCCAGCAACTGGCAGATGAACGACGGTACCACCATGACCATCGCGCTCATCACCGCCATGCCTTTGAGAATAGCCGACATCATGGCGGCATCCACCTGGCCGCCTGGCACCTGGCTGCTGATCTGATGGATCATCGCCGGATCGAGAACGAAGATCATCGAAATCATGGAAATACAACAGGTGAAAAGCACGATCTGGACACTTGAGCAGATCCACAACCATTTCGCGGCGACGCGGGAAGGTTCGGCCTGCGGTAGGGTGATTCCCGGCCAGACTTCATGGCCGTAACCGCTGCCTTCATGGTTATCCGGGAGCATCATGATGACCAGCATAACGTACCTTTGCGTTTCATGTCCGGGAAGAAAATAACATGAAAAGTCAACGGTTGACAGGAAATATTGCGCCGATCCGAAATCCGCAATCGGCAGGCTTTGAACATGTCATATTCACTGCCGCTGGCCGGACTGATCGGATATCTATATTCTGTTACGGTCAAGGAGTCATGGTGACTGTAGATGAAGACACGCGTTAAATCCTTCTTACGTTTTCTGTTGGCAGCCGCCGGTGTGGCGGTCATACTGATCTGGCTGATTTCCTGGCATGATTATGTCGTCTTTCCGGAGGGCTATCCATTGTCGGGTGGGGAGGTGCTGGATGAGATGGTGGCATTGCGTATTACCGAGGTCCGACGATCGGACGACGGCGTAATCTACCACCTTGAACCGGGATTCCAACTCGACAGGATCACTGACGACGATCTCGGGTATCGTGTCGACCTGCCGCGATACCAGCCCGGGATCATTACCATGCTCAAGAGCGCCGACCTCGGCCTGCTGTTGCTTGGTGTGGTCCTGGTCGCCGTGATATTCCCGGTTCAGACTGTACGCTGGCAGATACTGATGCGATGCCGGGGCCTGGAGGTACCGTGGTTGAAGGCCTTTCGCCTGACCATGGTCGGCCAGTTCTTCAATATCTGTATGCCGGGTACCACCGGCGGTGATGTGGTACGTGCCTATTACGCTGCGAAAGGCAGTGGCCGGAAAAGCGCCGCCGTCATGAGTGTGATCTTCGATCGTATCACCGGCCTGCTCGGATTGGTGTTGCTCGGCGGATTGATGGGACTGGCCATTCTCGATGAACCCAGAACACGTGAAATCACTATCCTCGTCTGGATCGGATTGGGCGGGGTCACCGCGTTCTCCGCGCTCTATTTCTCTGAACATCTCAGACGACGGTTCCACATCGAATACTGGCTGGCGAAGCTGCCCGGCCGGAACCTGCTCTTGAAAATTCACGAGGCCGCCGCCGCGTACGGTAAACACAAAACCAGCGTTACGCTCTCCATACTCATCAGCCTTCCGGTACACCTGTGCCTTACAGGGGCAACGGCCATGGCGGGTTATGCCATGGGACTCGACCTGCCGCTGCTCATGCTGCTCACTATTATCCCGGTCCTCATGCTCGTCGCATCCATACCCGTCATGCCTCAAGGCGTACTCATCATGGAAGGTCTGGCACTGCTTCTTCTCGCAGATCCTCTCCACGCCAGTGCCAATCAGATCATCGCCATGCTCCTCATGCTCCGCGTCTTTATGATCGTCTACGCACTGCTCGGGTCACTGGTCCTGATCCGGGGCGATATCCACCTTTTTCCACAGGATATCGATATGGGAAACATCTCTAATTCTGACCTCCCGACGTAACAATCTGATAAACCTTCAACCTTATCAGCACGTTGGATACCAGTGCATTGACCGTCAATCGGTGATAACCAGTTGAAAATTTATCGGAACTTTTCACAACATGTTAACGGTTATAACGATTAACATTGTTGTAACGACTGGGTCAAGGTAAAGGGTCCGAAACCGATAGCCGATAAAGTGACAAGTAGGGGTATGTCCAGTATATGAATTCATTATGCACCGGGAGTGGACCGGCGAATTCAAGTGAGTGAGATCACCGCCCAGAACTGGAAAACGATCATTGGCGCCCTATGCCAGCGAAACAGCTCTGTCGAAGTCAAAGCTATTTTCGCTGACCAGAAAGTGCGGCCCACCTATCTCACACGTCTGCTCGAAATCAGCAACAAGGGCCAGATCGTCATTGAACGGCCGAACCAGCTCGGCGTGGGTACGCAGCTCGCGATCGGCAACCGTGTTGAACTGATCGCCGTCGACGACGAGCGAAGATTGAGAGGCGTCTGCAAAGTCCTTCAGGTCGGCAGGTTCAAATTGAACCAGGTCATGTCCGTTCCCGCACTGCAACTGAGCGCGGCGACGGATATCGGCTCGGCTCAGCGTCGGGCGCTCTATCGCGTTGATGTCGCCGGGTCCGTCAAGGACCATGTGATCATGGTACCCATCCCCCCTCCAGATGGTTGCGAACCCATCGAGGTGCCCGAAGGCGATACCACACAGAAGACGGAATCCGCCATCAAGGCCATCATGAAAAATATCAGCGGCGGCGGAATCGGTGTGCTTGTTCATGCCACACCCGAAATGTTCGAATCACTACAGTTATATCCTTATTTCCAATGCCAGTTCAAACTCCCCTCCGTCGAACAACCCATTGTGATCAACGCTCGGATCATGCACATCCAGCCCATGGAACACAACGATATCAGCCTCGGCCTCAAATTCATCGCAGATGATCCCGCCCATTACGATCAGATCCAGGACAAGATGGTCAAGTTCACCACCATGCTGCAGCGCGAACAACTCAAACGACAGCGCGGCGTCGGATGATAGACGCTGTGCGTATCCACACCTCGGGAGGCATGGACAGCAGTCCGTGACCGAATCATGCCGACCAACAGACAGACTTGAAAACGCGGGGCTTGCGGTTTGATGTTCAGGCAATAGTGAATGACAACTCGTCTTGTGTATGTCGCTCGACCCCACGGAATCATGCATACCGATCCCATGGAAGGGATCAGCATGCAACGCTTCCGTGGGTCTGGGTTGTTCGGGCAACACATTACCGGGGCCGGTGAATGGTGGTTATTCAATGTCAAATTCTGAATGTTGAAATCAATTGCATACCAACCCGGATTCTGCTATCAGTTAACCCATGCATCATGCGGACTTCATTATCATCGGCGGAGGAATTGTCGGACTGGCAACGGCGTGGGAACTGTCAAACCGGTTCGATTCAATGTCGATCACACTGATCGAGAAGGAATCTGCTCCTGCGATGCACCAGACCGGTCGGAATTCGGGCGTGTTGCACTCGGGAATCTACTATCGTCCGGGTTCGCTCAAGGCCCGGAACTGCTCGCGGGGCAAAAAACGACTCGAGCAATTCTGTGATCAGTATCGGATTCCCTATGAAATATGCGGCAAAGTCATTGTGGCAACCCATCAGTCTCAACTGCCTGCTATCGAACGTGTTTGTCAGAACGGCCTTGCAAACGATGTTGCCTGCCGGCTGATCGAGCCCGAGGCACTTCACGAACTCGAACCACATGCCAATGGGATCAAGGCCATACATGTACCCGGAACGGGTATTATCGATTTCAAGCTGGTCTGCCATAAACTGGTAGAACTACTCACGGGCGCCGGCCACCGGATTGAACTGAATACCCTCGCCGTCGGCATCAACCAGCGAGATCGCCGTGTGGTCGTTGAAACCACACGCGGAGAATTCTCAGCAGGGAAGGTAATCAATTGCGCCGGACTGTACAGTGACAGAATAACACGTATGAGCGGCATGAAATCACCGGTCAGACTCGTACCGTTCCGCGGCGAATACTACAAACTACGCGAAGACAGTCGCCAACTTTGCCGCCACCTGATCTACCCCGTCCCTGACCCGAGGTTCCCTTTTCTGGGTGTGCATTTCACTCGCATGATCCACGGCGGCGTCGAGTGCGGCCCGAACGCCGTGCTCGCCTTCGCTCGTGAAGGTTATTCATGGTCCGACGTCAACCTCAAAGAACTGTTCGATACCCTTTGCTACCCCGGCTTCATCAGAATGGCCGGTCGACACTGTAGAACCGGGCTGATGGAAATGTGGCGATCACTGAGCAAAGCGGCCTTCGTGCGTGCACTGCAACAACTCGTCCCTGATATCCAGGCCGGCGATCTGATCCGAGCCGACGCCGGTGTCCGCGCTCAAGCAGTCTGCCCCGACGGCGGACTGCTCGACGATTTCTTCATTCAAAAACAAGGCAACATCATCAACATCTGCAACGCCCCCTCACCCGCCGCCACGGCGTCACTGAACATCGCAAAGATCATCGCAGATCAGATATGAATACAAATCAGATCCGCCCGTTCCAGTTTGCCGGGCAGAGCAATATCGGAATTTCCGACTGGCGAATGATATTCGAGGGAACGTCGCCCGCGATAAGACGCTTGAGGACGCCTTTGCCGGTCAGTCCCATGACGATCAGTGTGCAGTCACGTGCACGGGCGGTGTTCATGATCGCTTTCGCTATGTCGTCGGAGAACAGCATGACACTCTCGGCCTTGATACCGGTTTCCTTCAACTGCTCGGTCAGCAGCGTAAGCGTCTGCTCGCCGCGCTGCATCGCTTCCGATTCGTGCTCGTCCTCCTCTTTCACTTCGGCCACATGCGCGACAATCACCTCGGCGTCCAGACGCCCGGCGAGATCAGCGATCGGGCCTGCAAGCTTTTCACTTGCCCATGGTGAGGAAACCGCTACCAGCATTCGACTTAAAGCCAATCCTGTCACTCCTGAGAATTCATAATTCGTTCATGTGTTGTATGTCTACCATATTGTTAGAGTTAGGTCAATCGGATTGATGGTCCGGCATTTCAGATCCGGTAACGGATTTCAGGTATCTGCCCTCGCGGGGGTCAGGTGCGGGGTATAATGGAAGAAGAGTTGTTCGACAGAGAGAATAGGTAAATCAGTGTTTTATCAGGGGTGCTATGCATATTGAAAGTGGATAGGCGGAACAATCCGGCGTTCGTTGAATTTCCCTGTTCCCGGCTATCGCGACGGCAGTTGATTCAGGCCGGGATAGCGGCTGTTGCAACTGTGCCGTGGCTTGATCAGTTACTGGTACATCCGGCCGGTTGCGTGGCTGATAGTTCGGGTCAGGGTGTTTTTCGAGGTGACGGACCTGATGAGGATACGTGGCGCCGGTGGCTGAAGCGTGGTTGGGTGAAGCAGGCATATCATTATCGTTCGATCAACAGTGAAAACGTACAGTGTCAGATCTGCCCGAACCGTTGCGTACTCATGCCCGGCGATCGTGGACGATGTCGGAATCGAGTCAATATCGACGGTTCGCTTTACACGATGGCTTACGGCAATCCCTGCTCCGTGCATATCGATCCGATCGAAAAGAAGCCGCTGTATCATTTTCTACCCACCGCCGGTGTATTGTCGATTGCGACCAGCGGATGTGGATTCCGTTGTCTGAACTGCCAGAACTGGGAGATTTCACAGCGGATGCCCGAGGAAACGAAAGATGCCGCCGGGCCCGAGGTTCGATGGTCACCGGACAGGCAGACACTGACGTACGAGCAGATGCGAAAGCTGACGCTCATGCCGTCAGATGTAGTCGAGCTGGCGGGACAGGCTGGTTGTCCCGCGA
>CAYRND010000014.1:0-40540 GCA_964425365.1 uncultured Phycisphaeraceae bacterium
GCGAGTTGGCGGAGTTTACGGGGCTGACGCGTCAGACGCTGCATAACTATACGCGTTGGGGACTGATCAATGAAGTCGGCTGGACGTCGGGCGGTCACAGGCTGTATGACGAGTCGGTGTTTCCGCGGCTTATTCAGATCATGGCATTGAAGAACGCGAATACCGTTGACGAGATACGTGAGCAGCTCGACCGGTTAGATCGTATCGAGCCGGCCTGTTCTGTTGAGGCAACGTAACCAGGACACACGATGGCTGAAGGCCCGGAAAGATATGCCGGATCGGTCACCCGCGTCACGGAGGCGGATCAGCCGTGGTCACAGGTATGGCATCTGCCGGTGCTGTTGCTGGGGGTGTTTCTGTTCGTTGTGGGGGTGTATCTGGCGATGCAGCCCGAGGACATTCATCATGATTTTCCGGGCGCATTGAAGGACGTGGGCCTTTACATTCACCAGGCGAAGAACTACGACGCGGCCGAGGATATGCTGCGTGGCATGCAGGAGGCGATGGAGCTCGAGGGAACGGACGAGCAGCTCGGGAAGTACTGGCAGTTGTGGGCCGACCTGACGTATCTTCAGCAGCGAGAGCGTCTGCTTGTGCCGGTGGACACCCGTGTATCGCGAACGAATAATGAGAAGATCATATCGCGATATCAGCGAGCCCAGGAGTACGGCCAGGAGTTGAACGGGACATCGCTGCAGTATCTTGCGATTACACTCGCTGCGCTCGGCCGGGACAATGAAGCGCTGGCGATCGTCGAGCGTCTACCGCTCGATCCGGCGTCGCGTCGGTACCTGATAGTGAAGAGTCTGATCGAGAAGCAAATCGAGCGATCGGATCATGGCGATGTCGAGCAGCTTGCCCGTTACATCGAGCGTTTCAAGAAAGAGCTACGAAATGAGACGGATCGAGGGAAGCGTCGAGAGCAGGAGATCTGGATCACCAGCCTGGAGTCGCAGCTTCGGTTGGACAGCGGCGATCCGCAGGGGGCGATTGATTTCCGGTTCATGACGACGATCCAGCGTCTGACGGATGAAGGCGGTGACAACGATCTCGGGCCGCTGTTCGTGATATTAGCGAAGGCGTATCAGCAGATGGGAGAATTCGACAACGCCCGGTTCTATTATGACTATGCCCAGCAGAAGGTCGATATCGGAGACGATTTGAACGCGACGATTCTGGTGGGACTGGGTCAGTTGGCATTGGCGCAGAGCGGAGACATGACGTTGCAGCAGGCGTTGGAGTATTTTGCGGCTGCGGTGAAGCAGTATCCGACAGCGCCGGCGTTTCTGGACGCCTTGGTCGGGCAGGCTGACGTCGAGGCGAGGCTGGGCGATTATACGATGTCGACAGATCACTTTCGTCTGGCGGTGAAGCAGCTGAGCGTACCGGGCAAGGTCAGGAGTAAGAAGAGCCGTTTGAGTGAGAAGGTGGCGGAGCTGGTGAATTCGCACGTTGAGAAGGCGAACGATGAACAGGATTACGATCGTTCGCTTGAGTTTCTATCGCTGCTGAAGCCGCTGTACAAGCCGGATATGCCGCCGGCGCTCATTCTGGAGTTTGCATATGCTCATGAGCGTATTGCGCAGCAGCGAGAGGAGTATGTGGACCGATTGAATCCATCGGGGGACAGTCTCGATCAGTTCGACGACGGGAGTCCAGCGCGTAAGGCGATCCGCCTGGCGAACCAGGAGGCTGCGATCCACTACGGCGAGGCAGCGGACTATTTTCTTCGCCATGCCCAGATGGTGACGATCAGTGACGACGAGGCGCACGGATTGAGTCTGTGGAAGGCGGCGACGAGTTTCGACAAGGCACAGCAGTGGAAGGATGCGATCAAGGTATACAATGACTACGTCCGCACGCGTCCGGACGATCCCCGCCGGCTGATGGCGATCAATCATCTGGGAAAGGCGTACCTTGCAGACGGCCAGTATGAAGCGTCGCTGGACCGTTTCCGGCAATTGCTGCGTGAGCATCCGAGCAGTCCTCAGACCTTCGACAGTCTTGTTCCGATGGCGCGAGCGTATCTTGCTTTGGAGAAGTATGAAGAGGCCGAGCGATCACTGTTGCAGGTGGTAACGGATCATCCGTCGATCCGTCCTGACAGTCCGTCGTATCGTGAGGCGTTGGTGGAGCTGGGCAAGTTGTATTATCGTCTAGGGGAACGAGACGCGATGTATTATGTGAATGCGATCGAGCGTCTGACGGAGGCGGTGGAGCGATACGGCGAGACGTATCAGAGTGCGATGCTGCGGTTCCTGCTGGCGGATTCGTACCGCAAATCGGTCGAGGAGCTTGACGAGCAGTTGCAGCAGCGGCGTAGTCAGCGAGATCGTCTGGCGCTTCAGGCGGAGCGTTTGAACCGTCTGGAGCAGTCGCAGATGTACTACAACCAGGTGATTACCGAGCTCGAGGTTCGCGACGAGTCGACGATGAATCCGCTGCAGCGTCTGTACTATCGTAATTCGTATTTTTACCAGGCTGATTGTGCGTTCGACCGGATGCAGTACGAGATGGCGATCGAGTTGTACAGCCAGGCAGCCCGTCGATGGGAAAGCGATCCAGCGTCGCTGGTGGCGCTGGTGCAGATTGTGAATGCGTATTGCGAGCTGGGTCAGTACCAGCAGGCGAAGGTAGCGAACGAGACGGCGATCTGGCAGCTCGAGCGGATGCCGGAGGAGGCGTTCGATGCTCCTAATCTGCCGATGACGCGTCAGCACTGGGAAGACTGGCTTCGCTGGACGAGCGAGTTGGACCTGTTCGGTTCTCAGGCTAACGCGGCCGCCACGATGGAGTCGTTGGATCATTAGACGTTTGAATGGTATCGAAGTAACCGGCGTGATAACAGAAAGGTCAAGGATGACCAGGCACACCTCGACAGATCGCAAAGTCAAAGGCCCCGTCGCTGATCCGTCCGTAGAGAATGGGGACGGTCGTCTTCCGGCTCTTCTCAGGGAGCAGCGTGATCTGTATCTAAGATTAAAGGCATTGAGCAGTCGTCAATCGGAGCTGATAGCGGGCTCAGATACGCAGGCGTTGCTGGAATTACTGAATGATCGTCAGGCGATAGTGAACCAGTTGTCGGAGTTGAGTGAGCGGATCGGCTGTCAGCCCGAGCAACTGGCTTCGATCGCGTCGGACCTGCCGGAGTCTGAGCGTGAATTGGTGCGTTCGCTGTTGAAAGAGATGGAAGAGCTGTTACAGGCGATCATCACGCGTGATGATGATGACCGCCGAGAACTGTCGAACCTGTTCGAGCAGAAAGGTCGTCAGATCAGTCAGGTAAACCGTATGGGCCCGGCGTTGCACGCGTACCGAACGACGCCGTCGAGTACGCCGCCGCGGTTTACCGACAGTAAAGGATAACCATGGCATTACCGTCGGGACCATCGCTATCGCAGCAGGTTTCGCCGGGTTCCGAGCGTCGTCTCGAGGACCTGGCGGATATCATCCGCGCGTATAACGACGTAACGGACAAGCTTCAGCGTAGTCACGAGTCGCTGAAGAGCGAGGTTAATCGTTTACGTCGAGAGCTGGCGAGCACGAACGCACAGCTCCAGCGATCGAAGCGTCTATCCGCGTTGGGCGAGATGGCGGCGGGCATAGCGCATGAGATCCGCAACCCGCTGGCGGCGATCCAGCTATATGCGAATATGATTTCGGACGATCTGGAATCACCGGAGACGTGTCGTTCGGTTGCGTTGGCGAATACCCGCAGGATCATCGAGGCGGTGGGCGGCCTGAACAGTATTGTGAATGACGTACTGGTCTTCGCCCGTGAATTCGAGCCCCGCCCGGTGGATATTCTGGTGAGTGATTTATTCAACCGAGCGTTGGAGTCGCATCGCCCTGCGATCGACAGTGCGGGCGTGACGATCATCCGCAACGATCTACCAGCTCGTGATGTGTGGATACGTGCCGATTCGAATCTGATGCACCAGGCGCTTTTGAATCTGATCCGCAACGCGGTGGACGCGATGAGCGGTGTCGACGGCCGACGTGAGTTGAGGGTGGATGTTCTGGTCGAGGACCATTCGGTCATGCTGGAGGTATCGGATACGGGACCGGGAATTGCGGGTGCGGATATCGACCGGATATTCAATCCGTTTTTCACGACTCGGAATACGGGAACGGGTCTGGGTCTTGCGATCGTTCATCGGATCGTGGAGGTTCACGGCGGGTCGGTGACGGTCTGGAACGACACATCGGGTGACGGCGGCGCGGTGTTCCGTATTATTCTGTCGGATCTTGTGGATCAACCGTGCGGATCAGAGCGTGTTACGGCAGGGCACACTGCATTGAAAGACGGGTCCATTACTGGAGAAAACGGATGAGTATCAAGGTACTGGTCGTTGACGACAAGCAGATGATGCGTGACAGTGTGGGCGCGACGCTTCAGCGTGGGGGCTATACGATAGTTGCGTCGTCGGACGGCGCGACGGCGTTGAGCATGGTGGCGAAGCATCGTCCCTCGGCCGTGGTAACCGATCTGAAGATGCCGGAGATGGACGGTCTGGAGTTGTTGAACAAGTTGAAGCAGGCGGACGACCAGTTGCCGGTGATTGTGATGACGGCGTACGGAACGATTCATGACGCCGTGCAGGCGATGAAGGACGGGGCGTTTGATTTTATCCAGAAGCCGTTCGAGGGAGAGCAGTTGATGATGGTGGTCCGCCGTGCTGTGGAGCACCGTCAGTTGTTGCAGGAGAACGCGGCGTTGAGGAGCAACGTCCGTTCGCTGGAGGGCATCCCGGCGCTGGTGGGGAAATCTTCGCCGATGCGCAAGCTGGCGCAGCAGATACAGCAGATCAGTCATTCGCACGGTACGGTGTTGATATCTGGTGAGTCGGGTACGGGCAAGGAGGTCGTCGCCCGGACGCTCCACGCCCGCAGTCCGCGTCGCGACCGAATCATGTTATGCCTGAACTGTGCGGCGTTATCGAGCAGTCTGTTGGAAAGTGAACTGTTCGGCCATGAGAAAGGCGCGTTTACGGGAGCTGATCAGTTACGTAAGGGGCGTTTCGAGCTGGCGGACGGCGGGACGCTGCTGCTAGACGAGATCAGCGAGATCAGTCCGCAGTTGCAGGCGAAGCTACTGCGTGTTTTGCAGGAAGGTCAGTTCGAGCGTGTGGGTGCAAGTATTACGATGAAGGTTGATGTCCGCGTGATAGCGACGACGAACCGTGACCTTGCCCGGAGCGTGTTGACGGGCGAATTTCGCCAGGACCTGTATTACCGGTTGAATGTCTTGCCGCTGGTTCTGCCGCCGCTGCGAGAGCGGCTGGATGACGTTCCGTTGCTGGCGGAGCATTTTCTAGACCAGGTGGCGTTAAGGGAAGGTCGTCAGCCGAAGCGATTTGACCATGAAGCGATCAAGCTGATGCAGGAATATCCCTGGCCGGGTAATGTACGAGAGCTTCAGAACATCTGTGAACGAGCGAGTGTATTGACGCGAGGTCAGGTGATCAACGCGGGCATGCTTCAGCCGTGGTTGATTGCATCGCCGTCGTTACCGTCATCGGGGTCAGGAGCGGACCACATCGTGACGTCGATGTGCACGGTACCGCCGGCGTCGGAGCCATCGTCATACAGCCGTGCGATGTCGGCCCAGGCGGGTTCGATCCGGTCACTGGAGGAGATCGAGCGAGAGCAGGTGATCCGCACGTTGGGTCACTTCGGCGGCAACCGCCAGCGAACGGCGGAGGCGTTGGGGATTGGTGTTCGGACGCTGGGTTTGAAGTTGAAGAAATGGAAGGAGCGTAAGCTTGTCGCGCAGACGTTATGAGAGTCAGTTGTGTGGAATCCGTGAGGTGAACGGAAATGAGTATCAGCGCAAAAACCGCGTGGTTGCGGCGCAGGAATTGCGCGGTTTTAAGTTGTACGGGATGTTTGTGGTCAAGGTAAGTTCTTTTCTTTACGTAAGTAGTGATGCCAGGTGGATCTGGCATGGTGATTGTTGGGTCAGTGGATAGCCATTGTCGATGCGCCGGAGGCGCACTGAGGTATAGCGATGATCAGAGGATTGTTGGATAAAGGCGCCGTACCCGTTCTGGAGCGAGTGATACAGTTCACCGCGGAGCGTCATCGGCTGCTGTCGGACAGCATCGCGAATATCTCGACGCCGTACTTCAAGCCGAAAGACCTGAGTACGGATTCGTTTCAGTCAACGTTGCGAACGGCGATCGAGCAACGTCGTACACGGAAGAACCCGATAGCCGGTCCGCTGGAGGTACCTGGTACGCGTGAGGTCCGGTTCAAGGACGGTTTGATCCAGATCAGGCCGTCGTTTACGAACGAGAACATCATGTTCCACGACCGTAACAACCGGTCGCTGGAGCACATCATGCAGGATCTGGCAGAGAACACGATGGCGCACAAGGCGGGTATCGAGATGTTACGGAATGAATTTGATATGTTGCGAACGGCGATACGTGAGCGAGTCTGAAAGATTTGCTAGAGAGAAGGTAAAAAGATGTTCGGATCACTGGATATTTCATCTTCGGGCCTGGTTGCGCAACGAATCAGGATGGAGACGATATCGAGCAATCTTGCGAATCGCGATTCGATCAACGACGCGAACGGCAATTATTCGCCGTTCCGCCGTCGAATTGCGATTTTCGCACCTGGCGATCCCTCTCGTGACAGCGACGAGGGGGTGCATGTGAAGCAGATCATGTTAGACCGTTCGCCGTTTCGGAAGGTTTATGAGCCTGGTCATCCGTACGCGGACGCGAACGGTTACGTATCGTATCCGAATATTGATCCGACGATGGAAGCGGTTAATGCGTTGGAGGCCAGCCGAGCGTATGAAGCAAATATTACGGCGGCGGAGGCGACCAAGTCGATGCTACAACAGTCATTGCGTTTATTGGCGTGAGAGTTGCGGAGTCGGGAACCCGCTTGATTGTCTGAAGAGCGAGATAGAAGATGGGAACGTGAAGCATGGCAGACCCATTAGGATTAATAGGCGAAACCGGTCCACGGCCCGTTCAGCCGCAAGCCCCCCTGTCGCCGCCGCGTCCGGGCCAGTCGCCTGCACCGGAGTTCAAGCAGGTTTTGATGAAGGAGATCGAGCAGGTGAATCGTCTTCAGCAGGATGCGGAAATGGCGATCGAGGACCTGCACAGCGGCAAGCGTGATGATGTGGATGCGGTGATGATGGCGAAGTTGCACGCGGACACGGCATTTCAGTTATTATTACAGGTCCGCAACAAGTTGATGGACGCCTATGAGGAGATCAAGCAGATAAGGGTGTGACGAATCAAAGGCCGGTGAGCGGCTTGACTGCCTGTAGGATAAGGCGGTGGGTTGCAATGAGCAGGCCGGCGTGAAAACGGCATGGAGGCCGAACGATGGATTTTGTCAAACGCTACTGGATGTATATCAGGGCTCACCTTGAGGCGTTGAACGCCAGTCAGCGCTGGCTGATCGGCGCCCTGATGGTGATCATGATCATGTCTCTGCTCCTTCTGATGCAGTATATGTCAAGTACGGAGACGGTCCCGATCACGCGATTCGCCGCCAGTCGTACGGACGAGGTTCTGGCGCGTTTGAAGTCGGCGGGAATAGAAGCGGAGGTCGCCGGTGGCCAGATCATGGTCCCGCGAGACCAGCAGCATCAGGCGTTGGCGATGCTGGTTCAGGACGACATGTTCAGTGAAGACGTGGCGGGCGCGTTCAATGAGCTGATCAGCAAGCAGTCGCCATGGCTGACAGACAAGCAGAACGAGACGTCGTTTCTGATAGCGAAGCAGGATGTGCTGGGCAAGGTCATTCGTAAGATGAAGGGGGTGGAGTCAGCGAACGTGGTGATTTCGCTGCCGAAGGACCTTGGTTTCGGTAAGACGTTTGTGAATCCGAGCGCATCGGTATCGATCGCGATGAAGGGCCGGGGCCGTATTGATAAGGGCATGGTGGAGGCGGTAGCGGGCCTAGTCAGCGGCGCGGTGGCCGAGATGCCGGCGCAGAACGTGGTGGTGGTGGACGCGAATTACGGACGTCAGCACCGCGTGGATGACGAAGACGACGCGATTCCGACGGAAGCGCTCGAGCTGGTGCGTAATCAGGAGGAATATCATCGCAAGAAGATCATGGAGCTATTGCAGTACATACCTGGCGTGATCGTTGCGGTGAAGGTCCAGACCGACCAGGTACATAAGCAGGTCGAGGAGAGCTGGGCGTATGAGCAGACCGAGCCGCTGGCGAGCGAGGAATCGAAGGAGATGAACCGTCGTGATGTGCAGGAGGCGGGCGAGCCGGGCCCGCGTTCGAATACGGGCTTGGATATTGCGGGAGGCACGCAGATCGGTTCGGAAGAGCAGACGACGGAATCGCGGAGCGAGTTCCGTGAGAAGCCGCTGATCGAGCGTGTGCACAAGATGCTGACCGGCCACCAGGTGACCCAGATCAATGTGACGATCAATGTTCCCCGCGGTTATTTCGTACAGATATACAAGGCGAACAATCCGGACGAAGAGGAAGAGCCGACCGACCTGGATCTTCAGGCGGTGATCAATGAGCAGTTGGCGACGATCCAGGACCAGGTCGAGCCGCTCATTTCGACAGAGACGCCGGGCATGGTACGTGTGGCGATGTTCCCCGACGAGACGGTGTTGATGGCGTCGGGTCTTGCGGGATCCGGCGGTGGCGGCATAGCGGGGATGATGGAATCGCAATGGGCCAAGCCGATCAGTGTATCGCTGTTGGCGCTGATCAGTCTGGCGTTGATGGTGGGGATGGTAAGAAAAGCGACGAAGCCTGAGTCGTTGCCGTCGGTGGAGGAACTGGCGGGCGTGCCGCCGAATCTACCGGTCGAGGACGAGTTGATCGGCGAGGCGGAGCAGCATGACGCTGCGATGGCGGGTGTTGAGCTGAACGAGGACGAGCTACGCAGCCGCAAGATCGCCGAGCAGATCGGCGACATGATCAAAGCGAATCCGAACGAGGCCGGTATGCTGTTGAGCAAGTGGGTGCGAATCGATGATTAAACACAGGAAGCAAGCAGGATGAAGCTGCCATGCCGAAAGCGGAAGAAAAAATCACGAGTCTGGAAGATTTAAACGGTGTGAGGAAGGCGGCGATTCTGCTGCTGGCGTTGGAAAACGACGCTGCGGCGATTGTTCTTCAGCAGTTGCCGGGTAAGGCGGTGGAAGAGGTAACACGTGACCTGGCGTCGGTCGGCGAGATTCCGGAGCATATCCGTGACGGGGTATTGCAGGAGTTTTATGATCTCGCGGTGGCGCACAGTTGGGCTCGTGAAGGCGGGCTGGATTACGCGCGTGCGTTGCTGATGAAGAGTCTGGACCCGAAAGAGGCTGAGCGGATACTACAGCAGATCAGTCAGCAGGTACGCAAGACGCCGTTTGCGTTTCTTCAGAAGGCCGAGTCACAGAACCTGTTGACCTTTATTCAGGACGAGCATCCTCAGACGATCGCGTTGATTGTCAGTCACTTAGCTTTTCACAAGGCGGCCGAGATTCTGGCGGGTCTGCCGACGCCGAAACAGATCGAGGTAGTCAAGCGAGTGGCAAACATGGAGCAGACCAACCCGGAGGTGATCAGTGAAGTCGAGCGTGGGTTGGAGGCGAGGCTGGCGAACATGCTGTCGCAGTCGTTTGAGAAGATCGGCGGTGTGGAGACTGTTGCGGAGATGTTGAACCTTGTCGATCGAACGACGGAGAAGGGGATTATGGAAGGTCTGGAGGCGGAGGACCCGGACCTGGTCGAAGAGATTCGCCGGCTGATGTTCGTTTTCGAGGATATTCTGCTGGTCAACGACAAGGGAATCCAGTCGGTGTTGAAGGAGGTCGACAACGACGAATTGGCATTGGCGCTCAAGACTGCGAGCAACGAGTTGAAGGAGAAGATATTCAAGAATATGTCGGAACGTGCAGCGCGGATGATCCAGGAGGACATGGAGTACATGGGTCCGGTTCGTGTCAGCGACGTGGAAGGCGCGCAGCAGCGGATCGTGGATATTGTTCGACGTCTGGAAGACGCGGGCGAGATTATCATAAGCGGCCGCGGCGGCGACAAGGAAATGATAGTGTGATGCACCTGTCGGATCAGGTGTGGCTGGTTGGCGATATAAGGACTTCGATCGCGTCGGTCTGTTGCTGACGTGTTAAGCGGAGTCAGGGAACACGAGATATGCCGATCATAAAATCAGACGATGCACGCGTAGCGATGAAAGAGGCAGTGGTTCTGGACCTTGGTGATGTGAGCCGTCAGGCGGCGAAGATCCGCATGGCGGCGGAAGCGAAAGCTTCGCAGATTATATCGGAGGCCGAGCAGAAGGCATCGCGTCTTGCCCAGGGTGCTGAAGAGAAGGGATATGAAACCGGTCAGGCGGAGGGTTATGCCCAGGGCCTTGCCGAGGGTCGCGAGCAGGGACATTCGCAGGCGCTGTCGGAGAGTGCCGAGCAAGTCCAGCGGCTATACGATGCCTGGATGGACGTCGCCGCTCAATGGGACGAGCAGCGTCGAGACATGCTCCGCGAGGCGACGGGCGCGGTGTTGGAGTTCGCGCTCAAGCTGGCGGAGAAAGTGGTGCACCGGTCGATTCAGATCGATCCGTCGATTGTGGTGGATCAACTCGGGAATGCGCTGACGCATGTATTGCGTCCGCTGGATGTGACGGTTCGCATTCACGGTGGCGACCGGCCGATTCTGGAGGAGGCGATGCCTCAGCTTCTGGCGGAATTCAATCATCTCGAGCATGTCCACCTGGTGGATGATGTGAATATCAGTTCGGGCGGATGCGTAGTGAGTTTCGGGCAGGGACTGATCGATGCGACGATCGAGAAGCAGATGGAACGGATAGTGGACATGATTCTGCCGGAGGATTTTCAGCTACAGTCGGACCATGATCAGGAATCGGATCATGCGGGCGGGTCTGTTTACGATGATTCGGGTGATACCTCGCAGGGGTAAATAGATGAGTGACAGATACTGGCATGGGATTCGCTGGTAGATAGGACGATGCCTGTTTTAGCCGATCAAATGGCGATGTTGGACCAGGCCGCCCCGTTAGAATTGCGCGGGACGGTAGCGGAAGTGCGTGGACTTGCGCTGAGTGTGAATGATCTGCCGGTGCCAGTGGGCGCATCGGTGAAATTATTTACGCAGCGTGGTCGTGGTCCGATAATAGACGGCGAGGTGGTCGGGTTCGATCAGTTGCAGACGATCGTCATGCCGCTGGGGAATACATCCGGCATAGGACGAGGCGATATGGTGCTGGCGGGTCACCATGTACAGACGGTGCGTGTGGGCCAGTCGCTACTTGGCCGAGTGCTTGACGGTATGGGTCGTCCGATCGACAGCCTGGGTCCTTTATATGACACGACGGTTCGGCCGCTTTATCCGGGTCCGATAGATCCGCTTGACCGTAAGCTGATCGATCAGCCGCTGGCGACGGGTATCCGGTCGATCGATTCGTTATTAAGTATCGGCCGGGGTCAGCGGATCGGTGTTTTTTCGGCGCCGGGCGTGGGTAAATCGATACTTCTGGGGATGATGGCGAAGTATACGGCGGCGGATGTGAGTGTGATTGCCCTTGTGGGAGAGCGTGGCCGTGAGGTTCGTGACTTTATCGAGAACACACTGGGCGAGGAAGGTCTTGCCCGTAGTGTTGTTGTGTGTGCCACGGGGGATGAATCGGCGCTGGTGCGTTTGAGGGCGGCGATGGTGGCGACGACGGTGGCGGAGTATTTCCGGGATATGGGTCTGGATGTGTTGTTGTTGATGGATTCGGTAACGCGATTCTGCCAGGCGCAGCGTCAGATCGGATTGACGGCGGGAGAGCCGCCTGCAACGAAGGGTTATCCGCCGAGTGTGTTTGCCATTCTTCCGAAGTTGCTGGAGCGATCGGGCCGGACAAATCACGGTTCGATCACGGGTCTGTATTCGGTACTTGTGGAAGGCGACGACATGACCGAGCCGATAGCGGACGCCTGTCGCGGCGTGCTGGACGGTCATATACAGCTATCTCGCCAGTTGGCCGAGCGTGGTCATTACCCGGCGGTAGATGTGCTGACCTCGATCAGCCGTGTGGTCGATGATGTGACCACGCGTGACCAGCAGCAGGCGCGTCGGGAGGTGTTGAAGCTGGTGGCGGCGTACCGCCAGGTGGAGGACCTGTTGAATATCGGCGCGTATACGACCGGCAGTAACGCCGAGTTTGATCTGGCGATCGCCTGCAAGCCGGCGATCGATCAGTTGCTTCAGCAGGGCCGTGATGAAGTGCAGGGTCTTGCGGATTTTGAGAAGACCCGCGCCCAGTTGTTTGCTTTGAATGAGCATATTCAGACCAACCGCCGGCGTCTGGTGAGGCCGCAACCGATGCGTCAGCAGGTACCGCAATAACCGCCGGGCGGGTATCGCCGGCGAGATGATGGATTTGTGGGAACGAATGTATCATGGCGAAGTTTGAGTTTCGATTCCAGAACGTTTTACGTCACCGGCGCAATATCGAGCAGCAGCGTCAGCGTGAACTGGCGAAGGTGTTGCACACGCGTCAGGTGGGATTGAATCATCTTCGTGACATGCAGGAGACGATCCGTGACTCGAAGCGTCAGCTGGGTTCGGGTCTGGTGGGAAAAGTGAATCTGGAAGATATCAGCGGTTTTGCAAGATACAGTGCCTTTGTGGCGGAGCGAGGCCGTCAGATCGTAAGCCAGCTCGCGGAGTTGGACAAGCGGATTAATGAAGCTCGGAGCCGATTAATCGAGGCGACGAAAGACCGCCGCGCGATGGAACTGCTTCGTGACAGGCATTACGCACAGTGGCAGGAGGAGCAGAACCGCCGTGAGAATATCGAGATGGATGAAATCGCCACGAGGCTGTTCATGCGTGGCCGTTACCGGGAGTTCGCTGAATGAAGTCATTCGCCGTTGCCATGATGGCCATTATCGTGATCCACCTGATTGCACTGGGTGCGGGGGTGGGTTGGCTGTGGTCAAGCGGCCGGCTGAATCATGAACGGATCGACCGCGTGGTCGACATGTTCTCGATAACGATCGAGGAAGAGCAGCAGCAGTTGGAGGAGATTGCGAGGCAGGTTGAACAGGAGCAGGAGCGGATCGACGACGCCCGTCGTCTGGAGAAGGCGGCGGAGGGTCCGGTGACGTTGCAGGATCGCCTGGTCGAGGATCAGCAGACCAATGAACTGGCGATGCATCGTCTGGAGCGTCTGCAGCGTGAGACTGAGGACCTGAGGCAGCAGATCGAGCGTGCCAAGGGGCTGATTGCGAGGCAGAAGTCTGAGCTGGAGGCGAAGCGTGTCGAGTTCGAGGAGTATATTGAACAGAAAACGCGGACCATGCGGGACAAGCACTTCCTGCAGACGGTGCAGATGTACGAACAGCTCAAGCCGAAGCAGGCCAAGCAGATGTTCCAGCAGTTGGTTGTAGAAGGTCAGACCGACAAGGTTGTTGATTATCTTGCCGCCATGCAGCTTCGCAAGGCTTCGAAAGTACTCGGCGAGTTCAAGGAACCGAACGAGGTTGCGCAGGCGAAGATGCTGCTTGAGCGGCTTCGCAATCGCGGCATACAGCCGCTGGTCAAGGACCTGGACAAGGACGATAACGAAACATGATCGGATTCAATGCCATCTGGATGAATCATGCCGCAGAGCGTCAGTCGCCCGTTCGAGAGATCGAGGCTACGGGAAAGGTTATTGATACCGACTTCAGGCGGCAACTGGACCATGCTCGCGAGTCGGCGGATCGCCAGTGTCAGGCCGAGCGGAGCCGGCGAACAGATCAGGAGAATCGATCTGAGAAGAGGGCTGAAAAAACCGATCGCGGTGGTTCTTCGCGTGATCGATCACCTGCCGGTGCGCGTGATCGCAATGATACGGAGCCAGTGGAAACGAAAGATCGCAGCGAGCAGTCACGCGATAATCATCCAGTTGACCGATCGGCAGAACCGGCGACCGCATCGGATGAGTCTGCGGTGTTATCGCAGGAGACGGGTGCGAGTCGAGAACAGGGCAGTGACACGGATGCGGCAACGGGAATGGAATCCACTGACCAGCAAGCGAGTGATCAGCAGGATCAGGCGGGTGAAACCGAGTCGGGCGAACAGCAGCCTGCGGGCGTTCATCCTGAGGTCATCTGGCTGAAGCAATTGAGTGAGCAGGGCAAGTCTGTGATGAAACAGTCATTGTCGGCGATGACAACCGGCCAGCCGGCGGAAGCGGGGAACGTTTCCCAGGTTGGTGATGGACAATTGATATTGGATTCATCCGGATCGGATCAGCAGGTACCATCATTAGAGTCGGCGGCAGAGCCAGTTGCTTCCGATCAGGTTATTACGGGTGCATCATCGCAGGCGGGTGCGTCCGCCGTTGCAGATCAGGTTGTGGTGAAGTCGGCCGCGGAACAGCAATCAACGGCCAGGCGGGCCGCGGGTCAGCAGCAGGACGTCTTGCGGTTACATGCCGGCCAAGGTGTGATGAGTAGCGGCGTTGGAGCCGATCAGGCATCAGCGGATGAACAGAACCTGTCGGACAATACGGGCAACGACGGCGGGTCGAATATGCAGCAGGCGTTGCAACAGGAGGTCCGGCATTCAGAGTCGCGTATTCAGGCTGTGATGACGCAGTCGACGGTTCCGCAGTCAGCGGTTACGACCGGTCAGTCCATGTCGGTTGAAATGGTCGGTCAGCATTCGTCTGGGGTGGCGAGCGGCCAGTCTGCGGGTCAAGCTGCCGGTGCCGGGGGTCAAACGGCGAATCCGACGGCGCAGATCAGTGTCCATAGCCTGGACGGTCCTGATGCGCAGCTCAATGCGGCGCGGCTGGTCCGCGGGTTGCAGAATGTAGTTCAGCAGAACGGCGGCAGTCTGACGCTCAGGCTCACACCGCCGGAGATGGGAACAGTGCGAATCCAGATGCAGATACAACATGCATCGGTGAACGCGCAGTTCCATACTGAAACGGAAGTTGCCAGGTCCCTGATACAACAGCAACTGGCGCAGCTCAGGCAGTCGCTGGAGAATCACGGGCTGGTTGTCGAGCGTATTACGGTTCAACCGATGCAGTCGTCGGGTTCATCGCAGGCGCACGGCCAGGAGCAGCAGGATTCTCAGGACGGGCGAAGCCGCGGTTTCACGCCGCATCAGCATGCAGGCCAGCACGGCGGCGATCGGCGTCATGAGGGTCGAGAACAGGAAGGTCAGTCGGCGGATTTCAGGCAGATGTTCCATAACGAGGTGGCCTGATAAGTCATGGCCCGGTCCGCCGGGTCGATGAAGGAAAGGATCGATGTTATGTCGGCAGGAGCAATCAGCAGTACATCGCTGAACACCACGAACATGATGAGGGAAAACGATGCGTTTTCCGAGCTGAGCAGCGAGGAGTTCGTTCAGATACTGGTGACGGAGCTGACGAACCAGGACCCGTTCGAGCCGACGGATTCTGCGGCGGTACTTGAGCAGCTCAGCAGTCTGAGGAATATTGAAAGTCAGCTTTCGCTGCAGAACAAGCTGGAAAGTCTGGTGACGCAGAACGCCGTGTCACAGGCGAGCAGTATGATCGGCAAGCTGGTGGAGGGACTGGACACGACGAATACGAATGTCCGCGGGATGGTCACGTCGGTGCGGGTGAAGGACGGCAAGGCGGAGCTGGAACTGGATACCGGCCGTGTGATCAATCTGGACAAGATCACCCTGGTGACCCAGGATCCGGATTACATATCGGGCACGGTGGGCGATCAGCTGTTATGGGATATCAATCAGGACGGCGCAGTGGACAACGCGGACCAGATTCTATGGTCTGAAATATGGCTGAGTAATTACAACAAGTCCAGGCCGACCGATGATTTCGGCCAGCCGGTACCGGCGACATTTGTTGAAGGTGATTTCGACGGCGACGGCGTGGTGGGAGTCAGCGATCTTGAACTGCTTCAGCAGGTGTTCGCGGGCAGCAACGGCGGCGGTCAGTGAACGTGGAGTTGAATATTGGGTAAGGAATCCGACCTGTTGAGAATGCTGGAACCGGCGATACGGCCGGTGACGATGCCGCCCGGCGCATCTCACGGCAGGGCGTTGCGTCTTCCGTTCGAGCAGAGCGACTTCGAGTCGCTGCTGGGTGAATCGCTCGGCAGCGGTGGTACATTGCCCGTTCAGGCGGAAGCCTCGTCGCAGGTCGGTGAAGACATACAGACAGAAGCGGTGAGGGAGCCGCTCGGTCCGCTTGATACGTTCGATCGGATCGAGAACGTCTCACTGCGGCATTTAATCGATATGCAAAGCCGCTCGATGTCCATGCGGCCTGATCCCGGCGTACAGGATGATCAGAACACGGATGTGCAAGTTTGATGCAGGAGTGCAGTTATGCCACTACAAACGTCATTATTTACAGGGTTGGCGGGTTTGAGCGTTCACTCGCGGATGCTCGATGTAACCGGTAACAATATTTCGAACGTGAATACCATTGCGTTCAAGAAGAGCCGGATCAGTTTCGAGACGCAGATTTCGCAGACGCTGCGTAACGGCTCGGCGCCCAGCGCTGACCTGGGTGGGACCAACCCGGCGCAGTCGGGTCTGGGCGTGAGGCTCGGTTCGATCCACCGCGATTTCTCCGACGGGGGTTTCATGCCCAGCGGGATCAGCACGGAGATGGCGATCGAGGGCAGTGGGTTCTTTATTCTGAACGATAACGGTTCGGAGCGTTATACGCGTGCGGGTAACTTCACGCTCGATCGTGACTACAACCTTGTGGCAGCCAACGGCGGGCTGGTCCAGGGTTACGGGGTCGACGAGGATTTCGATATTGTTGAAGGAATCCTGACCGATGTGAATATTCCCATCGGCGTACTGACCGTTGCGGATGCGACCACGGAAGTACGATTCAAGGGTAATCTGCACGCCGGCGGCGATACCGCCACCCAGGGATCGCTGATTACAACACAGGCGCTCTATTCCGACGCACTGGCTACCGTGCCGGCAACGGCGGCGACTGCCCTGACTTCGCTGTACGATACCGCCGGCGGTGCGGTGCTGTTTGCACTGGGAGATGTGGTGACGGTGACCGACATGTCAAAGGGGGGGGCATCCCTGCCCGATCACACGTTTGAAGTGGGGCCGGCCGATACGACCGGCAGCGATGATTATGGAACCACACTGGGCGATCTGATCGATTTTCTCGATGAACATATCGGTATAGACAGTGCAGTTTCGGGGGGCATTCAGGTTTCCGACGGTGTGACGGCGATCGACGGGACGGTGTATCCTGCGGGTGAGATTGTGATTCTCGGTAACACGGGCGAAAAGAACGAGCTGTCGATCGAGGCGGCATCGTTCGTGGTGAATCAGTCCACCTCGCCGAGTACGCCCTTCACGTTTACCAAGCAGCAGGAAGCCGACGGCGAATCGGTTCGGACGACTTTTGTGGTTTACGACACACTGGCGAATCCGGTCCTGGTCGATCTGACCATGGTACTTGAAAGCAAGTCCAACAGCGGTACAACCTGGCGGTTTTATGCCCAGTCGGAGGACGACAGCGACCTCGACCGGGCAATGACCAATGGTGTTCTTTCGTTCGATACCAACGGCAATTTCGTTTCATCAACGGTCAGTGCGATTTCCATCGATCGTGACAGTACGGGCGCTTTTACGCCGCTTCAGGTCGCATTGACGTTTGAAAGTGACGGTGAGGCGGTCTATGCGCTTGCCGACCAGCAGGAGAACAGCGAGGTGTCCGCGTATTACCAGGACGGTTCGCCGATGGGCACGCTCGAGGATTTCAACGTGAACAGCGACGGCGAGTTGATCGGTGTATTCTCGAACGGCCTGATGCGGACACTCGGGCGTGTGCCGCTGGCGACGTTTGCGAACAGTATGGGTCTCGAAGAGGTCAGTGCGAATATGTACCGGACTTCGGTGAACAGCGGTATCGCGGTGGTGGTAAATCCGGGCAGCAGTGGTGCGGGCACCATCATCGGCCGGGCGACGGAGCTGTCGAATGTGGAATTATCGGATGAGTTTATCAACCTGATCAGTGCGAGCACCGGTTTCAGCGCCAACGCGCGTGTGATTACCACCAGCGAGCGTCTTATTCAGGAACTGCTCGCTTCGGTGCGATGATCCGGTCGGCAATGATAAGTAAGGGTACCTGATTTTGCGGATGGTCGTGTGAGGTATGAACGGATAGATCGGCCATGATTAAAGTGACACGGTTGAATGGCAAGCCGTTCGTGATCAATGCGGAGCTGATCCGTACGGTGGAATCGAATCCGGACACAACGATCACGCTGATCAACGGCGACCATTTTATTGTGAAGGAGCCGATGGAGCAGGTGATTTCGCTGGCGATCGATTACGGCAGGAACCTGCGAAAGTTGCTACCGCCCTCCTAACAGGCGACCGGATTCAGGTCGCGGTGAACGGCTGGTGGGCTGATGTCAAGCTGAAGCGATGTGAAGGATAAGACGTTGTGATATCAGGCTCGTTGTTAATTCAAAGTTCCAGAGTTAATGGACCGATAAACACCTTGGAAGGACCCGGCAGAACGGGCTAGAGGTACGCAATGGACCTGGGTATCGTATTTGGTATTCTCGGCACGTGGGTGCTTGTGTTCTGGGCACTGGTGATGGGTGGCCAGATCATGATCTACTTTGATGTCCCCAGCGTCATTCTCGTGGTCGGGGCGTCATGTACGGTTATTTTTTATGCATTTCCGGTATCGTATGTAAAGAAAATCACTACTGTTGCCAAGAAGGCACTTTTTTTTCAGACCCAATCGGTTGAAAAACTGATCGAGGATATGGTGTCTTACGCGGAAATCGCCAGGCGTGATGGTATTCTCAGTCTGGAGAACACGACGAAGGATATCGAGGACCAGTTCATCGTGCAGGGTATTCAGATGGCGGTCGACGGGACCGATCCTGAACTGATCGAGCAGATCATGACCAATGAGCTGGACAACCTGATTGAACGTCATGAAGTGGGCAAGGGCTTGTTTGAGATCATCGGGAAGTATGCCCCGGCGTTCGGGATGATCGGAACGCTGATCGGCCTGGTGGCCATGTTGGCGAACATGAAGGACCCTGCCGCCATCGGCGCCGGCATGTCTGTCGCTTTGATCACGACGTTATACGGTGCATTGATCGCAAATGCCTTTGCCCTGCCGATGGCAGACCGGCTGGTCCGGCGAAGTGCCGAGGAGGTTCTTTATAAGACGGTCATTATTAAAGGTGTCATGGCGATACAAAGTGGTGACAATCCTCGCATCGTCGAGCAGAAGCTGAGGACCTTCCTGCCGCCGAACATGAGAAAGGCGGAGGATGAGCTGGAAGCCGCGTGATGATGCCGGAGCATGCGACGAGAAGATGATTTAAGAAGCGGATTGCTTGCACGCAAGAAGTTAAGGCTGGTTGATTATGGCGAAAAAGGGTTGTAAATGTCCTCCTGAAGGAGCACCGGCATGGATGCTCACCTATGGTGACATGATGACCCTGTTGTTGTGCTTTTTCGTGCTGATTGTCTCATTCAGTGAAATCAAGAAGGAAGATGAGTTTCTGGCGGTAGTGAAGGAGATTCAGAAGGCGTTCGGTATGAAGGGGGGCGGGGGTAAGATGCCGACCAATGAGGACCCGAGCATGTCGCTGATCGAGCGTCTGGAGGCGTTACGGCTACGGTTTGAAATCCGCCCTAACCATTCCAATACAGATGAGCCCGGCATGGAGGGTCGTGAAACGACTGTAACGAAAGTCCGTGAGGGATTACGATTCGCCGTGGGCGGTAGAATTACGTTCGAGCCCGGATCGGCCGATTTAAGTAATGATGCAAGGATGCAACTGCGTAAAGTGGCGGACCTGATAAGAGGATATAACAATCTTATTGAAGTCAGGGGACACGCCTCGACGCTTGAGTTGAAGGGACTGGACAGCCGATATGAGGATCTCTGGGAGCTGAGTAATGCACGGGCACGTGAGGTCATGCTTTATATGACAAGTGAGGAAGCGGGTTTAAGGAAGGATCGGTTCCGTCTGATCGCCAATGCGGATCGTGAGCCGCTCGTTCACCGGGCGTACAGTGTGGCGGATCAGAGACCGAACCGGCGAGTGGAAGTGCTGGTCAGTGAGGCACTCGTACAGGACTTTACTGAGCCGGAGCAATAGGGGGCTGCGGCTGAACGGGAACGGGCTAATCATCAGACGGATCAGTTATGGCTGAGCAAAAAGAACAAGTCCAGCAGGAAGGCAAGAAGAAGTTTCCGATCAAGACGTTGATCATCATGCTCGTGGTGCTGATCATCGAGGGCGCGGCGATCTCTGCGGCGTTTCTGCTCTCCGGCGGTCCGGAAGAGGTCAAGGCCGACGGTGCGGCCGAAGATGAAGCGGCCATGATGGAGCAACCGGTCGAAGTGCTCGTGGTTTCGGACAAGTTCCAGAATACGCGTTCGGGGCGTTCCTTTCTGTATGACACCGAAGTATATATAGTTATCCGCGGTAAGCACCAGGACTATATCGACCGTGCCATCGAGAATATGCGAGCCCAGATCAGTACGGAAATAGCGACGATCTTCCGGCGGGCCGAGCCCTCTCATCTGCTCGAGCCGGAACTATCGACGCTGACCCGGCAGATACGGGCGGCGCTTGACAAGCGATTCGGGCATGACGACGAGGGTGAGCCGTATGTCCAGGAAGTATTGATCCGCAAGTGTACACAGTACCGTGCGGACATGTAACATGTTTAACAGGTTTGATTGACGGTAACCATGGACGAAGAACAGAAACAACCTGAAACGCAGCAGGATCAGGTCGATGACGCCGTGCAGGATGCACTGTCGGACGCCCAGGCGTCACTGGATGAGATGCAGAGTGCGATCAGTCAGAATGAGCCGGATGCGGAAATCGAATCGCTGGAGGCCGCCGCCGCCTCACCGGTTCAGATCAGCGGGATCGACCTGCTGGGCGATGTCGACCTGGATGTGACGATTGAACTCGGCCGTACGGAAATGCTGGTTGAAGATGTCCTTCGTCTGAACAACGGCAGTGTGGTCGAGCTGGACAAACTGGCGGGCGACCCGGTGGATGTGAACGTGAACGGTCGCCTGGTTGCTCGTGGCGAGGTGCTGGTGCTGAACGATAATTTCTGTATCCGTATCAGTGAGATCATTGCGAATCTCGAGGAAGAGGCGGAAGCCGCTGCCCGTGAAAGCCAACAGCAGGCACAGGTGCAATCATGACGGTGATCATGTTATAATCATATTTTCGGTCAAGGGGTGAAAGCTCGTGGGCAGGATGCCCGTCGGGTTCGTAAAGACGAAACAAGGCCATGGAGGGCCAGGTGCTGCGAAGAATTTCACATCCCGGTTCCATTCTCATCATGTTATGGTTGATCTGCTCGGGTGCGTCGTTCGTCAATGCGCAGAACACGCCACCGGCCAAGTCCGATCCACAGGCAAGGTTGAATGAACTGGCGAAGAAGTATGCAGAGACGCCCACGGCGAATATCGGTATTGTCGAGCCTGTTCCGCCTGTCCATCCGGTGGTTGCTCATGATACGCCGCTGGGATCAGTTGATACCGCCGTCAAGGTCGTTGAGGAAGATGAAGAATCGATAACATCGTCCGGGTTTCCTGATGAGCCGATCGTTCCATTTCGTGAACAGCGTGACAGGTTGCCGGATCCGATAGAGCATACGCCGCTGGGCGGAATGGAAAATAAAGATATAGCGGCCCTGGCATCGCAAGCCGATCATTGGCGTGATTCGGGAATGAACGTCGGCTTGAGCACGCTTTCGGCATTGGGCGTGGTGATTGTTCTGATTTTACTGGTGCGATGGGTCTGGATGAAACTTTCCGGCCGGGGATTGACGGGTCGCAGTTCGGTGGTTGAAGTGTTGGTCCGTACGTCGATCGCGCCGCGCAATCATATACTGCTTCTTCGAATCGGCAGCCGGATTATCGTCGCATCGGATTCCGCGCAGGGTATGCGTACGCTTGCCCAGATAACCGAGCCGGAAGAAGTGGCCCAGGTCATGGCAACTGTATCAGCGGGCAGTCCCGGGAGTATGAGCCGGAACTTTTCGCAACTGATTTCCGGATTTTCAGGTGAATACGACAGCCGCAAGCTTCAGGACGAAGGTGCGGACGAATCGGAACATGCTTTTGACAGTGCCCGCAACTCGATATCGAGTCTGCTATCGCGGGTTCGGACCATCGCCGGGCAGGGAGGGACCTCATGACCGGGCTTTCCCGTGCAAAGCGTGTGTTGTCCCACGGGCTGCCGCGACAGCGGCGGGGGTGGCTCATGCTGGTGGTCATCATGGCGGTCCTGCTGCCGTCGCCGGTCGGTCGTGCCCAGTCAGTGGAGGAGTCGCAGACAATTACCAACCCGGTCTCCATGCTCAAGCATGCCAGCCGGGCGTTGCCGATCCGAGGCGAGGACCCTGAGCAGGAGGAGAGTATCGGGCTCAGTGCGACGCTCTCGATACTGGTTCTGCTGACGGTTCTTTCGCTGACGCCTGCGATTCTGGTGATGTGCACGAGCTTCACCCGGCTGATTGTGGTGTTGGCGTTGTTAAGACAGGCGATCGGCACGCAATCGCTGCCGCCGGCGCAGGTAATCACGGGGTTGGCACTGTTCATGACGTTTCTGGTCATGGCACCGACGTTCCATCGCATTCATCAGGATTCGATCGTTCCGCTTCAGGCCGACCAGATCGATGAACTGGAGGCGTGGTCGCGAGCGAAGCAGCCGCTGCGTGATTTCATGTTCGAACAGATCGAATATTCCGGGAACTGGGAATCGGTCTATATGATTCTGAACTACCGCGGGATCGACACCAGCCGGCCGCAGGAACTGGAGCGTGTGGATGTCGATATGATCACCCTGATTCCCGCCTTTATTCTCAGCGAATTGAAGATCGCGTTTCTCATGGGGTTCCGGTTATACCTGCCGTTCCTCATCATCGATATGGTGGTAGCGAGTGTCCTGATTTCGATGGGGATGCTCATGTTGCCGCCGGTGATTATCAGTCTGCCGTTCAAGCTGCTGCTGTTCGTCATGGTCGACGGTTGGCAGTTGGTGGCGGGCAGTCTGCTGCACAGTTTTTCGGTAACGGGTCTGACAGGTTAGCGGCCGTTGACAAGGGAGATCTGCCATGACGGTTGAACAGGCGGTTGACATTGTAAGAGAAGCGCTGGGCCTGGTTCTGTTTCTGAGTATGCCTGTACTGGGCGCGGCCCTGGTTGTGGGTTTACTGGTCAGTATTGCGCAGGCGGTGACACAGATCCAGGAGCAGACGCTCAGCTTCGTACCGAAGATACTCGGTATGGGACTTATGGCGATATTTGTATTTCCATGGCTGGCGCTCAAGATTATGGAGTTTTCCGCCCGCATGTTCAGCGGCGGTTGAGTTGATGAAGGACGGTGTACGTGGCGACTGATATTCGACCACTACTGGATCATGTACCGGCCTGGCTGATGGTACTGTTTCGGCTGACGGGCATTTTTATTCTTGCGCCGCTGTTCGGCAGCCAGACCATTCCGCGACAGGTGAAGGTCTACCTGGTGGTCGCACTGTCGTTCTGTGTCTATCCCATGCTGCTCGATCCGGGCAAGCCATCGGCGGCGATGATCCATCACATCATCGATCAGAAGCTTTATTTCTGGTTGCTGATCGCGCGTGTCGGGCTGGAGCTTGCGATTGGTTTCGGGATCGGCTATCTCGCCAGTCTGCCGCTGATCGGTATGCAGATGGGCGGCCATGTCATGGGCCAGCAGATGGGTATGGCACTGGCTCGCGATGTCAACCCGGAATCCGGGGCCGAATCGGCCGTGGTGGGAGAATTCTTCTTCATGCTCGCGTTGGCGGTCTTTCTGATCATGGGCGGTCACCATGCCATACTGGCGACACTGGTGGGCAGTTACGATCATGTTCCGCTGGGCGCATTTCAGGAGTTCGGATCGCTGCTCACCGTGGTGGTGGGTATGATCAGTACCACCTTCGAGCTGGCGCTGCGGATATCGGCACCGATGGTCTGCCTGATGTTCCTGCAGTCGTTCACTCTGGGCTTCATTGCCCGAACGGTTCCCCAGATGAACATTCTCAGTGTGGGCTTCGCCATTCGTATTCTGGCGGGTGCCTCGTGCATGCTCATGCTGTTCAGTACTGTTTCCCGGACCTACAGCGATGTACTTATGTTCTGTTTGAGAAGGATCATGGGATTTTTTGCCATGTGACCGGCGGATGATTTATGGCTGAATTCGCTGATGAAAAAACGGAAGACCCGACGCCACGGCGAAGGCAGGAAGCTCGTAAGGACGGCAACGTCGCCAAGAGCCAGGACCTGACCGCTGCATGCATGCTGCTGGCCAGTGTGATTGCGCTCAGGTTCGTAGGCATGCGGATGTTGACCGGTCTGAAGCAATTGCTGCATGTGACGCTATCGTCAAGCCAGATCGACAATCCCACCCGTGCGGATGACCTGGGGGGGTTGTTTTCATTTTCCAGTTACATGTTCGTCAGTTCCATGATGCCGTTGGTGCTTGCGGTGACGGCGATCGGTCTGCTGGTCGTGGTCGGCCAGGTCGGTTTCCTTGTGACGACCAAGCCGCTGGAGCCGAATATCACCAAGCTTTCGCCACTGAAGGGTTTGAAGAACATGTTCAGCGCCCGGGCGGGTATGAGACTGGCGATGAGTCTGTGCAAGATATTTCTACTCGCCGCGCTGGCGGCACTGATCATTGTCGACGACCTGCCGCTGATCATTCAGATCGGTGATCTGCAGGTGGGGCAGGCCTTTACGGCATCGGCGAGCCTGGTTTTTTCGCTGGCGTTGAAACTGGCGGCGCTGCTGCTGATTCTGGGGATCATTGATTATACGTTTCAGAAGTGGCAGCGAGAGCGTGATCTTCGGATGACGAAGCAGGAGCTGAAGGACGAGATGAAACAGATGGAAGGTGATCCGATGACCCGTCAGCGTCGGGCACGAGTAGCCCGCCAGCTTGCGATGCAGCGGATATCACAGGCCGTGCCGAAAGCGGATGTCGTGGTGACGAATCCCACGCATTTCGCTGTTGCCCTGCAATACGAATCCTCTCATATGAACGCACCCCGCGTGATAGCGAAGGGCGCTGATTTCATGGCCATTCGAATCAGACAGATCGCCGCAGCTCACGGCATACCCATTGTTGAGCGTAAGCCGCTGGCGAGAGCGCTTTACTTCGGTGTCGATATCGGCGGCGAGATTCCGCCGGAACACTACAACGCCGTTGCCGAGATACTGGCGTATGTCTACCGGCTGGGTAACCGTCAGGCTCAGCCTGCATAGGATGACATGACTCATGGCGAAAGCCGGCTCACAACTTGTGATTCCCGACTGGGTCAATCGTATCCAGCAATACCGGACGCTGTTCGTGCCGATTGCATTCATCGGCATGCTCGCCGTGGTTGTTGTGCCCATGTCGCCGGTGGTGATGGATCTGCTGATCGCGGCGAACCTGTCACTTGCGGCGTTGGTGCTGCTCACGACCATATACGTGGAATCGCCGCTGGATTTTTCGGTTTTTCCATCGCTTCTACTGGGAACGACGCTACTGCGTCTGGTACTGAATATCGCGACGACTCGCATGATCCTGAGCGCCGACGCCTCGTCCCCGGACCAGGCGACGGCCGTAGCCGGCCGGGTGATCGAGTCATTCGCTGACTTCGTTGCGGGCGCCTCACCGGTGGTCGGGGTGATCCTGTTCGTCATACTGATCATTGTGCAGTTTGTTGTGATCACCAAGGGTGCGACCCGCATTTCCGAAGTGGCGGCCAGGTTTACCTTGGATGGTATGCCCGGCAAGCAGATGGCTATCGACGCCGACCTGAATGCCGGACTCATCGATGAGAAACAGGCTCGTGAACGCCGAGAGAAGATCACCCAGGAAGCCGACTTCTACGGTGCGATGGACGGTGCCGCCAAGTTCGTTCGCGGCGACGCGATAGCGGGTGTCATCATTACCCTGATCAATATACTCGGCGGCTTTGCCGTGGGGGTATTTCAGAAAGGGTGGACAGTCTCGGAGTCCATGGAAGTCTTCACGATGCTGACCATCGGCGACGGGCTGGTATCGCAGTTACCTGCGTTCGTCATCTCCATTGCCGCCGGCCTGATTGTGACACGAAGCAGCAGTCGTCAGGACCTCAGCAGTGAACTGGCGTTTCAGTTGACGAGCAAGCGTGCGGCGATGGGCATCACCGCCGCGTTCCTGGTAGCCATGTCGTTTACCGGTTTGCCCATGTCGCCGATGCTCATACTCGCCGGGGTGATCGGCACCACCGCCTGGTTCGCGGGGCGTGCGAAAAGGCAGTTGGATAAGCAGTCGAAGGCGGCGGAAGAGTCGAAGTCGCTGCGGCCCGAGCCCCCGCCGGTCGAACAGGCCCTTCACGTCGATACCCTTGAACTCGAGGTCGGCTATGCATTGGTCCGGCTCATCGACCAGTCGCAGGGCGGCGATCTGCTCGAGCGGATTACCATGATACGCCGTCAACTGGCCGGTGAAATGGGGCTGATCATGCCCCCGGTTCGCATCCGGGATAACATGCAGCTTCAGCCGAACGACTACAATATCAAGATCAGGGGCAATCCCGTCGCTTCAGGGCAGGTCTATCCCGGGCAACTGCTGGCGATGGACGGCGGGCTGGCGACCGAACCGCTGCAGGGTAACAGGACGCGTGAGCCGGCGTTCGGCCTGGAGGCGATATGGATCGATACCGGCCAGAAGCAGCGTGCCGAGGCGTTGAACTATACCGTGGTCGATGCCACCAGTGTTCTCGCCACGCATCTGACCGAGATCGTGAAATCACACGCCTTCGAGCTGCTCACCCGCGAGGAAACCAATAACCTGATCAACCAGGTGAAGGAAAAATCACCGCGGCTCGCCGAGGAAGTACTGGGCGGTGAGCATCCGCTGATCAAGCCCGGCGAGTTGCAGAAGGTGCTTCAGAATCTGCTGCGTGAGCGTGTACCCGTTCGTGATCTCGAGGCGATTGTCGAAACACTCGGCGACTGGGCGATGCGAACGAAGGATCTCGATGTCCTCACCGAGTACGTGCGTAATGCACTTCGCCGGACCATCTGCGGGCAGTACGTGACCGTGGAGCCGGCCGGTGAAATCGGCAGCCCGGAGGAAGGACTTTCCGTGACCCGGCTGTACTGTGTCAGCCTCGACCCGGCATTGGAAGATCAGATCAACGGTTATATCGAGCGGTCCGGCGAGGGCACCAGTATGATCATGCCGCCTGCGATCGCCAATCGTGTGACCACCGCCATGATCGAGCAGCTTCAGAAGCTGGTTCAGGCCGGCCATCACCCGGTTCTGCTGGCTTCCCCGCAGGTCCGTGGCCAGGTCAGACGGTTGATCGAGCCGCATCTTCCGAACGCCGCCGTACTCGGTTATAACGAAGTCAGTAAAGGTGTCGAAGTGGAGTCGGTCGGGCTTGTCCAGTTGAATCAGGACCAGCCACCGCTTCGACAGCAGAACCCATACGGTAACAAATTGCAGGGAGTCGCCGGTTGATGAATACTCACAAGATCATTGATCATGGTGGAAAAATAGACAGGAATGCACAATGACGACCACGTTTCTTGCCAGTTCGGCGAAGATTGGTAATCTGTTGAAACCAGTTAACAAGGGGTAGTCAATTGAATTTGAAAACGGTAACAGCACGTTCCATGGCCGAGGCACTTCAATTGGTCAAACAGCAGTTAGGCTCAGACGCGGTGATTCTGCACACGCGTACCTATAAGCGTGGCGGCGTACTTGGCGTCGGAGGCCGGACGGTCGTTGAAGTGACGGCAGCGGACGGCAAACTGCTAAGTCGCCGTCAGGCTCGTCGAACGGACCATGTGCGTGCGAAATCCGATTGGCCTTCCTATCCCGCATGGACGTCAAAAAAGACATCGAGCGAGGTCACTGCATTACCCGGCCGGTCTGGGCCGGTGGTATCCACTACGCTGAAAAATGATATCACTGCAGGAGATCTGATTCGCAAGACCTATGCCGTTGCCCGCGATGAACTGAAAAAGCAGCAGGAGCGGATCGAAAAAGAGCAGCAGCAGGAACGGCTTAATGTGATGTCGCAATCGCCGCCATCAGCGTCCGAAGGGCAGGTGGAGCCATTGCGAATCGCCGGTGCGCCCGATCCCGATCAGCTTGCGGATGAAATGAAATCGGTCAAACGGATGGTTGCCCGCATGATGAGGCAACAGCACTGTGCGAGGATGAGTCGGCGAAAGAGTACGAATCATGCGATGAACATACCGGAGAAACTGTTCGATCAGTACGTGGCGCTGCTCGAGCAGGAGGTGGCCGAGGAACTCGCCGAGGAAGTTATTTCGCAGGTAAGAGAGAAAATGTCACAGGATGACATCCAGAGCGAGCAGACCTGCCGCCAGGCCGTTCTGCAGGCGATTGCCGGCCTGATGCCGACTGACGCTCATGCCAATACAAGCCGTCCGACCCCGGATGGCCGGCCCCGGACGATCGCGTTGATCGGCCCGACGGGTGTTGGCAAGACGACCACCATCGCCAAGTTGGCCGCCAACTTCAAGTTAAAACAGAATAAAAGTGTCGCGTTGATCACGCTTGATACCTATCGCATCGCCGCAGTGGATCAGTTGCGGACCTACGCGGCTATCATCGGCGTGCCACTGCACGTTGTGCTCAGCCGTGATGAGCTGGTCCAGGCCCAGCAGAAATGCCTGGATGCCGATATCGTTCTGATCGATACCGCCGGCCGGTCGCAGAAAGACGATCAGAAACTGAAGGAACTGGCCGATTTTATCGACGCGGCCACGCCACACGAGGTGCATCTGGTATTATCATCTACGTGCAGCCAGCAGGTATTGCTTCAGACCATCGAGCGGTTCTCCGATATCCGGACGGATCGTATTATTTTCACCAAGCTTGATGAAGCAGTGACCTGCGGCGTATTGTTGAATGTTGCCAGAAAGGTGAACAAAAAGTTGAGTTATATCACGACGGGCCAGGAAGTGCCGCATCATATCGAAGCAGGGCAGCCTGACAGACTGGCGGCATGGGTGCTCGGCGTAAATGGAAGTTAATACAATGATCGTAGATCAGGCAGAATCATTGAGAGGCATGGTCAGGCAGCATCAGCTGCAGGAGCATCAGAGCACAGTCAGTTCGCCGAGACTGGCTCGGATTGTTGCGGTGACCAGTGGGAAGGGCGGTGTGGGCAAGACAACCGTGGCCGTGAACCTTGCTGTTCAGCTTGCCAGAATGGGGCGGAAGGTGATTCTTATCGATGCCGACCTCGGGACGGCGAACGCCGATGTCATCTGCAATATTCTTGCGCCGGCGAACCTGGCTCATGTCGTTGCGGGACGGCGGTCATTGCGTGATGCCATCGTCAAGGCCCCCGGCGGTTTCGGACTGATACCCGGTGCCTCCGGATTGTCACAAATGGCTGCTCTCGGCGACTTCGAGCGTGAACGACTGATCCAGCATGTGCATGAGCTGGAATCGCAGAGCGATCTGATCCTCATCGATACCGCCGCCGGCGTTCACCCCAATGTATTGGGGTTCGCCGTTGCTGCCGACCAGATATTGGTTGTTACCACGCCCGAGCCGACGGCCATTACGGACGCCTATGCCGTGATCAAAACCATACATCGTCAGAAGGCGGATGCCCAGTTCCGGTTACTGGTCAATATGACCCGTGACGAAAAAGAAGCACGGGCGGTCTACAACCGTATCGCCTCTGTTTGCAGGAAATTTTTACAACTTTCACCGTCTTACGCGGGATACCTGGTTTCGGACCCGCGAGTACCGATGTCGATAAGAAGGCGAAAGCCATTTGTACTTGAAAACGTCTCATCCGTTGCGGTTGATTGCATCAATCAACTGGCCCATCGTCTGGATCGTCATGCCGCTCAGCCGAGAAGCGAAAGTTTTTTGAGAAGAATGGTGAACTGGCTGGGCGCGTAATATTCTTTACACAGGATATGAAAATTTTATAAAAATTTTTACATTGGTTCCCGGATTGCTCTTCACAGGCCTGTTGGTTGGATTTAGAATGAGGTCAGATAATCGAAAGGACTCGGTTATCGCAAATTGACGCAAAGGAGTGCTTGACATTCCATCTCGTGTGATTGCAACCTGTTTTGCACTTGTGGGTTTTACCACTGCTTCCATTATTGGATTGATTGTGGGCAACCCCATGACTACTATTCTTATCCGTGCCATCGTCGTCATGCTCATCTGCTGGCTGATCGGTCGCCTGATCGGCTGGGTTGCGCAACGGACGGTGGATGAACATATAACAAAAGTCATCAACGATCATCCCGCACCTTCCGAGGGTGATTTCGTGGATGAAGTAGCCGGTGGTGCCGAGTCGAACAATGCCGGGAACCCGGCCACACCGACATAGCCCTGCGGCGTAATCGCTCGAACGGCACAAATCTGATGGACCACAGAGGCGTGTCACCGTTTAGCAGTTCGGTCAAGGAGTAGACCAATGACGAAAACCAAGCAAATGACCCGATCGGCGATAACGGATGAAAATGAGATCAGGCAAATCTGGATAGAGTATAAGAAAGTTCCCGGTGATGGCCTGAGGAACATTCTTATGGAGTATTATTTGCCGCTGGTGAAGTACAACGCCGAGCGCATTCACGCCAAATTACCTGACGAAGTCGACGTTGAAGATCTGATGAGCGCCGGTATATTCGGGCTCATGGATGCGATCGACGCCTTTGACATGGAGCGAGGCGTCAAGTTCGAGACTTACTGCGCCCCGCGTATCCGCGGTGCGATTCTTGATGAACTGCGGTCGATGGACTGGGTCCCCAGGCTTGTCCGGTCGCGTTCGAGCCAGGTTGAACATGCGAGGAAGAGTCTCGAGATGAAACTTGGTCGGGCGCCGACCGACGATGAACTCGCCGAAAAAATGGGCGTCAATAAGGACGAATACGCCAAGATTCGTAAAGACGCCGGTGCCGTCGGTGTCGTATCACTCTCGCGAAAGTGGTTCGAGACCGATTCGAACAAGGACGTACGTGAAATCGATGTGCTCGAAGACGCCCGTCAGGTCAACCCGCTTACCGCCGTTCAGAAACGCGATCTCAAAAGCCTGATTACCAAAGGTCTTTCCCGCGCCGAACGACTTATCATCATCCTTTACTATTACGAGGAAATGACCATGAAGGAAATCGGCGTGACACTCGACCTATCCGAATCTCGCGTCAGCCAGATGCACAGCTCCATCCTCGCCAGACTGAAGGCCCAGCTCAACCACCGTAGTAGTGAACTTCAGAACGAGGATGAATAGTGTTTTTACATCTGTTCAACCACTTCGATACCAAGCAACCCCAACCCTGTTTCCAGTGTTCTTCCAACCAGCAGGCATATTGCAAGCCGGCTGTTGCGCGTTGACGGGTCGGGGGCGGCCAGGACCGGGCATTGCTCGTAGAACTGGTGGTATAGGGTCGCAAGTTCATACAGAAAGGTGCACAGCCGGTGCGGCTCGAGTGTGTCGGCCACCTGTTCGATCACCTGGCCCAGTTGCAGCAGTTTGAGAACAAGTTGCCGCTCGGCCGGTGTATCGACAGCGATCATATGGCCGTTGAGAGTTTCAGGATCGATCCTGCCTTTGCGGAAAATCGAGCGTACGCGGACGTAAGCGTTCTGTAAGTAGGGGGCCGTATTGCCGTCCATTGCCAGCATGCGGTTCCAGTCGAAGATGTAATCCTTGATCCGGTCATTGCACAGGTCGGCGTATTTTAACGCCCCGATCCCGACAACATGGGCGATCCGGTGTTTCAACGACTCGTCGAGCTCGATGTTTTTCTGTTCGATGACTGTCATCGCCCGTAACACGGCTTCTTCGATCAGATCGATCAGGCGGATCGTTTCGCCGCTCCGTGTTTTGAACGGTTTTCTGTCCTGGCCGAGTATGGTCCCGAATGGAACGTGATCGAGCCGTACCGCCTCATCCGCCCAGCCCGTCTGGCGCAGCGTCTGGAAGACCATTGCAAAATGCTGAGACTGGCGGGCATCCGTCACGTAAATAATGCGACTCGCACCGAGCTGCGTAATGCGGTACATCGCCGCCGCCAGATCGGTCGTGGCGTAGAGATACCCGCCGTCGCTTTTCTTAACGATCATCGGCATGGGCCGGCCTTCACGGTCGGTGAATCCTGCGGGATAAACCACTGTAGCGCCCTGACTTTCCGCCAGGTGACCGCTTTCCTGCAATGATGCAATCACCGAGGGGAGTACATCGTTGTATTCGCTTTCGGAACGGATATCATCCGCTTTCAGCATGACACCCAGCATTTCGTAGACGTGGAAGAAATGCTTCTTGCTTTCATCGACCAGGATCTGCCATAGAAGAAGCGTGTCATGGTCCCCACTCTGTAGCGCGACGACGCGCCGGCGTGAGCGATCCGCGAACGCCGGGTCATGATCGAATTTCTGCTTCGCCTGTTTATAGAAACTGTTCAGATCGGCCACGTCAGGCGGGTTGTCATGCGGCTTCACGCCAAGGTCCACCAGATGCTCGAGCAGCATACCGAACTGGGTACCCCAATCACCGAGGTGGTTCTGCCGGATCACGCCGTGTCCCAGGAACATCAGCACGCGGACAATCGCGTCGCCGATCACGGTCGACCGCAGATGTCCGACGTGCATTTCCTTCGCGACGTTCGGTGATGAATAATCAACGACGATCCGTTTTTCACTTTCAGGCGGATCGACCCCGAGCTTCTCATGATCCAGCATGATCGCGGCCTGCGTGCTGAGTGCGGAGGGATGGATCGTGATATTGATGAATCCCGGTCCGGCGATATCAATCGCCTGGATCAGGTTCGGGCAGTTTATTTTTTCGACAATGGCTTCGGCCAGATCACGCGGTTTTTGCTTGAGCTGTTTGGCCAGCCCCATCGCCAGATTGGCCTGATAGTCACCGAATTTCGGTTGGCCCGTGGGTCTGACCTGGGGATCCACCGTTTCATAACCCTTGCCCAGCAGGTCTTTAACGGCGTTCCGAAGGACCTGGTCAAGCTGTTCATTCAAAGTCGGCATGGCCGGCCATCCTCGCCACTGGCGCCACCCGAGTCAAGTTCCGTGAGCAGACCCTGGACTTTGAGCGTTGAACAGTTTTATTCGCCCGCATTGCGTGATGAAGTCGAATACCGATTCGTATCGTCGCCACGTTCTCCGCCGCCGTAAGCGTCATCCCGGCTTCGGGACGGGGCTCGAGAAGCATGCGATTGCGGTTGGCCAATGTCATAATCCTCGTGCCGGCCGAAGATCATCCGGCCTGCGGAGGTCTGAAGTGTACTGGTTACGAACAGGTTGATCACTTCGCCGATATGGTGACGGCCGCCTTCAACGACGACCATCGTCCCGTCGTCCAGGTAGCCGACGCCCTGCATACTGCCTTCGCCCGGCTTGACGATCTTCACCGTCATCGCTTCGCCCGGCAGGACCACCGGTCGCATCGCCTTTGCCAGATCGTTGATATTGATTACCTCCTGGCCGCGGAGGGTGGCGATCTTGTTAAGGTTGTAGTCGTTGGTCATTACACGCGATCGCATGTGATGAGCCATGTTGATCAGCTTCTGGTCGACTCCGCCGCCCTCGATTTCACTGTCGTCGATCATCACCTCGATCTTCGTGTTGGCCTGGAGTTTCTGAAGGATGTCCAATCCGCGTCGGCCTCGAGCCCGGCGTAGTTTGTCGGACGAATCAGCGATCAACTGCAGCTCGTTGAGTACGAATCGTGGGATTACGAGGGTACCCTGAATGATGCCCGTCTCAACGATATCGACAATTCGGCCGTCGACGATTACGGAAGTGTCCAGGATCGTCGGACGCGTGCCGCGAATCTGCTTGGCGAATTCGACATACGGAATGACGAATCGGAAATCGTCCTTCGTCTGTAATACAAGTGAGATGCCCATATAGCAGGTGATCAGCCCGATCAGCACCTTGGTTCCCTCGAGCAGATTCATGAAAATCTCACGGCGATCGGGATTCTGAGGCGCGTACAGCTCGCCGATCAGGTCAACGACAAACGATAGCGCGAACGCTGCGAGCAAGCCGACGATCAGCCCCAGAAATATGCCCGAGATCGCGGATAACTTCTTTTCCTTGGTGAACATATCAAGAAAAACGACAGCCATTGCGATGGCGAGCGATCCTGTCATCATGAGAATGATGTTCTGAAACTCGATCTGGGCGGGTTCCTGCATCTGCAAGGTGTAGAGGGCGGTGACCGATGCAGCCAATATGACAAAGAAGACTCTGAGTACGTAGAGAATCATGCGAGGACTCCTTAAGACAGACAATTCAGACGCGAGAGAAAGCGTACTTGAATCTAATCCATTGAGGATAAACATTTTTCATCGTTTTGCCAAGCCATTTGCCAACATTTCCTGATGTTTGTATTGTCAACCGGGTGACCGCCGACTTAAACCCGGAGCCGACTTGCGGTAGAATCCACTGTTTCGTCACGGCGAACCGTTAAAAGAGATAAAATGGGGCCTTCAGGAAAAGAAGGTCTGCAAGATGTTAAGTATGGAAGAAAAACGTCGAAAAGACAGGCGGCTGGGCCTGGTGCACGGGTGGGCTCGTGAATCGGGTCAGGCCTTGACCGGAGCAGCCCTAAGCGTCGCTTGCCCGGTGCCGCCGGTGTCCTGGCCGTCTGTCATTTCGACGCACGCTGCGATGTGTAATATACGGCGGTAGCATCGACACACACGCCCCGAACGGGGACAGGTGAGGGAAAACGGCAAACCATGTCTTATACAGTGTTAGCCAGACGATACCGGTCACAGTCGTTCGGCGATGTCGTCGGCCAGCAGCCGATCGCCGCTACCATCCGGAGTGCCATCGCCAGCGGCCGGGTCGCGCACGCCTATCTCTTCTGCGGCACCCGTGGCGTCGGTAAAACGTCGCTTGCACGGATTTTCGCTCGAGCGCTGAATGCGCCCGATACCATCGCCGATTCGCCGAAGCTTCCCGAGGCCGGCGAACTGCCCCCGCTCGATGTGCAGCAGCGGATGGCGGATGCCATCATGCGTGGCGACGACCTGAACGTCATCGAAATCGACGGTGCCTCGAATAACTCAGTCGAGCAGGCGAGACAGCTCATCGCCAACGCGGGGCTCTCACCCACCGCTAATGCCCGCTACAAAATCTATATCATCGACGAAGTGCACATGCTCTCGAACGCGGCCTTCAACGCACTGCTCAAGACCATGGAAGAGCCGCCCGAACACATCAAGTTCATTCTCTGCACAACTGAACCCGGGAAAGTGCCCGCCACCATTAAATCGCGATGCCAGCGGTTCGATTTCCGCAATATTCCCACTGCTCAGATCGCCGCCCATCTCAAGGACGTGGTCGAACAGGAAAACATCGACGCCGACCAGGACGTACTCTGGCAGATCGCACGGCTCGGCAACGGCTCGATGCGGGATGCCCTCTCTCTGCTCGATCGGCTGATCGCCACCATTGACAGTGGTAAACTATCGCGACAGACCATTGAGCAGGTCCTTGGCCTGCCCGATCAGCAGGTGATCAGCGACCTCGTCGGCGCACTTGCCGACGGTGATATCGCCGAGTCACTGCGGAAATGCAACGAGCTGCTCTCACGCGGCATCAGCCAGGACCAGTTCATCGACGTCCTCATCGAGCATTTCCGCCAGCTCATGCTCATCAGTGCCTGCGGCGAAGATTCGCCGCTGGTCGAGCTTTTCGACGACGCGAAGCAGGCCGCCGCGAAACAAGCCGCACGATTCGATCCGCCGGCACTGGTCTATATGATCTGGCTGTGCGAGAACCTTGTCCGGGCCGCAAAAACCAGCGCCAACCCGAGGGCACTGCTCGATGCCACCATCGTTCGGCTCGCACTCGCCGAGAAAATGGCCGATGTCACCGCCATACTCGCCTCGGGCGCGGTACCCGCAGCGTCCCGAGTTTCGACCGGCGGACCAAAAAAAAAACCGATGACCGCAGTGCATGAACCTGACCACGCGGCACCCCCGGCAGGCGTTGCAAGGCAGGTAAAACCGGCGCCAACCCCGGGGAAACCGTCTGTGAACGTTGATCTGCCGGACGTCGATATCAGCAACCCCGCTCAGGTATGGGCTTCGCTTCAGCAGCAGCTCGCCGATAGGCCGGCCTTCGGTTGGCTGGATTACCTCAGACTCAACCGCCTGGAGGACGGCGTCGCCTGGCTCTCGCCTGCACCCGGCAGGCGGGACGTCGCCGCTTTCGCCGGCGAGGAAAGCAGAAGAAAACAACTCGCCTCTCACCTCACGGAACTGATCGGCCGGCCCGTACGCATTCGCATCGAGTCCGATTCGCTTGAGGAATCTGACGCTGGTCAACCGGCGAGAACCACACCGGCTGCGAACCAGATCGATCGACGTGAGGCCATGAACCTGCCGCTCGTCAGAAAAGTACTCGACGTCTTCCCCGACGCTACACTCATCAGTGCACAGAAACAAACCGGAAACAACCATGTTTGACCAGTTTAAAAATCTGAAATCACTCGCCCAGATCATGGGCAATGCCGGCGAGTTCCAGGAAAAGTTCAGGCAGCTTTCCGAGCAGCTCAGCACGAAAACCGTTGAAGCCGACACCGGCGCCGGTGCGGTTCGCGTCGTCATGAACTGCCGCTTCGAACTGCTCGATCTGAAACTCGATCCCGCCATGATCGCCACTTTTGCAGGCGAAGGCGACCAGGCCGACCGCGAAATGGTCGAGGAGCTCATCCGCTCCGCCGTCAACGCCGCACACAGCCGCGCGAAGGAATTGTTCCAACAGGAGATGGCCAAACTTACCGGTGGCCTCAACATCCCCGGGCTCGACCAGCTCATGAATCAGTGATACGGGTACATGTTTATAAGGTTGAAGATTGATAAGGTTCGTAGAGTTACCAATTCCTTATTCAATTATTCTCTACCTCTTGCCGCATGCTGTACCCATACACATCAGTCTTCGCCAGATTCATCTTCAACTGGTCACGTGTACGCGACAATCGGCTCATTACCGTGCCGATCGGTATATTCAGAATGCGGGCGATTTCCCTGTATTTCCTGCCGTCGATCGCCCAGAGCAGCAGAACGGTCCTGTGATTCTCCGGCAGCTCCTCTACTGCGTGCTTCAGTCCGTCTTCCATGCCGTCCCAGTTTATCTCCGCCGAGTTCGCATGACGGGAATCGTCCGGATGATCATGGGGCATGGCCTCGTCCATCACCACCGGGTCCATGCTCAGCCTGCGCCGGTTCGATCGGCACTTGGAATAATATACGTTACGCATGATGGTAAACAGCCACGGGCGGATACTGTTATTCATCTGCCTGTATCGATCTTCGTGAAGCAATGCCTTCAAATATGTTTCCTGCATCAGGTCCGAGGCACTGTCCTCATGGCGTGTCAGGCCTAACGCCATGCGGTACATGACATCGATTTCCTTCATGATCAATTCACGAAAAGTCGTGCATTGCGTTTTCATTTTATGTTCCTTATTTTGAATATTGTCATCCATGACTTCCAGTTGATCGTTTCACGATGACATAACACTACGATCTTCCATATCCCGGCGGTATCAGCGGGTGCTCGGAATCAGCCATGGTGTATTCAGCGGGACAAGAATCAGTATATTGCTGATTCGCAATATGATTATCCCAGTTATTGAATCAAATTACAGGGTGATGGAAAGAGTCTGCTTGGGTAAATGTCTTATACGAGCCCGGGTATTTCCTTATCCGGCGTTGTGCCGCCGGAATACAATACAATCGGTGATGCATGATTGAAGATACACTTCTGGTATTCATCCTGATCATATCGCTGGGTATTGCGGCCCAGTGGCTCGCGTGGCTGACACACCTGCCGGCTATCCTGGTCCTGTTGCTGCTCGGATTCCTGGTCGGTCCCCTGACGAACCTGATTGATCCTGAATCGCATTTCAAGGGGATGCTCCTTCCTATTGTGTCGACTTCCGTCGCGTTGATCCTGTTCGAGGGCGGCCTGTCGCTTAAACTTTCAGAGCTTCAGGAGCGTATGGCCGTGAGGCGACTGGTCATCGCAGGTCTGCTGATGACCTGGCTGCTCTGTTCACTCGCCGCGTATCTGATTCTGAATATGTCGGTTCCATTATCACTGCTGCTGGGCGCGATCCTGGTTGTCACCGGCCCGACCACGATCATGCCCATGCTGCGTCAGCTACGACTCAGCGGCGCGGCCGAACGTGTTCTGAAGTGGGAAGCCATTCTCAACGATTCACTCGGTGCGGTACTGGCGGTGCTTGTCTTCGAGGCGTTCTTTCTTTCGGGTACCGCCGGGACGGTGACCACGGCCATCGGCGGCCTGGTGAAGGCGATGTTATTCAGCATCCTTTCCGGCGTCGCCGGCGCGATGCTGATCATCTTTGCGTTCAAGCGGTACTGGGTACCCGATTACCTGAAGAATCCCTTCGTCCTCGCCGTCGTGCTGCTCGCATTCGCCATTGCCAATCAGTTTCAGAAGGAAGCCGGCCTGATCTCGGTTGTGCTCATGGGAATCATCCTTGCGAACCAGACAAGTGTTCACATCAAGTCGGTCGCCAGGTTCAAGGAAAACCTGCGTGTCCTGCTCATTTCGTTTCTTTTTATTCTGCTCGCTTCAAGGATTCGAATGGCCGAGCTGAAGGCACTCGATTGGAACAGTCTGCTTTTCGTCGCCGCCGTTATTCTCGTCATCAGACCCGTCGCCGTCATGGTATCCACCATTCACACGCGTCTGACCGTCAGGGAACGGCTGTTTCTGTCACTCATGGCGCCGCGAGGCATTGTGGCGGCGGCGATGGCATCGACTTTCGCGCTCGAGCTGCTGCACGATACTCACACGCCTCTGCTCGTGCCCGTTACCTTCCTCGTGATTATTTTTACCATCGTATTCAGCGGTATGGTCGCCCAGCCTGCGGCGTCGGTTCTGGGGCTTCTTCAGAAGCAACGAAGCGGGTGTCTTATCCTCGGCGTATCGGAGCCCGTTATCAGAATCGCCGAACGACTTGCCAGGGAAGGAATCGAAGTCACCTTGATCGACAAGAACAAAAGAAAGGTCGATCACGCCCGACAGTCAGGGCTGAATGCCCTCCAGGTCGATGTCCTTTCAGAAAAGAGTCTGGGTGCCGTCAAGGGCATCGGCCCGGAACTCTTTCTCGCCATGTCGTCCAATGATAATGTGAATATCGTTTCATCCAACCAGGTCGCCGGTCTGCTGGGCAGTATCAATACCTTCCAGTTACAGCCTTCGCAGCAGGAGGAAAATGAACCTCGTGATAGGGCACTGGCTGAAAGAAAACCCGGCCGGTACCTCTTTAGCGATAGCATTACATTCGATCAGCTCGTATCTCATTTCCGCGAAGGCGCGACGTTGCATTCGTTACGGATATCGCAAAAGGAAGGCGGAGGAGAAGATACGGGATTTGACGCAGATCGGGCGATACCCCTTTTCCTGATCGAAGATCACAGCGTGACACCTTTCACAACGGATATGGCACTGAAACCACGGACGGGGCAAACGGTTATCTATCTGACAACCGAGTTGCGTGATCACAACGCTCCGTAATAGTAACTATCAGGCATCTCCCCATAGGGTTCATGGTGGCCGCCCCATAGGCATGAACATATTGATTCTGATTACGCTATCCGCCGGGCGCGTCATAATATGTGTTCATGACCGAGACATTACGTCAATATCCGGTTACCGGCCTCGCCCGATGCGACGTGAACGACGTGCATGCATGACCGGCGCGGCAGATCCCTGATGAAAAGGAGATACGACATGGAACGCAGATATGATGCATCTGGAAGGAAAATGCGAATAAGAACGGCGTTTTATACTATTGTCTTGACCGCTGCCGTGGTTTTCACGCCGACGGTACGCGGTGAATCGAGCATGAATGTCAGTGATGATGATATCAACATTCATGTGAAGAACGCTTTGCTGGCCGACAGCGGCGTGCCCGGCTACCAGATCGAAGTCGGGACAAGGGAAGGGATCGTTACACTCACAGGATCGGTGAATAATATCATGGCGAAGGAGCGTGCCTCCAAAATCGCCGGGACAATCAAGGGCGTGAGATCCGTGGTCAACCAGATCGACATCATTGATATTCCGGTGCTGAAGGACGCTGAAGTACAGGCTGATATCGAGGAGGCTCTGATCGCCGATCCCGCCACGGATTCATGGGAATTATCCGTGGCCGTAAGCAACAACATCGCCACGCTGACCGGGACGGTCGAGTCCTGGCAGGAAAAAATGCTGGCTGAAAAAATCACGAGAGGTGTGCGGGGCGTACACGGTGTCAATAATGAAATCGAGGTCGAATACAGCGCCGCTCGCAGTGATGACGATATCAAAAACGATATCGAAGAGGCTTTCAAGTGGGATGCCTACTTGAACAACTACCCGGCTATCGCCGTTCATGTTGATGACGGCAAAGTAACGTTGACCGGTAGTGTCGGCAGTTTCGCTGAAAAGAACCGGGCTGAGCGAAGAGCATGGGTGGCGGGTGTCGA
>CAYRND010000015.1:0-38096 GCA_964425365.1 uncultured Phycisphaeraceae bacterium
CTTGTCAAATAAGGACTTACGGTGGATTCTCAGACCAACGCGGAAGTCAGGAAGACACTTTGCGCTATCTACCATGCACGCATCAAGTATCCCGATGAAAAACCATCTGAATCCTCTCGTGATGACACACCGCGCGAGGATATCAAAACCGGCACATCGTAAACCGGTCGATATCCTTATCTTATGCTTGTACTATTTGAATGAAAGTCGTTCTACGCCTCATCCAATTCGGCTTCCACCATTTGCCCTTCTTCTTCCTCGCCTTCGCCCTCTTCAACACCAAGCTGCTCAACGGGTTTATCAGAAACCACCCAGAGTTTGATTTCGGTGCGAAGATCCTTGGACAATACGATAGGAATCTGGTACGAATCCAGCCGCTTGATCTGCTGGCCGATCCGTACATGACGGTCTTCAATATTATAACCTTCAGTTCGCATGGCCTGTGCGATATCGTGCTGTGAAACCCCACCAAATAGCACGCCCTGTTCATTGGCCGTACGCATAATGGTAAGTTCATAACCATCGAGCCGCTTGATGATCTCTTCCTGTTCCTTGAGCCGGAGCAGCATCTGCCTTTCGACTTCGGCCCGTTTTTCAGCCAAACGCTTGATGGCACCGGGCGAAGGTGAAGTCGCCAGTCTCATCGGTAAAAGATAATTACGAGCATAACCAGGCTTGACCTTGACCACATCGCCGACTATTCCGAGACCTTCCACATTCTCGACCAACAGCAATTCAACCAGTTTCATGTTGTCCTTCTTTCGTAAAGTTATTTGAAGTTAGGCGCCGGCCCGCATTCTGAAACGAACGAATGCAGCGATACACCAACATGTCCATCCTATTCAGAACGGGATGTTTTCCTCTTCGACAGCCTGATGGGCGGAAGTCGACTGGACTGCATTGTCCGAATCAGCAGACCGCTGTGAACTGCCTCCACGAGACTGATAACCACCACCCGCATCGGATCCGTTTTCCGCGTTATCAGGTCCGCGACTGTCGATGAACTGGAATCCTTCCACAATGACTTTCAACTTGGATCGGTTGTTGCCGTCGCGATCCTGCCACTGATCGAATTTCAATCTGCCTTCGATAAAGAGAGGCCGTCCTTTGCGAAGGTACTGGTTAATGACCTCGGCGGTGCGCCCGAATGCTTCACAGTCGACAAATGTAGCCTCCTCCTGCTGTTCACCCTGGCTGTTTTTAAACCGCCGGTTTGTTGCAAGGCCGATATTGACAACAGGCATATTACTCGGCAGGTACCTCAATTCCGGATCGCGGGTCAAATTGCCAATAAGAAATACTTTGTTTAAATTCGCCATGTTGAAGTCCCTGTTCTACATCCAACGTTCTTAACTTGTCAAAACAGATTTTCACAACGAAAATCCGCTTCCTGATCAACAACCATTAATTCGATTCCACATCGTCCTCTTCACCTGCAATGACTTCTTCATAGTCATCGCCATTGTTTTCATCCCGATACCCGGCCTCGTCATCCCTGTGATCATCGCCAGCGGCTCGCAACCTGACTTCGGCATCCGTTTTTTCAGCCGCTTGAGATGCCTGATTAATTTCCAGTTCACCCATATGATCCGCCCTGACTATCATGGCACGAAGCACCTGATCAGACAGATTGCAATCACGCTCAATACTCGACACCTGTGTCGGCTGAATATTGAACAGCGCGAGAATATAGGTCCCCCGTTTCTGCCCTTTAATTGCATAGGCCAGGCGACGCTCCTCCCACTTACGCAAAGACACGATCTCGGCCTTCGCACGGTCCAGTATTTCCCGTACATAACCGAGAGCCGACGCCAGGTCCCCTGCGATGCTCTGCTGGTTGATCAGAAACAATCCTTCATACAGTTTTTTGACATGATCATCTTTCATGATTACGCGTCTCCTTTCCGTCGCTCGGGGTTCCCTGATGACGCTTCAGGAAAACTGGACAAAGTCGCTGAAACACAGGCAGCGGTCTGATTGCCGAACGAACTATGAAAACAAACATAATATGATAACCAATCCATCCATCAAGGGCAAAATCTCGCACATGAATATCATAGGATGTGCAATACTTTTTCTTATAGATGGTGATACTGATTTTCAGCATGATAGCTGGAACGTACCAGCGGCCCCGACTCGATATGATGCCACCCCATCGTCATCCCGATCTCCCGATATCTGTCAAAAGTATCAGGGCTTACCCATCTTGTCACAGGAAGATGCTCGGCTGTCGGCTGCAGGTACTGACCGATCGTCAACATATCACAGCCTGATTCTTGCCTCACTTCCGCCATCAGCTCAATGACTTCTTCGTCCGTTTCACCGATCCCCACCATCAGCCCGGTCTTCGTCATAAGACCATCCTGTTTCGCACGTTTGAGCAACTCAATGGATCGTCGATACTTCGCCTGCGGCCTGACAACGGAATAAAGACGTGATACCGTCTCAAGATTATGATTCAGGATCGCCGGGCGCTGATCCATCACCTGCTGAAGCGATTCCCAGTTGCCGCAGAAATCCGGGATAAGCACTTCAATACTCACCTGCGGACATCGTGATCTTATACTACTGATCGTTTCCGCCCAGATCGAAGCCCCACCGTCTGGCAGTTCATCCCTGTTGACACTGGTAATCACCACATGATTGAGATTCATCAGGGCAACAGCTTCGGCAACGCGGTCGGGCTCTTCCACATCGAGCAAAGGCGGCCGACCGGTCTGGATATGACAGAATCCACAGGACCGCGTACATACATTCCCGAGGATCATGATCGTTGCCGTCCCTTTAGACCAGCATTCGCCCATATTCGGGCATTTGGCTGACCGGCAGACAGTATGCAGGCCATGCTGTTCAACGATCTGTCGCAGCTTATGATACCCCTGCCCACCAGGTAGACGAGCACGCAACCAAGGCGGCTTGCGCTTACCATGAAAGACCGCTTCGCCATTATTCAATATCAGATTGCTCAGATTAATATCAGCCACGTCATATCACAGTATCAGTCAGAACCGACACGTCAAACAAAAGGCTTTCAATGCTTGAATTTTATACCGCCTGGCGGCTTCTGAAATCATGCGGACTGGATTTCAACAAACCGCTGAACGGATTGCAGATCCTTGATCACATCAGTCGTTGCGACAATAGTACCTGATTCACCGATATCGGCCTTGACAGGTCGCTGTTTTTTCAGCCGAACACCCCACAATCGCCCGCCACGCGCTCGCCATTCCAGATTCTTCTCTCTGACTTTCTTCAGTCGTTTATTCTCGGCAATAACCTCAGGATCCTTACTTAATAGCCGAATAATGGTTTTGGCTGCCGATGTGCTTGTAGGCTGCCTGACGACTTTCAAGTTGATCCGACTTCCGTATTCAATGTTGTCCAGCATGGGTCCATCTCGTCATGAAGTTATTGATCTGATGCTATCCTCTCGCATGATATTGCGTATGCGATTCTATCGAGCCTTGCATTGTGTCAAAGTTATACCTCAAGGTCAACCCCCTGCTGCATTAATAATCAATGCCGGCGGCAGACCGATTCCTGCAACAACGACACGCCCAGTATATTGACGGGCCTGCGGGGCAAGATATCCCTTTTTCATTGCCACGAAAGTTACTGTCAAATCTGCTTTTATAGTATAATCTGCAGGCAGGCCGTAATTACAGTCCAGCCCGGAAGGCACATCGACGGCAACCACGGCCGGACCATTCAGGCTGTTGATCTGATCGATTACAGGACCAAGATGGCCTCGAATCTGACGATCCTTTCCGCCGAATCCGGTTCCCAGCAGTGCATCAACAAGCACGCCCGCTGACGACCATCGTTTAACTGCCGGAGAAATCTGATCTTCCTCAAGCAGGTGATTAATCTCTAATCCCATATTTTTACATATTTTATAATTCAACGCCGCATCAGGCGGCAAGGTGTCCGGAGACTTGAATGCATCGATCTGAACAGGAACCATGCTGTTATGCAGATGCCGTGCGATTACATAACCGTCACCGCCGTTGTTCCCACCGCCGCAGAGAACATGACAGACTGTCTGTTCAGGATCACCCTGCAAGTCCTGTTGAATATACCCATAAATGACTTCAGCGGCGTTGGCTCCGGCATTCTCCATCAATACCATACCCGGTATGCCAAGCATCTCGATCGCCCGCCTGTCGATTTCACGAACCTGCTCACGGGTCAGTTCGATTCCCGGCGGCTGGAACGACCTGATTGTCGTATTCATGACAAATCCTTACTACAGGGGATGTCCGGTCTTCACCATGCCTGCGACCGGTGGGATCGGAAGCATATCAAGACACTTTGAAAATCGTTAAGATAACACACAACCGGCCAGCGGGCACTCCCGCATCATGACAACAACACAGGACGCTTATTTTGATTCAGGCAGGATCACACCCAACACGATTGATTATTTACGGAGCAGGCGGCCACGGCCTGGTGATCGCTGAATCCGCTGAAGCCGCCGGTTTTCACGTTATGGGTTTTATCGATGATTCACCCAATCAATCCACTATTACACGCTGGCCGATCTTCAAAGCAGGTGAACACCAGGAAGAACCGGCAACCTATATCGTAGCGATTGGAGATAACGAGCAGCGGCATGCTGCCATACAGAAACTGGTCGACCGGGGAATGAAGATTGAAACGGTCATCCATCCCAGCGCTCATATCAGCGGATCGGCAATGATCGGAAACGGGGTATTCATCGGTCCCCATGCGGTCATTCACAGCGAATCGCATATTGATGACGGCGCAATCATCAATTCGGGCTCCGTCATCGAACACCATTGCCATATCGGTGCGTGTACACATCTGGCGCCGGGAAGCGTGCTTGGCGGTGGCGCGCAAATCGGACGGTTTACGCTTGTGGGCTTGAACGCCACCGTACTACCTCGTATCAGTATCGGCAGCCACTGCACTATCGGAGCCGGCGCTGTTGTCCGGAAAAATACGTCCGACCATCAGACCATTGTGTGATATCTGTATTCATTGTCCGCCTGTTGATTCATCGGCAACAAGCAAAGCAATGACGTGGCATATTATCGCACGGTTCTCACCCGCCGCATCGACTTGTTCATGAGTCTTGCCCTTGATATTCACCTGGCTCATTTCGCAATCCAGTAAAGCAGCGAGGTTGGACCGAATCTGGTCTTTATGCGGCCTGATTGCGGGCCGCTGAAGAATAACGGTCGCATCCAGATTACCGAGACGGTAGCCGGCCCGCTTCATCCGACTCACCGCTTCAGAAACAAAGATACTTGAATCCGCCGACTGCCAGCGTGGATCATCATCGGGGAAAATGGCGCCGATATCATCTTCCGCCAGGGCACCGAGTACGGCATCCGTCACCGCGTGATATACGACATCACCATCCGAATGAGCAACGCACCCGCGATCATGTGCCAAGCGAACACCACCGACAATCAGCACCCGCCCTGGTTCGAGACGGTGCAGGTCAAAGCCATGCCCTGCACGAACCATTCCGCCTGCAAATAATGACGATAAAGGTGAATTTGAACTCATCCGGGCTGCACCTCGTTTAACTCTGCTACTTCAGGCCGTATTCCTTCAACTTGCGATACAATGTCCGTTCACCGATACCCAGCATTTTTGCGGCCTGTTCACGATTTCCCGCATGCATTTTCAGGGCATTGCGAATCGCCTGTTTTTCAATCTGATCAAGGCTGAGTCCCCCTGCCCGCGAGAGGTAATCATCGCTGCGATGATCATCAGAATCACCGGGGGTCTGCAATTCGGGCGGCAGATGCCGGGGCTCGATACGATCGCCTTCGGCGATGACAACCATATTCTGCAATACATTCATCAATTGCCGGACATTGCCCGGCCAGTCATACTGCATCAACAACATCATCACATCCTCGGCAACTTCCGGCACTTCCTTTTCCATCTGTTTCGCATAATGGCTGACGTAATGACGGACCAGGATGGCGATATCCTCCCGCCTTTCACGCAGAGGCGGTAATCTCAATTCGACCCCCTTGATTCGGAAATACAGATCCTCCCGGAATTCCCTCTGCTTGACCATGGCGCTGATATCACGATTCGTCGCTGAAATGAGGCGAACATCCACATGCCGGGTCGCATTGGAACCCAGTCTTACCACTTCACCGCTTTCCAGTGCTCGCAGAAGTTTCGCCTGCATCTGGAGCGGCATATCACCGATTTCATCGAGAAAGAGCGTCCCACCATCAGCATATTCGAACCGCCCTTCACGTTCACGCTCCGCACCGGTAAATGCACCTTTGACATGTCCGAACAGTTCATCTTCAAGAATCGATTCACTCAGACCTGCGCAGTTGAGCGGTACAAACTGTTTTTTACTTCTTTTCGAATTGTTATGAATCGCCTGAGCGACCAGTTCCTTACCCGTGCCGGATTCGCCGGTTATCAGCACGGGAATATGACTGGGGGCGATCTGCCTCATGCGGGTGATCAGATTCCTCATCACAGTCGAATTGCCTATGATACCCTCGAAACCATATTGCTCATCCAGCCGACTCCGAAGCTCACTGTTCTGGGCACGCAGAAAAACCGCCTGTATCGCATGCTCACAAAGTGTTCGAAACGTATCCAGATCCAGGGGTTTTTCGATAAAATCATAAGCGCCCCCCTTGATAGCCGCCTTCGCCGTAGGCACATCGCCATGAGCCGTGACGAGAATGGTCTCTGCGTTATGCTGATGCTTCCGAACCGTGGCAAGCACCTCCAGTCCGTCCTGGTCATTCTCCATCACCAGGTCCGTCACCACCAGATCGAACTGGCCGTGCTCCAGTTCGTCCCGGGCACCCGGCAGATCATTTACCAGCGTACAGACATGCCCCAGCCTGCGAAGCGCCTCCGCCATGACTTCGGCATGCTCGACTTCGTCATCAACTACAAGCACCTGGGCAACTGGTTTATCCGGATCGCTTATCATGGATTGACATATTCTCACTTTTCTGTCCTGGAATCAAACACTGTAGCCGGGTGGCAATCGTACTATAATGAAAAAGATGCCAAACGCCCAATGTACATCGTATCAGCCGAATCCCGCTGACGTACCCCGACATGACAACCATATCCATCATGTGGGCTGCGTTTCCTACCTGAATGCCAAACCGCTTATCTTCGGATTCGAGGATGAATATGACGATAATGTCTACTATGCCCCCCCGGCTGAACTGCTTGATATGCTGAACAGGGGATTGGTCGAAATCGCACTGTGTCCGGTCATCGACTACTACCGAAGTGATCGGCCGCTTGAAATCATGCCGGTCGGAGGAATCGCAAGTGACGGTCCGACATTGACTGTCCGCTTGTTCAGCCGACGACCCGTCGAATCACTTCGAACCGTGCTTGCCGACGGGGAAAGTCATAGTTCCGTTACACTGTTGCGCATCATCCTGGCCGAACTGTTTGACTGTTATCCGACCATCAACAGCGTTACGATCGATCCAATGGTGTTCGAGTCCGCCGATAGGCCGGATGCCATTCTTCTGATCGGTGACAAGGTGATCCATTACCAGAAAATGGCACTCCGTCATTTTCCCGCCGAACTGGATTTGGGTGAAGCATGGAAAAAGCTGACCGGCTTGCCTTTCCAATTCGCCATCTGGATGAGTAGAATCGGATCATCGCATGACAACATCATGGAACGTCTTGACAACCTGCGCGAAAAGAACATGACCCGTCTGGATACCATCGTGTCGCGTCACGCAAAGGAACACGGCTGGCCACCGAAGCTGGCACGGGATTACCTCGGGCGTATCATGCGATACGAAATCACACCCCCACAGCTTGAAGCCGTCGCCCGGTATGCGGAATACGCATATCGCCATGGTATAATCAGTCATATCCGGCCGTTATCAATCCACAACCTGACACGATGATCAGACATATAAACAAACCAGCGGTTAATCGCATGCAGACCAGTGAAAGCGGTAAAACCTCCGGTCGGACTTTTCGGTCACGGCAGCTTGAGGAGTTCTGCCGGCAACTCCGTTATACCCCTCCAGACAAGCGGATGGCACAACTGCTGCTGGCTGAAAAACTGCATGATGAGATCGATCCCGGCACGAATTATCCGCTCGATTACATCAAATATCGCATCACACGCTGGAGACTGGAAAGCGGCGACGCAACATTCCTTGTGGGTGACGCCATTCTGCCTGACCTCCGCCTGATTATCGATTCGCTGAGCAAATCACTGGATTTACGCCTTGATCACAATGAATCGATGGAAACGTTGGAAACGCTGGCTTCGCGTCTGAATGTAAGTACAAAAACCATCAACCGCTGGCGGAAACTCGGCCTGCGCTGGCGCTGGGTCAGCGGCCGGCTGGGTGGCCGCAAGCAGATTGCTTTTACTGATAAGGCCGTTGAATTGTTCATCCAACGTCATTCCGATCGTGTCAGCCGTGCAGAACAATTCACCCAGATACCCCCGTCAGAGCGAAATAAAATCATCAGCCGGGCCGCTCGTATTCTGCGGGCCCGTAACGTTTCATTCAACCATATCTGTGAACACCTTGCCAGAAAAACAGGCCGTTCGCTCGAAACCATTCGACTCCTGATCGAAAAACATGACTCAAGAAATCCTGATAACGCTGTCTTCAGGCACCGCACCGGACCACTGACATCGAGACAGAAGAAAATCATCGCAAGGGCTCATCAACGCGGCATTTCCATTAAGACGATTATGCAGCGGTTTAATCGCAGCAGATCGACCATCTATCGGGCCGTCTATGAACACCAGGCAGCAGAACGCTGTCGTCATCATATCCATTATATTTTTTCAAAAACATTCGACCGTGAAGAAGCCGATGATATTTATCTTCAACGTGATATCCTGACCGATGCATTGTCGAAGGCAAGCATATCCCACGTATCCGTTGATGATCTGCCCGCACCCCTGAATCAACTGTTTCATCAGCGTGTCATCGACCCCTCAAGCCTGCAGTCGCTTTTCCTGCGTTATAATTACAGTAAATATGTTGCTACCGCTTTGCAGCAGCGAATGCGAAGTGATACGGTTTCGGCATCTGACCTGAAAAGGTTTGACCGACTGATGCATCATGCAGGTGAATTAAAATGCATACTGGTCAAAACCCATCTGCCTGTGGTCCTGTCCATCGCCAGACGCCACGTGGCCGGCCTGTACCATCATCAAGAGGTGATGTTGCTGCCATTACTCCAACACGGCAACCAGGTTCTTTGCCAGACGATCGAATCGTACGAGCCGTCTCGATCACAACCATTCTCATCCTACCTGAGCAACCGTCTGATGCAGGCTTTTGTGCAATTCAGTGCCCGCCAGGAATCCACCCGTCCTCTTGCCAGAAGACGAAACGCCGTTCAGGAACAGGTCGCCGCCACACTCGCTGCTCCAATCGGGTTCGGACACACCCTTGCTGATCTGATCAATGACACCTGTCCGCATCATGAATATTGACACGCCGCCCCGTATCAATGCCCCTCGTATTCACAGATATTGGTTTCAGTCTCGTAAACGCGAAGAAGCACCAACTCCGGCAGCCTGGGCTTGAGACGAACCCAGATCCATCGGGCGATATTCTCCACTGTGGGCACCCCCAGGCCTTCCACTTCATTGAGCAATCTGTGATCCAACTGTTTTCGTAACGGTTCGAACAGATCTTTCACCTCAGCGAAATCGATCAGGTAATCCTGTCCGTGCGGCATCTCGCCTTCAAGCACGATATCGACACGCATGGTATGCCCGTGAATCCCCCGACATTTATGTCCTTCCGGGAAACAGGGCAGATGGTGAGCACAATCAAAAACAAACTGTTTGATCAATCTGACCTTCATAACGTTTTTCGCCTGCTAGACACCTCGAACATCAGGCCCCCATATGATTTTATGCAATTGCAGCTGAAACCGCACGGGCAGCCTGTCATCGAGAATCCACCCCGCCAATTCGACCGGTGACACCGCCTGAACACCCGGCAACTCCCGGCCGGCAGGAACCGCCGTCACCGGCGAAAAAAGCACCGAACCGACTTTCTGCTCCAGCTTGTGATGAGCAAGTACTTCAACAGCCCAGTCGTAATCCATACGCGAGCAGATTACAAACTTCGCTTCATCACGTCGCCCCAGACAGTCGACGTTGCTCCACAGGTTGTCGTCCATATGTCCACTGCCCGGCGTTTTGAAATCCACTACACGATGGACACGCGAGTCGCAGACACTGATATCGCATGATCCACTCGTTTCCAGAAGCACCGCCCAACCCTCATCACACAACTGTGTCATGAGGTCATGGACATTCGGCTGTAGCAATGGCTCACCACCTGTTATTTCAACCAGTTTCAACGGTGACAGCACCGTCCCGATTTTATCCGATATCTTCTGGACCTGATCTACCACCTGATGAAGGGTTTGTCGTGATCCATCAAAAAATGCATATCCTGTATCGCAATACCGGCATCTCAATCGGCATCCGGTCAGACGGACAAAAACACAAGGTAAACCAGCGAATGAGCTCTCGCCCTGGATCGAGTAAAAAATTTCATTGACCACCAATGTCTTTTCAGTGTCACTCATACCAGACTTCCACCTGCTGTGAGGATAGATGCAGATCAAGCAACTGTTTCATGGTTTTACCCTCGACTGGATGTATTCGATCGGGGCATAAATCACAAAGTGGCGCCAGCATGCACACCCGGTGATGCAATTCACGATGCGGTATGCACAGAACCTCTTCATTCATCACGACACCGTCAAAAAGCAGAATATCCATATCCAGAACCCTCGGCCCCCACCGCTTTCGTCTCGTGAGGGGCTCTCGTCCCGCATCCAGTTCGATCTGCTGAAGCAGAACCAGAAGATCACAGGGTCTCAGGCCGGTCTCCAGCTCGATCACCTGATTCAGAAAATCAGGTTGGTCCTGCGGACCGATCGGAGCACTGCGGTAAATGCGGCTGCATCGAAGACAGCGAGATACCGGTAAGCTGTCAGCAGCCAGGCGCGCAAACGCCAGATTCCGCACGGAATCACCCACGTTTGAACCGGTTCCAATATAAACAGCCATACCCGATTGTTACTTCCCACAACCATTTCGGCAAGCAGGAATCCTGCGAGGTCCCCGGAATTTGACCGTTGCTGATGGATCAGGGCACGATTTCAATGATACTCTCGCCGTCCAACATCATGTAATATAATTGTTCGATATCCTTCGGCCTCAGCCGGATACACCCCATGGAAGCCTGCGACCCGATGGAATCGAGATCAATCGTACCGTGAATACCATAACTCTTATGGCCCCGGGTGTGTTCATCGATCCCTTCGATCGCCATCCAGTATTCACCGATCGGATTGGCCGGGTCATTGGCGGCATAATACCGACCGGTTCGCGGATTCCGCCAGTCAGGATTCCTTACCTTTCGGCCGCTTGCAATCCGCCATTTGCCGATCGGCGTGGAATCCTCCTCGCCCAGACCAACCGGATAACTGCACACAAAGATCATCGCACCGGCACTGTTGCGGAGAAACACATCCAATCGATACTCATGCTTGATGATCCTGGCGTGAAAAGGCCCCTTTATCAGCTTGAGCTTCTCCCCCACTCGCAATCGATTGGCCGATATGTTGTTAATCCGTTCGACAAACTGGTAAGGAATCTTGTACCGGGGTGCGATATAGGAAAGCAGATCGCCGCTCTGAACTTCATAATATTCGGCAAGTGTATCACCCGAAACGATCTCCGTCGAAAAGATCAGCTTCTGATTGACACTGGCTAATGTATCACGAATCGTCTGAGCGTCGGCGGAGGACAAATCATGCTGCGGATTGAAAAGCACCTCGCTCAGTACACGTCGGCCTTCCACATATCTGCCTTCAGCAACCAGGTCCATCCCTTCCGCCATCAGTTCATTGATTCGGCCGTTTTCGTAAAGAGTGGAAACCAGTTCCCGGCGGTTGACCACCTGTTCCGGCTGATTCCTCTGAATTGAAGCCTCCTCCGTCACCGAAGTCGACTGATTGGTAGGCCTTGTGTTCCGGCCGGTACCGGAGGAAGTGGCAGTTTCCGACCGCGACGGCCGTGCCACCGGCTCCGCAGGTTGTACCGAACGCAACGGTTCACCGGTTGAAACAGTTGCTTCTCGCTGAATCTCTCCGCTGACAACCTGTGACGTCGTCGTCGGTTGAACCCGGGCGGAAGCTTCCCGTCGCTGCGAATCGTCAGTTTCAATGGATACGGAGTGATCGGCTTTTGATTCCTGGGGGCTGGTCTCACCTTTCAGCCAGAGGTAATAAATCCCTGCTAATCCGAATCCGATCAGTGCCAGTATCACCCAAGGCAACCGACTGGGTCGGCGCCTGCGAGAGGCCATGTACTTCCGGGATGCCAGTGGTCGTGTCATTTGAGAATCAAGCACCATGAATATCATCTCCTGCAAATCTGAACGACCGGTATGGTCGATCCGCCATCCGGATCATTCTGAAAACCAACACGACTCCATTTTAACCGTAATACCGCTATCTCGACATATTACAGACAATTACAGATTTATTTTCGGCATATTTCCGTTATTTTCGCCAGTTCTGCGATCCTGACCGCTCCCCGTATCATGTGCAGGAGTTGTATTTGAGCGTTGTTCTTTCAGCCAATGTAGATACCTGCTGATCGTTTTCTCGTATCCCCGCATCACCGGCCGATAGTAGCTCACATCCACTCCCAGATAATCCTGATCCACGTAGCCGGTACTGCTGTCGTGGGCATACTGGTAATTCTGCGCATGACCTAACTGCGACGCACCCTTGTAATGGCCGTCACGCAAATGTCTGGGAACCGGAATCGTACGATCCTGGCGAACGTCACGCATCGCAGTCCAGATCGCCATGGCCGAGGCATTGCTTTTCGGAGCAGTCGCCATGTAAATAGCAGCTTGAGCCAGCGTAAGCTGGCATTCAGGCATTCCGATCCGATGGGTAATCTCATATGCCGACGCTGCCACCTGGATCGCCTGGGGATCGGCGTTGCCGATGTCCTCGCTTGCCAGTATCGCTATACGACGGGCGATGAACATCGGATCTTCACCGGCTTGCAGCATTTTCGCCAGCCAGTACACCGCCGCATCCGGATCACTGCCACGCATCGATTTGATGAAGGCGGATATCGCATCGTAATGATCATCGCCGCGGCCGTCATAAACAATCGCCTTCTGCTGAATCGACTGCTCTGCAACAGGTAGATCGATCACAATCGATTCATTACTTCGATTACCATCTGACCCCGGAACATCGTCCGAATGATCCTCACGCTTGTGCATGCAGCTGAGCACCGCGATTTCCAACGCGGTCAGAGCACGCCTCAGATCACCATCGCTGACCACGGCCCAGTGCTTCAATGCTTGTTCATCCACACTCAGATTCATACGACCATAACCCCGTTCCGGATCGGCAATGGCGCGTTCAAGGACTGCGATCACCTGTTCCTCCGGAATGGGCTGGAACTGAAAGATCTGGGACCGGCTGATCAGCGGAGAATTGATCGCGAAAAACGGATTTTCAGTCGTCGCACCGATCAGTGTAATGATCCCCCGCTCAACATCTCCGAGAAGGACATCCTGCTGGGCACGGTTGAAACGATGAATCTCATCCAGAAAATAAATCGTACCCCTGGCATCCTGTTCCAGCATTCTGACAGCGGCTTCGAGCACCTGCCGAACTTCCTTAACGCCCACGGCCGAGGCATTGGCCTGTTCAAAATGCCGATTGGTCTGCCTGGCAATGAGTCGTGCCAGTGTCGTCTTTCCAGTACCAGGCGGGCCATAAAAAATAACGCTGGTCAGCCTGTCCGCCTCGAGCATACGCCTGAGCAGCATCCCTGGCCCGAGAAAATGGTCCTGACCGACGAACTCATCCAGTGTTTGCGGACGCATACGGGCCGCCAGAGGTTCCGCCGCCTGTCGGTTACGCTCATGAATCTGTTTCCACAATCCGGCCATACCCTTTTTATCATAGCCCGGGACCTGGGTAGTTTTAACCACTACCTCTCTTAACGGTCACATTTAATCATTCTGTCCAGGTCTCGATCCAGGTTGGATAGCGGTATTGTATCATATACGCGGCCCACACGGCCATGGTTGTCGTATGGGCATTGGTGCCCTGCCACGGCGACTGATGATTAAACCAACCGGAGTTCAAGCCGTACCACGTCCATTTCCAGCCACCGTCATCCTGCTGATTCGACAGGATACGCCAGACCCATTTGCCTCTTACCAGATCAGACCGGCCCGCCATGAACAAAAATGCCACCCGTTCGACATACAGGTCTGTTACCCGGAAGTCACCGGCGTTTTCCTGCGCAATACGCTCGCAGACCCGGCCGATCAAGATCTCAAGCTTATCATCAAAGGGATTGCTTCGCTTATGAATCATCAACGCAAGCAACTGGTGAGTCAGGTCGTAGCCCGTAAACTTCTCGGCATCGTACATATCCGCCAGATCCTGCGAGGTCAACGCAACCTTGTTATTGGATAGCGAAAACGCTATCCAGCGGTGATATTGTTCAAGCTTCTTCCATTTATGCTCAGGCATTTCCTTGAATGGGTATCGCTGATCGACCAGTTTACGCCACCTCGCTGACGAATTGGAGGTATAGTCATCAACTATCTTTTTGAAATCAGGGTTATCAGAAAGCTCCACCATGTCATTAACCATGAAATACAGGGCCGCGTTGCCTCCCTCCGCCGCGTCCTCAAACCGGGCGGTAATATAGGCACTGCCTGCTTCCATGCTGTGTTCAAGACGCTGAACGAAATGGTCACGGGTCGGTCTGATGAAGAAAATATGATTGTTGATCAACAATGCCGTATATAATACAGCCGGAAACAATACGGCAATAAATAATACCGAAAACCACTTGTTCAAACGATACTTCTTCTTCATAACATTATTGCCCGATTTTTCATTAACAGGATAGATACTCCTCATACAGAAAACCCTGGCTTGTTTTCAGGCTGAATGATGCTGTTGCTTGCGAATATAACAACAAACGCCTACAGTTTAAACCTGCATTGAACATGTTACCTGCCAACCTGAATCTCGAAAACCGCTTATGTGTGATCATCGGCGGTGGATCCGTGGCGCTGCGACGATGCCGGTCACTGCTGGCAACGGGGGCGGAAGTCAAAATCGTCGCGCCGGATATCACCGACGCGTTGCAGGAACTACCCGTCACCTGCATGAAATGTCCTTACAACAGGAATGCCCTGGCCGGCGCTTTCCTCGCCGTCATTGCAACTGGTAATCCAGAGGTCAACCGCCAGGTCCTTCATGACTGCCGCGAAATGAATATATTGACCAACTGCTGCGACTGCCCGGAAATGGGTGATATCACGATCCCCGCACATCGCCGTTACGGTCATATCACGGTGGCGGTTTCCTGCGGCGGGAAATCGGCCTCGGCCGCAGCGACAATCCGCGATCAGATCACCGCGCATCTGGATCTGGACTGGATCGAATTGCTCGACATCGCCGCGCCTTTTCGCCGATACTTACGCAATGACCACCGAACCAGTGAGCGAATGAAACTGGCAAAAAAACTGACCGACCATCAGGCCATGCATATACTTAAAACCGGCGGCAGACATGCCTTGAAAGAGTATTATGATAAAATGTGCAGGCAATGGTTGAATCAGGACGACTGAATAATCCCTAACGGAATGCGTATCCGACTGCCGGCGACAAGCCGTTCCAGGCACCGGGCTACTGGGAGTGAATGATCATGCGAATTCTCATGATTGGTGTCAGCCACCATACGGCACCGGTCGATGTCCGTGAAAAACTGGCCGACGCCGCCGCGGATCCGGAACGCCTGCTGACACAATTCGCCGACAGACGTCCTCGAACGGAATGCATGATACTTTCAACCTGCAACCGCATGGAATTCTATATCGCCCGGCCCTCTCATGAATCACCGTCACCAGATGATTTGAAGAACGATATGAGTCTTTTGTGCCGGCAACCGCGAGATCTGATCGACACGTATTGCATTGTCCGTGAACAGGAACAGGCCCTGCGGCATCTTTTCCGAGTGACCTGCGGCCTGGATTCCATGGTGCTGGGTGAAAACCAGGTCACCGGGCAGGTGAAGCAGGCCTATGAAACAGCCATTGACACCGGCACCGTCGGACCGGTCCTGCACCAGGTCTTTCAACAGGCGCTGGCGGTCAGCAAGCAGCTTCAGAAGACGACCACACTCCGCCATGGCCGACATTCCATCGGGTCTGTCGCTGTCGCATTCGCATGCCGCACCTTCGGTGATATCCACGATAAAACCGTACTCTGCATCGGCACAGGTGAAATGGCGGGTTGTATTGTCAACCATCTGCAGAACCGCGGCGTCAAAACAATCATGCTCATCGGGCGGACAAAAGCAAACGCCGATACCCTGGCTACTCAAATCAGCCAATCCGGTCAACCCGTTCGGGTGTACGACTGGCATCGACTGGATGAGCTGATTCAACAGGCGGATATTCTGATCTCAGCCACCGGTTCTGAAAAACCTGTTATCACGACCCGACATTTCAAACGAAGCGCCTGCCCCGCGCAGAACAGACCTGTTATGATTATCGATATCGCCGTGCCACGTGATGTCGAACCGGAAGTCGGCTCGATCAGCAATGTCCACCTGTTCAATATCGACGCCCTGCAATCCATGGTCGACCGTACGATGCTCTGTCGTTACGATGAGGTTGATAAATGCGAAACCGCCATTACTGAAGCTGTCATCAACTGCATGACATCGATCCGTACCCGGGATATCGGCGGCCTGATCCGACAGTTGCGCCAGAAACTGCATGCACTGGGTCGTGCAGAACAGAGTAGAACATTGAAAAAACTCTCGCCCCTCATTCCGCCGGAACATCCTGATGTAGTCGGCAGCATACTGGCGGAACACACATATCGTGTAATCAATAAAATTCTGCACCTGCCCCTCAGCCAACTGAATCAGCGAGACCGGGAATCACCGCTGGGCTTCTACGCCGCCGCCATCAGACGTCTGTTTCAACTCGAAGAATCATTCCTCGCCGACAAACAGGATATGCCGGATCAGCCGGATTCCGCCGATCCGGAGAACGCCGAAGAACCGGATAACCGAACGCGACCTCACCACAACAGGGCTGAAGCGACAAAAACACATTGAACCAGCAGATAGAAACAGCACGTAAGACAACATGGATCGCTATCCTCTTCGTGCTGATCCTTCTGGCATCGATGTGGTTGACATCACAGGGCGGCATCCTGCCCGCTGAACCCGGTGCTTTCGCAGCTTCGCTTTATCTGGTCATCACATCACTGCCCGTACTGATCATTCTCTGGCTCTCCGCGGCAGGCTTCGGGGCGGCACTCAGACAGCATTTCAACGGACCACCTGCGACGCGATTCGTGTGGCAATTGGGAATGGGCATGGCAATTCTCCTGCTGCTCTGGTGGGTGGCGGCATATTGCGGATGGATCAACCCGCTTATCAGCAGGCTGGTATGCGCAACCGGCCTGCTCATCCTCTTCTGCCGGGTCATTCCCCGGTTACCAAGCTCGCTCAAACAAAAAATCCCGCACCACCCGTCGAGCTGGATGTGCCTGGCCGCCGCACCGGCGATTGGAATCATGCTCATCGCCGCCACCTGTCCGCCGGGTACACTCTGGCGAATCGAGGCATTCGGCTACGACGCTCTGAGCTATCATCTGCAACTGCCACGGGAATGGCTGGCAACGGGCCAGATGTCCGGCTTTGAACATCAGGTCTACAGCTTCATGCCTAATCTCATCGAGAGTGCTTACCTGCTCATTTTTTCACTGCTTAATACCAGCGGCTGCGAAACCCAACAGACGGTGTATACCTGCCAGCTTTTCCACTGTTCACTGGCAGTTTTCATGATGATCGGCCTGGTCCACTGCCTCACCAACAGCACAGGCAAATCAATCGCCTGGCTGGCCGGTTCAACCGTGATATCACTACCATGGATCATCATAACCGCCGGCCTGCCTTACAATGAAATGGGCATGCTTGCATTCGCCATAACCGCCATGCTCATGATCTTCAACAGACAGATCACGACAATTCCGCAGGCAATGCTGCTGGGCGTCCTGCTTGGCGCAACTACCATGGCCAAGTTGACCGCAGGTCCCATGCTCGCCGTTCCCATCCTCCTGCTTGTTCTTCTGATTCCTTCCAGGCGTGATAACAATACCACTTTGCTCCGGACAGCCATCCGGATAATACCCGTCGCCGCAACCCTCCTGATACTGACGCTGAGCCCGTATCTGCTGCGCAATCTGACACAGACCGGCAATCCTGTATTTCCCTTCATGACCCATGTCTGGGGAACCGGGCACTGGTCAAATCAACTGGCTTCACGGTGGAACTATTCCCATGGTCTCACCGGCGAACAAACCCATCGCCTGCAGGCCTTTCGTGAACACTGGCTTCAGAACCGCGGTTACGGCGCTGTTGCAGGTGAAAAACAAGCCGTCAGCAACACAGACATTGCCCATTTCCAAAGAACCAATGGCGTTCCCGTATTCTGGTTGGCGGCCGGTATCGGCGGGTTCATCGCCCTGATAAACAGAAAATCACGCACGTCCGCCTCGGCATTGCTTGCCGCTTTGCTCCTGCAACTGCTGTTCTGGCTTTACACAACACACCTGCAAAGCCGTTTCCTGCTACCCACAATCATACCCGCCGCATTCATTCTTGCGATCGGTTGGAAACATCCTGCCCGCTATCGGCCATTGATCACGTGCGGCTTGCTGGCCCTTCTACCACTTACGCTGGCGTGGCTCAGCCTGCGGACAATGCTGAACCAGACCGTTCCACTCCAGTCGGGCGAACCCGCGCCGGTCTGGCTCGTTATCGACAGTCTTGCACCTCACGAACAGTTGCATACTCCACTGTACCAGAATGCCGCTAACAACCACCCCATCAACGAATTGCCTGAAAACAGCCGGGTATACATCGTTGCGGATAATCAGAAACTCTTCTACCTCTGCCGCCCCTTTACATACCACAGCCCGTTTGACCATTCGCCATTGGGTGAATGGATCAGGTCGTTCCATCATAATTCGCATCTCGTCACCGCAGCATTAAAGTCGGCGGGATATACGCACGTTTGGATTAACCATGCTGAGCTTGACCGCCTGCATCAGACCTACGGCTACGATGCGAATATCACAACCGAATCACTTCACAAAACGGCATACGACTGGCATATCATCGATACTTTCGGCCCGTCAGCTGTTCTATATGAATTGCCCGAGAATACGAATCAGTATGAAGCTATAATGCCACCATGATGTTCGGTTCTCACCTATCCATCGCCGGCGGCCTTGAAAATGCTCTGATTGAAGCGGAATCGCTTAGGTTGGACTGTGTTCAGATATTCACCAAAAACCAGCGACAATGGAAAGTCAAACCCCTGTCGGACGACGCCATCGACAAATGGAAGTGCCGGTACGAACGGTCACATCTTGGTGCTGCAGTCAGTCATGCCAGTTATCTGATCAACCTCGCCAGTCCCGATCGAACTAATCACCGAAAATCCACATCGCTCTTCCATGAAGAGCTTGTGCGATGCGAGCTTCTGAACATCCCCTGTCTCGTGGTACATCCAGGTTCACACATGGGCCGCGGCGAATCGGAAGGCATCCGGCGAATCGCTGATTCACTCAACTCCCTGCATGAAAAGCTGCCCGGCCTGAAGGTCATCACCTGCCTCGAAGTCACCGCGGGCAGCGGCACGGCCATCGGCTACCGGTTAGAACACCTGGCCGAAATCATTGACCAAATCGAACAGCCTCATCGCATCGGCGTCTGTCTTGATACAGCACACCTTCTCGCTGCTGGTTATGATCTGACCTCGGCTACCGGCATGAAAACAACCCTGCGCAATTGCCGCACTGTGCTCGGACTCGATCAGGTCAAAGTCCTGCATCTGAACGATTCCAAAACACCTCGCGGCAGCAGGGTGGATCGACATGAACATATCGGAAAAGGCCACGTCGCCCTGGCAGCGTTCGAAGTTCTGGTCAATATGCAGGCATTCCGTAAAACCCCGAAAATTCTTGAAACACCCAAGGGGAAAACAGCTACCGGCCGGAACTGGGATACCCTTAACCTCATGCGACTCAGGCGATTGATCCATACCAAATCATCCGGTAAAAGGGAAAATCACAAGGATGGACGGGAAAAGGCTTGAATTCATCACAATCCGATGAAAAATAAATACTGGTGAGTAAACAGGAACCAACGGAAAGGAGGTGTACTGGCCGGATAGCGGCTTAAACAAGTCAGGTTTTTTCAGGCTGTGCCGAGCGAGCAATGCATGCATGTCGTCATTTTTATATGATTTATCCCAGCACGCTCGGCATTTTTCTTGAATGATCCCTGAGGCCGGATCCGAACCGGAGCACCCAGAACTATGACCGATCAACAAGTCGTTATTATCACCGGAGCAGGCAGCGGCATCGGCCGCGAAACCGCTCTGCTTCTCGCGGAATCAGGGTATGCGACCGTTCTCGTCGGGCGAAAAGAACATGCGCTCAAAGATACTGCCAAACAGATACACATCCATAGCGGACTCGATGCACTGACCCACGTACTGCCCGCTGATATGTGCGACCCCGCTTCCTCGAAACGGATCATCGAACAAAGTATACATACCTTCAAACGGATCGATGCGCTGGCCAACATCGCCGGACACGCACCACTGAATCCCATCGAAGAAAACACCCCGCAACTCGCACGGCAGTGTATCGATACCAACCTGACAGCCGTTATAAACCTGACTTCGGCCGCCTGGCCTGTCTTGAAAAAGCAGAAACATGGTATTATCGTCAATGTCTCATCCATGTCGTCGATCGATCCCTATCCGGGCTTTTCCATCTATGCCTCTGCAAAAGCAGGCTTGAACATGTTCACACACTGTACCGCAGTGGAAGGTGCTCAGTTCGGTATCCTGGCCGTCGCCGTGGCGCCCGGTGCGGTCGAAACCGCCATGCTGCGGAATATCTTCCCCCAGACACAGATTCCCATGGATAAAACACTCGACCCCGTCGAAGTCGCTGCCGTGATACGCGATCTGATCACAGGCCGACGGACATTCACCTCCGGCCGGACGATACCGCTACCCAGCCCCGACTGAGATGACAGCTCAATCGACACGGCTCCCCAGCAGATGAACCGCCGCTGCACGCACTGCGTCATCCGGCCCGATCAAAACATGAGTCACGCATCGGCCCGTCCGGACCTCCGGCCCGGACCCCGCTATGACGGCAGGATCGTGGTATTCCATCTCACCAAATGCACCACTACTACCGTCATCGTTATACGCCTGTAGACAGTCTCCACCGGTACGGACCGCGATATCAGCATCTCGCGGAACATCCACGTACGGCGATTCACAATCAACGGGAAAAAACCGTACGATCAGCGAAGCTGACTCCTCAAGACGGCGATAATACCCCATACAACCATTGGTCATGAAGGGCGTCAAACCTATTTTCACACGATGTCGCCCATCCATAAAAAATCGCACGCACTGACCATCCATACGAACATGACGTTCATCAAACGGTTCGTAATAACACCGAGGCTGAACCACTTGGGAACAGGTCGGGCAGACAAGCACACCACCTACCGGCAACTGTAGTATTTCCCAGCAACCGGCCAGCGCACCTTCATCACCATCAATCAGTCGCAGTGTATTGATGATCTCAAAACTCAATACTTTCAAATCCTCCCCGAACTGAACCGGCGAATCGACCACGATGAACTCACGCCGCACCGACAGTCGGATTCGCTTCCCGACCCGGCAATCCACCAGGTCCATCCCGGCCGACAACGCCATTGAATGGTCACGCAATGAATCAACCTGATATTCACCGGGATCGATCCCCGCCGGCAGAACGCCGTACTTGACCGGATCAGTACGTGCCAGATCCAGATCCGGCCAGTAATAGGCTACCTCGGGCGAAATCCACAGCCGATCACCACCACTTAACACACCATTACCGGCAGCAGCCTCAACACCACGATGATGATAAAAAAGATTCCGATCAACACCCGACATCTCGCAGCCCAGAAGCCTGGCTCCACGATGCCTCGCAAGCAAACGACCCTCTCGCCCGGTCAAAACCGTCGAACCGTAACTGTAGTAATCGATTGACCTCTTCAATCCGTCAAACCAGCCCGACATCATCATCTCCAGTTCGGAATCGCTTCATGTCGAATCATAATGATCCTGAAGAACAGATTAACGGATATTACAATACCCGTCGAAATGACCCGACTCACACGTACTTTCTACCAGCGCAACACCGTAACCGTCGCCCGTGCCCTGCTCGGCCAGCGACTCGTATGCATCAATAACGGCTTACGCACTAGCGGCATCATCGTCGAAACCGAGGCTTATCTTGGAGTCAGAGACCTCGCGGCACATACCTGCAACGGGCGGCGGACAACACGAAATCATTCCATGTGGCAGGATGGCGGAACCGCTTACATATACTTTACTTACGGCATGCACTACTGCATGAACGTCGTCAGCCGCATCCCCGACGTGCCCGAAGCGGTCCTGATCCGGGCTCTCGAACCGGTTGAGGGCCTTGAACTCATCAGACGAAGGCGACCCGCCGCTCGACGAGATACGGATTTGTGCTCCGGCCCGGCGAAATTATGCCAGGCTCTGGCCATTGACCGTACCCTTGATGGAACTGATCTTGTCACCAGTTCTGAGCTGTTCATCGAGCAAAATCGAAAAAAAACATTTCCTAACAAAGATATCACAGTCGCCCGGCGCATCGGCGTGGATTACGCCGGTCACTGGGCCGACAAACCCCTGCGATTCTATCTCAAGAATAATCCTCACGTTAGCAAGCCCTGATGCCGATATGACATGTATCTCTCCGGACGCCGACCTGCGAATCCGAAGGACTTCCGGCAGGCTACACGCTGAAATAGCCGTTTGACCCTAGCTAAAGACGCGATTTATGGTTAAGCTGGTAGCTTCGGGGAGAGAGAACATGCTAGTGAAAGAAACACAACAGGCAACAATGAACCAGAACAACGACATCTCATCTGACAGGGACTCCTCTAAAGATCTCGATGCCCAGCTTCAGCAGGAGATTGATCAGGCGCTCGACGGCAAGAGCATCGACCAGATCATGCAGGAAGCCGCTGGTAACGCTTCAGCCGATTCTGTTTCAGCCGGACAGACTCGGGAAGCAGACGGGGACGACGCCGGACCAAGGCAATTCCACCACGAAATGAGACGGGGACGAATCACCGCCATACGCGGCGAAGATGTGTTCGTCGATCTCGCCGGCGAATCCTCGAAACTACAGGGGATCGTACCGCTCAGCCAGTTCGACCGGCCGCCTCGACTCGGCTCGATCATGGACTTCGTGGTCGATCATATCGACGAAAAGGAAGGACTGGTCTACCTCTCCAGAGAAGGCGCCATCAGCCGGGCCACATGGGAACAGCTCCAACGCGGAGCCGTTGTTGAAGCTCGCGTGATCGCAACCAACAAAGGCGGACTTGAAATGGAAATGGTCGGCGGTATCCGCGCATTCATGCCGGCCAGCCAGATCGATATCCATCATGTCAAAGACCTTGATGAATGCATCGGCAAAAAGTTCGAAGGCATCGTCCAGGAAATTGACAGGCGATCGAAAAAAGTCGTACTCAGCCGAAGGCAGTGGCTCGAACAGCAGAAAGCACTCGCACAGGAAAAACTCCTCGAAACGCTCGAAGTCGGACAACTGCGAGAAGGGACCGTCTCCAGCATTGTCGAATTCGGTGCCTTTGTCGACCTCGGCGGCGTTGATGGTCTCGTACACGTCTCCGATATGAGCTACTCACACGTCGATAAACCACAGGATATCCTTCAGGTCGGACAGGCCATCAAGGTGAAAGTCCTTAAAATCGATCCCGAAAAACAGCGGATCAGCCTCGGTCTGAAGCAGGTCGAACCCGATCCCTGGCAACTGGTCTGCGAACGACTCAAGGTCGGTGATCAGATCACCGGCAGAGTCGTCCGTATCACGAACTTCGGCGCCTTTATCGAAGTTGAACCCGGCGTCGAAGGACTGCTGCCCATCAGTGAAATGAGCTGGACGAGAATCAGCAAAGTCGAACAGGTCCTCAATGAGGGTGATGTAATCCGCGTCGCGGTGATCAATATCGATGCAAAAAAACGCCGTATATCACTCAGCCTCAAACAGGCACAGGGCGACCCCTGGGTCGGCGCGGAACATAAATACGATAAAAGCACACTCGTCAAGGGCAAAGTCATCGGCATTACCGATTTCGGCGCTTTCGTCGAACTCGAACCCGGTATCGAAGGACTCGTTCACATCTCAGAATTGTCCGATCGCCGGGTTAATAACGTGCAGGATGTCCTTAAAGTCGGCGACGAAAAAGATTTCCGAATACTGGAAATCGATGAAGAACAGCGAAAAGTGCGACTCTCACTCAAAGCCGCTTCCGAGCCGGCACAAATACCCAACGATACAGGACAACGGCACGCAGCAGATGCATCCGCGAAAAAACGAACGCCGCGAAAAGACCTCAAAAGCGGACTCGGCGATGTCGGCAGTCTCGGACTTGGCGACCTCAACCTGGATCACCTCAACCTGAAATAATTGATGCACCGCAATCTGCCCAATCAACTGACTGTCCTGAGATTGATCCTGGCAGCCGCTTTTTTTTGGGTACTCAATCTGTACCGTTACGCCGGACAAACACCCGACTGGCTGCTGCTGCTCGCAGTGGCGGTCTTCGTCATGGCAGCCGGGACCGACGCGATCGATGGTTATCTCGCGAGACGCTGGCATGTTGAATCCACATTCGGCAGGATCATGGACCCCTTCTGCGACAAAGTGCTTGTTATCGGTGCTTTCATCTACCTCGCCGGACCCCGTTTCGTCGATCCCATCACCTTAGAATCGAACACACGCCTGACCATGGCCAGCGGGGTCTACCCATGGATGGTCGTCGTCATCCTCGCAAGGGAACTGCTCGTTACCGGCATCCGCGGCGAAATGGAAGGTACCGGCGTCAAGTTCGGCGCCAATATCTTCGGTAAGCTCAAAATGATCCTGCAATCACTCTGTATACCCGCCATCCTGGTGATTCTCTGGTTCGATCCGAAGCATTACCAGCCCCTGACTTTCATCCGTGATGCCATCGTCTATTTCACCTTAACAGTTACTGTACTCAGCGGTATTCCTTACCTCGTTCGCGCCGCACACGCCATGAAAGCGAAACTGTAACGATTACACCACCACCATTTCATATTTTCGCTTCCACGTTTTAAGCACACGATTCCGACTTGCCGATCTGAACACTAAGCGTGGAACGCGAATAAGGTGGCCAAATGAATCCTCAACGAATTGGGAAAATTCTTATCGAGCGGGGGCTGCTCGATGAATCACAAGTCCAACAGGTACTGACACATCAACAGACACGTTATTGCCCATTTGGAAAATTATCGGCCGAACTTTTCGGACTCGATGAACATGATATTTATCATGCGCTGGCCGATCAGATACTGAACCACCACATTGAAGAGGTTAACCTGATTAACCAAACCATCGATCGGAACTGCCTGGCCATCCTCTCACCCCATGACGCCTGGGATTACCTCGTTTTGCCCCTGCGAATCGAAAACCAGGAACTGCTCTGCGCTACAACCGTTGAAACGCTGCCACAGGCCATCAGCATCATGCAACATGCCGTGGATATCCCCTTCCGGTTCGTCGTCACTGAAATCCGACCGCTCGAACAGTTCATCGCCGAACAGTACAACTACGAAGGCATCGATATCGACGAAGAACAACCGCCTCTCAGCTATGCGGCCTGACGGCGATGCTACCCATCCTCAATCCGAATTGAACGCCTTCCCCGCCAACTCCACCGCCTTGGCAAGGGCAGCGGCCTTGTTCACCGTTTCCTGATTTTCGGCATCAGGATCGCTGTCCGCAACAATACCACCACCGGCCTGCAAATGAACACGCCATTCCCCGTCGCCTCCCGGCAGTACCACCATGGTCCGCAAAGCAATCGCCATATCCATATTGCCGGCGAAATCCACGTAGCCCACCGCACCGCCATACGGACCGCGTCGATACGGCTCCAGTTCGTCAATAATCTGCATCGCACGCACTTTCGGTGCGCCGCTGACGGTACCCACAGGCAAGGTGTAACGCAGTGCGTCCCAGCAGGTGAGTCCCGACTGCAACTCACCGGTCACAGTCGAACTTAAATGCATCACGTGGCTGTATCGCTCAATCACCAGCACCTCGGGAAGCGAGATACTGCCCGGCCTGGCAACCCGCCCTACATCGTTTCGACCCAGATCGACCAGCATGATATGCTCCGCGCGGTCTTTCGGATCGGCCTGAAGCTCGGCCTCGAGGGCCTGGTCCTCGATGTCATCCCCGCCACGCTTACGCGTACCCGCCAGCGGACGGTTCGTAATCGTCCGTCCTTCCACCCGGCAGAGTATTTCCGGACTCGAAGCGACCAGCATACCGCCCTCGATCTGAAGATAGAACATGTACGGCGACGGATTCACCACCCGAAGGGCACGGTAAATATCAAATGGATCTACCGCTGTCCTCAACTCGAACCGCTGGCTCGGTACTACCTGGAATACGTCACCCGCCTTAATATACTCCTTGATCTTCAATACCGCCTGTTGATAGCCACCCTCTCCCATCGTACTGACAGGAAGCCGCGGCGGCGGCGACTCAAGGTCTACATGACCCGTCGGCAATTCATCTCCGCCTCCCACACCCGATACCGATGCCATCCGCAACACCGACGCTGACAGCTCGTCCAGACGACGGCGGCCGGCTTCATAAGACGACCTTGGCGACTCATCTTCACTTACCAGTACATGCGTTATCACCAGAACGGTTTTCTGGACATGGTCAAATGCAACCACATCGTTATATAACTGCATGTGAAGGTCCGGCAGATTGCGATCATCAGGCGGAGGAGATGACAGCTTGTCACCCTCAAGATACCGCACCGTATCGTAACCTGCATAACCGACCCAACCCCCGGTGAAATCCGGCAGACCGCGGATTTGAACCAGTTCCCACGTCCGTGTGATCCGGTCCATTTCATTCAGTGGGTCATCGCTCGTATACGTTCGACTACGCGATGGATCGGCATGATCACGATAGGTGATCTCATAACCCCGTGCCACCACCTCGGCGATCGGTTGCGATCCGAGAAAACTGTAACGCCCGATTCGATCACCTCCAACAACCGATTCCAACAGAAAGCTTGGCGCCATCCGATCATCCGGCCGAACCAGACGACGGTATGCCAGCACCGGTGTCAAGGCATCACTGAACAGCCGCCGGTACATCGGTACAAGCTTCCGACGACCAGTCGCGGATGACTGGCGGCATAACCTCTCAAATGCTTCAAAACCTGGTATATCCTGTTGCATAAGAATACCGATATATATCTGCCTGTAAGAACAAAGCCTGATTCAGTTTAGCAGGTTTTCCCGTTCAATGAACCATGCCGCATCGGTCAGTATCATCCCGTCCCACCTTATCTCATCCTTTCATACCTCCCAGGTTTCATCTGTCGATTTCCCCCACTCACTACCCGCTCGCTTCAACCATGCCTCCCAGCTTTTCCCCGCCGCCATATCCCGGCCGGTCAATGCCAGGCCGACGATATCATCGTAATCGATCTGTGCTTCGCCGCCCTCCCTTAACATCACCTTGACATACCGACCCTTTTCCCCGCTCCGCCTATCGTACAGATAGCCCACCAACTCTTCACCGCCACGTTTTCGAAGCGTGACGTTGCCTCGGTAATCAAACGCACGGTCGATCGCTTCTTCACGCGCCGCAGAATCAGTAAAATCCGGTATTTCAACATCCATACAGCAGTTCCCGTTTTCTCAACACGATGTTACACTCATTACCATAGGTTATATACACTTACAAACGCCGGCACAAGCAGGCGATCACGGCGACTGACTGACTTTTGGAGTAATACCAAAATTGATCAATCGATCATCAAATGTGAAAACTTTATAAAATTGATAACTCGAACAGGTATGATCCCCGTGAATGACAACCTGATAAACCACTTTGTCCCGACTATCGAAAGCCTATCATGAATATCGACAACTTCCTTGCACATTACCAGATGACCGAAAATCCTTTCGTCGCAGAGGAAGCCAGGCTCGACCCCGTTTTCGATCGCCTGAAAGACAAGTCCGCCACACACCCGGACTTCGCCAAAATACTCGGATCGATCCACCAACCCGGTACGGCCGTGGTATTCGGTGAAAAAGGCAGCGGAAAAACGGCTATCCGTCTGCTCATCGGCCGGCGTATCCAAAACCATAACCGTCATACACAGGATCATAAGGTATTGCTGGTACCCTATGACGATTTGAACCCCGTACTCGATAACCTGCTTAAAACAAAAAATCAGAACGCTGACGAACTGCTGAAAAACTTCCGGCTGGAAGACCATCAGGATGCCATCCTTTCAGTGGCCGTCACACAACTGATCAACCGCATTCTCGATCAACCGGGTACAGACGCCGCGGATCAGGACCCCTTGCCCGATGACTTCAGAAAACGACTGAAAAAACTACCGAGACAGGCGAAGATAGACCTCGGTGTACTTCTCGGACTCTATGACCAGCCCGAAACCGCTTCGGTCACACAACGGTGGAATAAACTCAAACGCTCGCTGAGACTCAACCGTCATCTCGCCGGAAGTTTGTCACTGTCGGCCGTTAAGTTCACCGCGTCATTACTCACTATCGCAGCTGCAGGATCCATCGTTGCACAACTGATCGTACATATCCGTAATCAACCCTGGTGGTTGCCACTCGCCAGTGGCCTGACACTCGCCGGCGCGGCGGTTTTCTGGGCGTACTGGGTTTGGCGGCATGCCGTCATCTGGTGGCGATGCAATCAGATTCTAAAGGAAATTCACGCAATCGATCGAAACCTGCTCGACCTCAGACAGGTATTCGTCGATATCGGCACACGCGAACTCGCACGACAACCACTGCCCATCGCGTCTAAATCACTGCAGGTCCAGCGCGACAGCCGGTACCAGCTCACACGTAAGCTCTTCAACGTGCTGCGAAAACTCGGATTCACCGGCATGATCGTGCTGGTCGACCGTGTCGATGAACCCACACTCGTCAGCGGCAACCCCGACAAGATGAAGGCCATCATCTGGCCTATGTTCGATAACAAGTTCCTCCAGCAGGACGGAATCGGGTTCAAACTCCTGCTACCGCTCGAACTGAGACACCTGCTCATGCGGGAATCCGGCCAGTTCTTCCAGGAAGCCAGACTCGATAAACAGAATATGATCGACCGACTCGCCTGGTCCGGACCCACTCTGTACGATCTGTGCAACAGCCGCGTCCAGGCCTGCCGCGACGACGAAGCCGATCCGATCAACCTCACCGACCTGTTCGAACATGACGTCAGCCGGGATATCATCATCGACGCACTCGATCAGATGCACCAGCCACGCGACGCTTTCAAATTCATCTACGCCGTTATCCAGGAACACTGCCGCGTCACACCCGAAGACCAGGCAAACTACAAAATCGCCAGGCTCACGCTCGAATCCGTTCGACGCGACCAATCACAACGCGTTCAGGAACTCTACCGCGGACTCGCGCCCGCCTGATGATGACATGATCTATATCCCAATACATGCACATTTTTGATCAGCAGACATGATGGTCAGTGCATAACCACACACTGCAATTCACTGCCTGTTATCCAGGCGCCATCCCTATGGCTGCTTAATCTGTAAGCAGTGAAAATTCTATCCGACAACACCCGTATTTACATAAACACATGTCATGACAAAAACTATCAATACCACGGCTGAACCTTGTCTGTTTGTGGCACCGTGATTGCATGTTGCCTCCACATGGCCGTGCAGTGCACGGATTCGCACGAGTCGGTTGGTTTGTCACTCAATTTAAGGAGTCGATCATGCGACGAATTGACGGAAGATTGTCTTGGATGCTTCGGAACATGCTGCCTGGTTTATCGGTCGGCCTGCTTGCTGCACTGCCGGGTATCGGCCTGGCACAGGATGCAGATGAACTGCCTGTCAACAACGGTAAAATATCACTCGACGTCTCAGCCGATGTCGTTACCGAATACTGGTTCCGTGGAATCGGACAGGAAAACCAGGGATTCATCTTGCAGCCCGGTGCCTCACTCACATTCAACCTGTACGAAAACGACGATTTCTCGCTCGACGGATACTTCGGTACATGGAACAGCTTCCATGACCATGCCTCCACAAGCAGTAAATGGTACGAAGCGGACGGGTTCATGGGACTCTCCGCAGGACTGCCCGCCAACTTCGGCGCCGATCTCTCGTATATCTATCTCTACGACCCGGCCAACGGCGCGACCTTCGCCGAAGAATTCGACCTCGCCATCTCATACGATGATGCCGGGATCATGGAAGAGCTCGGCTGCCCACTCTCCTTCAGCCCATACATACTCTTCGCCGTCGAAGTCGACAGCTCCGGCGGCGGATCGGACGGCGGTAACGAACTCGGATCCTACATGGAGTTCGGCATCGCACCGAGTTTCGTACTCGTCGAGAGCATCGACTACCCCGTCACATTGAGCATCCCCATGACCGTCGGACTCAGCCTGGACAATTACTACGAAGCTGATACCAACGGCGACGGTATCCTGGAAGATGAAACGTTCGGATACTTCGATATCGGCGCCGACCTCAGTATGCCGCTGGCCTTCATGCCGCCCGAATACGGCCAGTGGGAAATCTACGCCGGTGTCCACTGTCTCGTTCTCGGGGATACCACCGAACAACTGAGTATGGACCTTGGCACAGGCGATGACGACTACTCCGTCTACGGCGTCTTCGGTATCGCCATGAGCTACTGAAATACAAACACCATTCGAATACAGAAACGGGGGGCATCCACATAAGGCCGCCACGGTCGGCATGTTGATACGATCAATATGCCGACCGTGTAACCTTTACTCCATACAAACCACCACACCTCGAACATACCCGCTGATGACTTTAAACTCGATACGTAAATCGAGCTAAAAATATTCAGTCAAGTATCGATCAACGCTGATTACTTTCAACACGCCTTGTCAAAAATATCCGTCGTGGCAACAGCAGGAAGTCCCAGATCGTCATAACGTTCCGCAATAAAATCATGATAAGCCAGACCCGCAATCATGGCCGCATTATCAACACAAAATCCCATCGGCGGAATGAAAACCTGAATGCCATGCGATTCACCGAAAACCCCGGCACGTGAACGTAAAAGCGAGTTCGCACTCACACCACCCCCGATCACCAGTGACGCCGGACGCCGTCCGGACGCATCCAACCTTTCCAACGCCCGCTCCAGTTTCATAATCAGAATATCCACTACCGCCGCTTGAAATGACGCCGCCAGATCCGCCTTCTGATCATCACCCAGATGCGAACCGGTACGCTCGAAATACACATCCCGGCCACGCCCCTTCGGCTTGCCCCGTACCGTATACAGAAATGCCGTCTTTAATCCGCTGAACGAAAAATCCAGGCTATCCCGACCCAGCAGCGACCGCGGGAACGAATACGCTTCGGCATCACCGGTCTGTGCCAGATGGTCAAGCGCCGGACCACCCGGATAACCCAACGACAGGATCACCGCCGCCTTGTCAAACGCTTCGCCCGCAGCATCATCGATCGTCCGGCCAAGCGGACGCAATGATACCGGCGAATTCACCTCATACAGACTCGTATGCCCGCCCGAAACGACTAATCCCAGCGCAGGGTATATCTCAGTCTGTTCAATCGCTGCCTCTCCCCGGACTGTCTTCAGACATGCCGCATATAAATGCGCACGGACATGATCGATCCCGATCAATGGCTTGCCCAGCATCCAGGAAAGCGCCTTCGCGCCGCTTACTCCCACAATAAGCGAACCGATCAGACCAGGACGATTACCCACCGCAACCGCATCAATCCCTCCCACAGGCATTCCCGCCTCTTCAAGGGCATGACGCACCACCGGCAGAATTCTTTCCAGATGCGCCCGGCTCGCTATCTCAGGAACCACACCACGGTACGCTTCATGCAGATTATGCTGCGATGAAACTACACTGGACAGAACATGACACCCCCCGCAAACTACCGCCGCCGCGGTTTCATCACAACTCGTTTCAATACCCAGTATATGCGTCACGGCTGATCAACCGGCACCGGCGAATCCGTTTCCACCGGCTCCTTTTCTTCCGCCGAACGGGTTTCCACAGCAGACCCCGACTCGGCGGCGTCCTCATACTCGGAATCCATCAAAACGGATTCATCCGCTTCTTCAATCAACGGATCATCCACAGGATCATCGACTGGCGGCATCACATCCGCTGACCGATCCTCGACCGCCATATCATCGTTATCCTCCTGATCCACGGCGGCCTCTTCCGTTTCCTTCTCCAGCTCCTCCAACTCGTTTTCAATCTCCAGCAGACGTTCCTTGATCAGATCTCGACGACGGATCAACGCTTCCCGCTTGCCGGCTTTAACCAGTTCATCCACATTCGACTGACCCACCTTAGGCCATTCACCCGTCTCCAGCTTGCACATAATCGCTTCCAATGCCGCAGCCAGTTGTTTGTCATGCAACTCAGTTTCTATCCACTCCGGCGTAACCTCTAATGACGCTTCATCGCCGTTTGTATCCTTCACCTTGTCCGACTCGCGTCGTATCTTGATCATCTCCGTTCGTTCATCATAATCCATCGGTACGTATGAACCCTCGCTGGGATCAACACCCCATACTTCGGCATCCTTTTTCCGATGAATGTTCCTCCCGGTCGGCAGGTAGTAATAGGCATTGGTCATCTTGATCGCGCCCTGGCCGCCTTCCAGCTTGCGAACCTGCTGCACACTGCCCTTCCCGAACGTCCGCGTGCCGACGAACAGGCCGCGACCGTTCTCCGCAATCGCACCCGTCACAATCTCTGATGCCGATGCACTCGCTTCATTCGCCAGAATCACCAGCGGAACTTCCGGCAGCAGCGTCTGGTCCGTCGAACTGTAAACCTGCTCCTCGACCTGCCGGCCTTTCACCGAGACGATCGTGTGACCCCCTTCAAGAAACATATCGCTGATCCGCACGGCCGCATCGAGCAATCCACCGCCGTTGTAACGGACGTCCAGAACCAGACCACGAACGTCCTGCGAAATCAACGCCTCGAGCGCATCATGCAATGTATCCACCGTGCTCTCGGTAAACTGTGTCAATCGGATATATCCGATCCGGTTGTCATGATCCATCATGAAATCATAATGCTGGTTCATACCACGCCTGAAACCGCGGACCGTCTGGATATTGATGATCGCACGCGTGATCGTAATCAACTCCTCCTCACCCGATTCATGCCTCACAAGGATCGTCACATCCGTACCCTCTTCGCCTGTCAGCTTATCCACCGCTTCGGTTATCTTGATACCCTCGGTCGACGCTCCCTCGATCTCCAGAACAATGTCTCCCGCCATCACACCGGATCGCCAGGCGGGAGAATCCTCGAGCGGTGTCACGATCCGAAGACGATCGTCGTGGATGTCGATCTCCGCACCGATACCCGAAAACGTGCCCAATACCTGCTTCTCAAATGATTCCAGCTCCTCCTGCGGAAAGTATACCGTATAAGGATCCTCCAGCGACTCGATCATCCCGAAAATCGCCGACTCCACCAGCAGGTCCTGATCCGGCTCCTCCACATACTCGCTCACCAGTTCATGACGGATATCTACCAGCAGACCCAGTTGCTCCAGCGTGCTGCTCTGACGGGCCCAGGTACTGCCGAATGTCACGCACACCGCCGTGATAATCACACACAAAACCAGTGGTTTGAACAACTTACTATGAATAACGTGTTTCATATCGACCTCATGTTTCTTGGTTATCCCGATATCGCCTACAATTGTAGGTTTGCCGGGGTCGGGTATCAAAATGATGGCCCCGCCCGGCGATATGTTCACCTCCGGACAGGTCCGGCGATGGATGAACCCGACCGCTTGACGTATCCTGCTCTGACATGCCGACTGCGGAATCCAGCCTGATGACACAAATTCGCCTGATACACATTGACCCCGAACGGATCAGCACGCTTACATTCCCTGCAATGCTCTTTGCCATAGCCGCCATACTGACGCTTTTTTCAGCAGTAACACCCACCCATGCACAACTCCAGCACGGTGACTGGACACGACTCTTTGAAGATAGAATCGACGAAATACGAAAAACCGACCTGCGAATCATCGTTTTAAACGACAAAGATCAGCCCGTCCCGAACGTCACCGTTCGCATCCGCCAGCTCAGTCACGCCTTCCCCATCGGGTTCGTCGCCGGCGATCCGGATAATCACACTCAGCCTAAGTGGGATCATCCACTGATGAACGTCTTTAACTCACTGTCACTCGAACGGTTATCCGACTGGTCCCGTTCGCAGCCGACGCCGGAAACAGACCCGGGGGATAACGCCGCAATGTTCGAACTGATCAATGCCGCCTCTGAACACAACATGACTCTGCGATGGGGACAGATCTTGTCCGCCGACATCGGCCGAAACCCCGACTGGCTCGTGCCACTCCACGGCCAGGCACTCAAGCAGGCCGTCATCGCACGCATCGACTGCTCAGTCGATCAGGCCTGCAGGCGGACACACCAACTCGATATCTACAGCTACCTCACCAGCCACAGTATGATCGAAGATCGACTCGGCGTGCCCATGCTGCGCCTTATGCTCGATCATGCCAAAGCCGAGTGCCCCGAACTCGAAATCGGACTCCGTTTCGACGACGGACTGTCCGGGCAACGGGGTAACCAGGTCTACAAGCAGGTCACCACGCTCCACGAACTTCAGGTCAACTTCGATTACGTCGCCATCGATCAGCGATATACAGGAAATGTCTCACACGTTCGCGTACTCGGCGGAATCAACCGGATGACTCATATGCCAGTACCCGTTTTCATCTCCGCTCTCGAAGTCGGCGGCGATACCATGGTCGACGCCGCCGTCAATATGGACACCATCCTCAGACTCCTCTTCGCTCAACCGAATATACACGGCATCTGGTTCGCCGGACTCTACGCCGATCAACTCGCCGACCCTAATGCCGCGATCATCGATGACGATAACCGCATGACCGCCGTCGGTGACGTCATCCAAAGCCTCTTCCATGAACTGTGGTGGTCGGATTCCGAAGAAACATCCAACGAACTCGGTAACGTCAACATACGCATCTTCCCCGGCCGATACCATATCTCGGCCCAGCCCGAAAACCAACTACCCATCGAGACCACTCTCTGGCTCCCACAATCGCCCGAAACTCACATCCTCGTCCTCCAACCCTGCAAAGAATAGCACCCCATCTCCGATATCACGAACAGCAACCCGTGCAGACTCCTGCCAGCCAGCAAACAAACCCGAACCGTCCTTATTGAATCCCAAATCACAAACCCTGACCCACCAACCTTGCCCCCCCCATTTTTACCTCATCGCTCATTTGCTTCATTGACCATTGCTTCATTGATCATTGCTTCATTGACCATCACCCACTCCACCGCATCCTTCAAACAATGATTACGTATATCCGCAAACTTAATCCGCCCGTCACGATCAATAAGATAATAATCAGGATATCCATCGACCGCGAAATCCCCGCCGCTCTGCATCTGATCGTCCACACCCACACGATAACCGATGCCATGCGACTCGATCATAGCCACTGCCTTCTCCCATTCCAGCTCATGGCAGATACTGACTATCTCAAGCCCCTTGTCATGATATGCTTCATGCAATGACTGCAGTACCGGGAACTGACTTACCGACTGACCCGACCACGTCGACCAGAAATCCACCAGCACCCAACTGCCTTTCAATCCTGCCAGCGTTGCCGGCTCGCCGCTCAGCCACCGGCTTATCTTCAGCTGCGGTAATTCACCACGCTCCGAGAGAACCATCAACCGGCCTCTCTCTTCAGCATCGCCCTCCAACCAGATATCCGGTATCGCACGGGAAGTATCCGCATCTCCTTCAACTTGACTACCCTCTTCCGTCACCGTCGCCGCATCACGCGAATCAACATCAGCCTCTGTCGCCGCAGGCTCCTCCCACGGCTGCTCGATCAGCAGTTCATCAAGAAATGCTTCGATACGGTCCGGCCGAATGCCGAACGCTTTCACCACACCGTCACGATCAATGATCGCATAGGTCGGCCACCACCTCACACGCCACGATGATGCCGTGCGACGCTGATGATCGCGGGCCACCGGATAACGTATTCCATGATCCTCAACTACACGCGGCATACGATCCTGACGGTCTGAACCGCAGATACCTATCAACAACACCCCTTCGTCACGGTACGATTCATACAACCGGTTGTTGTGCGGTATGCTCCGCAGACACGGCCCGCACCACGTCGCCCAGAAATCCAGCACGATGATCCGGCCTTTCGTCTGGGCCCCCGTAACCCTGCCGTTACGCCAGTGAGCAACATCGATAGGCGGCGGCGACTTACTCAACAGACCCTCGTGAATTCGCCACATATCATCATCACCGACATACCAGTCGGGCTTCTTACCCGAAGCAATGATCATATCGTTCGGAAACATGAACATAAACATCGCCGCCATGAAACACAGACCGCATCTCAACCTGTTTGCTTTCAACACACTACCCGCCTTTCAAACACTTTTAATCACCAGTGCAACACCGGCATCTTAATAACGAGTGATATGTCACATATGATAATAATCATGGCTATTTTACATCATTCCGCACGCCGGCTCACCTCTCTGGCAGATGGTCATCCCTGACGGTACAATCCGATTCATGTCAATCGAACTGGTTTTTCTCGGGACCGGCACCAGTGCGGGCGTGCCCATGATCGGATGCCGGTGCGAGGTATGCTCATCTGACGATCCGCGCGATCAACGCTCTCGCCCCAGCGCACTCGTCCGCTACCCGAATACCACGTCAAACGAACCGGCCGTCCGCCAGCTGCTCATCGATACCGCACCGGAACTACGCCAACAGGCACTGCGACATCAGCTCGACCGGCTCGACGCCGTACTCTTCACACACGCTCACGCCGACCACCTGCTCGGTATCGACGACCTGAGACGCTTTAACGCTGTAATGAACACGCCGCTCGATATCTTCGCCGAACCACGTGTCATCGAACGGCTACGCGCCATGTTCGTCTATATCTTCGACCCTCATAAAAACGTCAACCAATCGTTCGTCGCCAGATTGATACCACACCCACTCGAACCCGGCCGAACCATCGATTTGTTCGGCGCGGCGTGGACGCCCCTCCGGTTGATGCACGGCCGACTTCCCATACTCGGGTTCCGAATCGAATTCGAAGGTCATGCTATCGCCTATTGCACCGACGTCTCCAGCATACCACCCGAAACCTATCCGCTACTCACTGACCTCGATGTACTCGTCATCGACGCACTACGATACCGGCACCACCCAACCCATCTCACCATCGACCAGGCCATCCGCCAGACCGAAATGATCCGGCCGAAACAAGCCTTCTTCACACACATTGCACACGACGTCAGACATGCTGAGCTCGAAACGCGACTGCCACCCGGCATCCAACTCGCCTATGACGGCCTCACTATCTCATTGCCCGAAAAATCAGACGAATTTGACCATATCGACCCGAAATGCGATAATCACCATTCGTCAATTTAAGCCGCATATCTTCCGGGCTACGTTAACCAGGTGAGATGACAATTAACGTGTGCGGCTTAAATTGATTAATCAATTCACAATTCGAAATCCCGCATCCGCTATGGATAATCTTTGAATCACTTATGTCACCCGCCTACAATTATCAGTTCCGTTATGATCACCGATTCACAAAGGACGATATCATGCTCCGGCTACTGACTATTCTGGTCATTCTGCTTAACACTACAGCGCTATCAAGGTCCCCTGGTGCGCTTCAGTCGTGACCTGAT
>CAYRND010000016.1:0-37911 GCA_964425365.1 uncultured Phycisphaeraceae bacterium
ATTCATCATCACTGCTCTACACTGTCAAGGGTGTGGGTTGGCCGGACGCTTACGTATCACTTTCACCAAATGCCGCAAAATGGTTAAAAAAAGACCGTCCTGTGATTCAGGACGGTCTTTTCAATCAGCAATCTACTGGCGAATCCATGGTGTGCCGGCGCACACCTGCGATTACATTTTCAGGCAGATCCGCAAAGTGCGGTAAATGATATACAGATCAAGTCGCCAGCTCATACGCTCGACATACTCGATGTCGTATCGAATCCATTCCTGGAAATCAAGACCCTGCTCACGTGATCGATTCACCTGCCACCAGCCGGTGATACCGGGACGAACACTTAATCGCGCCTCACGCCACGGCGGGCAATACTGGTTTTCGCTGTAGGGACTCGGCCGGGGTCCGACAATCGACATGTGACCGAGCAGTACATTGAAGAACTGCGGTAATTCGTCGAGGTTGGTTTTTCGAAGAAACCGGCCGACGCGCGTGTGCCTGGGATCCTTTTCAATGAAAAAATGCGGGCCATCTGAAACATTTTCACGCTGAAAACTGGCCTTGATCTTTTCCGCGTCTTTCCGCATGGTCCGAAATTTCAGACAGGGAAACTCACGCCCACCCATGGACTCGCGATTGTGAGCGAAGAAAAACGGCCAGCCGTCTTCCAGCCATATGGCCAGCATAACCGCTGGGTAAAGCGGCAGCGACAACAGCAGTGCCACGAGTGCAAAAACAATATCGAAGGCTCTCTTCCCGATGCGTTGGAATGAAGATAATGATTTCGGTCTGACCGGTCGTGAGAGCACCTCCGTCGGTTCGATTTCCTGCCACTCCAGTACCGGTACCTCGGGCCGTCTTTCCGGCTCGTCCCAGAGCACCGCAGGACCGACCACACTGTCAATCTCATTCAGCGACCGGCCTGCTCCTATCCAGACGGGGCCGACGAAACGGGTTTCGGATGTCATATGAAAATCCGGATCGCACCAGACATGATCACGCAGACGCCTGACCCGCCTGATCGTGACATCCGGCCGTTGCCAGACCTGAACCAGTTCACGTATAAATGCTGACAGCTCTTCCTCATAGGCACTGTCGTAAACACGTCCATTGATAGAAAGCGTGGATCGCTGATATAAATCAATCGACCGGCGCAACTGCTGCCAACTGTTGCGGGGATCGGTACTGTTCTGCCAGAATGAAGCCACTTCCCTGCTGGGCGTCAATGCCACGCGTCCCAAACGCCAATCCTGGGTATTGTAAACACGTTCAAAACGAATGAATCGATCATTCCCGTCAGTGATAACCCGCTCTCGATAACCCAAACCGCGTGTGTTATGCAATCGTACAAATAACACCCGCGGCTTCAACCAACTCAGTGTTTCCACCAGTTGGGCAAGGCGAAAAATGGTCAGCGAATGGGGATCTGACAACAGAAACAGCTCAGCGCTGGATGCCAATTCGCTTGGTTCTCCCTGCCTGATAACCTGAACGCCACGGGCGGCCCAGAACCGGTCATGCAACTGCACCGGATTCAAACCCCATATCGTATGGGGATGCCCGTTCGGATCTGATTGTTCAGTACTGGTTATCATCGATTTTCGTCTTGAAAATTCTGAAAAGACCCATCAACAGATCAATGATGACGCGATCCTGTCATGAAGGAGGCGACGGCCGAACCGAGTGGACCGTAAACTTCCGTATCAATGCGTAACGTATTGGCCGATGCAGCAGCCTCAGAATCGGCATGCATGCGACGATTCTGCGACATGGAGATACTGCCATAAGTCGACCTTTCCAGATCAGCACCGAGGGCATGGTTGAATACGATACCGGCGATTCTTGCATGAATCGACTGCAGTGATTCCAACGACCGGCTTGTCAGGGTTCTGTCGTCACCCCGGGAAGCGATGAAGATGACGCCATCGACTTCTCCGGTCACCATGGTCGCTTCGAGTGAACCCAGAACCGGACCGGTATCGATCAGAACCACATCATATTGCTCGCGGGCCTTGGCGATCACCCGGTTCAGCATATCCGGCGACAGAGACCCGGCGTCCTGCGGCCTGGCTGAACCGGTCGGCAGAATATGAAGTTTGTTGTGCTGTGCGGCGAAAATACAGGATTGAATAGCCTCGCCGTTGCAGGCATTGAGCAAGCCGATCGACCGACCACTCTCACGACTGTCGATTTCAGCCGACTGATCCCGCGTCAGAAGCCCCTGCTCGATAACGACCTCTTTCAACGGCCTGCCGCTTTCCGCCGCGATACGCTCGGCTTTCTCCAACTGATCATCCGTAACCAGTTGCATTTCCCGCAATACCGCCTGTATGGGCCGGTACATGATCGAATGAAGCATGCGCGACAGGCCGCTGCCTACCACATCGCAGTCGATCAGCAGCGTCCTGGCACCACTGGCCGCAAATGAAAGCCCCAACGCCACACACAAGCTGCTTTTACCCGATCCCGCCGCGGGACTTGTAATGGAATAGACCCGGGAACGTCCTGTATGACCGATCTGGAGGAGCGTACGGATATGGTGCACGGATAGCGCGGCGATCTCAGCCTCCTGCGGATCGGACAGATCCTGTGGAAGCGTGGGCAACATACCCAGAACACGATGAGACGTGAGCACTGAATGCGGATCGTCGATATGCCGAAGCCTCGGATCGAACCAGCCGATGATCAGCATCACGGCGAAGCCCGTCGAAACGCCGCCAACCACACCCATTACCACCAGTTGTTTCCGCTTGCCGTCATTATATGGTTCATCAGGCGTGGAAGCGTAATTCATCACGTTCAACCTGTTGCTGAGCGCAGACTCGATGTTACGCTTCTTGATCTCGAGTGTCGGTTTCTCCAATTGCTGACGTGTAATTGCGATTTCCTCCTCCAGTGTCCTCATTTCCATATTGACACGCCCGAGTTCCGTTGCCTCCTGCTTGACCTTGTCGAGCATCTGCTTCAATTGTTGCTCCCGTATACGAAGCCCGCCGAGTGTCGAAACATCACCGATGGACATGTCATCCGTCAATATGTCTTCAACTTTGCCGGTACGTAATGCCTGTGCTCGGCGGTCGATCTGCTGATTCACTAGGTCAAGCATTGCATTCTGTTTGATCACTTCTCGATGATTTTCACCCCTGCCCAATGCCTCCATTTCCTCGAGTTGATCTTCTATATCTTCTTTTTCCTCGATCAGCTCCTGGATCTTCTTATCGACGGAAGCATAATAGGCGATCGAATGCTGGATGGCATCGTCACCAGAGCCTTCCGTATCTGTTTCTCCGCTGACCAGTGAAATCTCCAACTGAATTTGCTTCAGCTCTTTTTCCAATTCATCACGCTGCCCAAGCTTGTTGTTGTAAACGGCTTCTACCGATTCAATACCGTACTGGTCAATCAACTTCTGCCGTTTCTGCTGAAGTTCGTGCAGTTGGCGCTCGAGCTCCTCCTTGTATTTGTACAACTCGCCGAGAATAACATTTTCCTTTTCCTGCTCCCGTTCGTTGGCGATCTGAAGGTAGGCGTCAATGACGGCGTTCGCGCCCGTGGCGGCTAATTTGGGGTCTTCATGCTCATAGGACACCGACACCAGGTAGGAATTATTCCCGCCCCGTTTCACCGACAGACGCCAGCGTTCAATCAATTGAGATACTTCTCGCGTTGATTCGCTGACCGCCTTGCGCCATTGCTCATTGGACGACGCCCGACTCAAAACACGCGAACTCTGCATCTTAGCCAGTTCCGTATCAAAATAGGAATGGAACATCGGCGGTATGTTCTTCTCATCCGTCTGGTACATGATGGTTTGAAGCTTCGGAATAATTTCGATCTGTCCCGCCCCCATGTACATCGGCTTCTTGAGAAAATAGCCTGCCACACCACCGGCCGAACCCAGAAACAATGCCAGCAGAATCGCCCAATGCAACCGTCCGCGAAGCAGACCCAACAGTCTACCGATACGTTTTGTATCATCATGCGACGTATCAACGCCATCCTGCCAAAAGCTCGACCCTTCCGCCGCTGTGATGTTCGAGTTCTGTTTCATCTGTTGATTCCTGTTGCCGTCACGAAAAATATCGTCATGCAAGTCCGACGGCAGACCAACGGTCAATAAAAGACCGCATAATTCCATTCAACTGTAAAACTGCTTTGTTCATCACGAATATCCCGTACTCAGTATTCATATGCCAGTGTAAACTGCCTGACAGGAATAGACGCCCAAATCAGCAGCTTGATGATCCCGAGCAACAGCATGAAAGCCACCGGCAGCATGACCCAGTCGCATAACTGATAGAGTACATTCACATGCTCCGGATTGATATAACTGTACAGCCAGAAAATCGCAATCAGGCCAATCACATTACAGAAAACCGCTGAAAACGGAGTCAATAGTAAAATAATCACACGGGCGGAACCGCGAAGCGGCAGGCCGAACACAAATCCATACGATACAAGAAACAGCGCAAAAACCATCGAAAGCCCTTCGCACGCTTCGGAAACCGGTAAAGCAACATGGTTGATCCTGAGTATTTCACCATCAAGACTGGCATGTATACCGACCGAACTGTAAATGACACTCGCCAGCTCAGCCGTTGCCAGTTCAACGGGGTAGGAAATCGTATGACACCACTTCAGCGGCAATGGCACGAGAAAAATCATCACCACAAAAGCCGGCAGGAACTTGACAAAAATATCCCTCCCCGTCGCCGTTACCAGACACCCGGCCGTGATCAGAACCGCCGACAGATGCAGAAGAATGTCCTGCGATTGAACCCTCCCGAGAATATGCACGAAAACACCACCCAGTATAATCAGAATGCCCAGCCACCCGCCCACGGGACGACATAGCTGTATCCGGCTTCGTCTCACCCAGGCCAACCAGACCATAATCATGGGCACCAGAAGTACATGCCCTGCTTCAATTCGCGTCGTCGAAATCCTCCAGATGGATTGCCACTGACCGAATGTCATAATGAAACCGAGCAATGGCAGAATGACCACGGCAACCAGATGCGCCGGCCTCCACCCCATCTTGACCAGTCGACGTGGAATGATCAATGGAATTCGCCTCCATGAGTACCATGCACACCGGCCAGTGATTCGATAATACTCGATTTCCTGTGAACTACCGCTCCAGGACAAATGACCGAACGGACCATGACCGCATCATGTTCAATTCTTGCACCACCCATGACCACGGAATCATGTACCACTGCCGTTGGATGAACCGTTGCACCCGGCTCGATAATGCCGAACGTGGCATGCCAGTCTTCACACGTATTCGATATATGATCCAGCCGACCCGATGCATAACTGTGATACGCATGAAGAGCTTTGATATAGTGCTTTAACGTACGGATGGACATCCCGACGATTTGTGGATATCGGACAACCTGAACGTGACCGCTGCGGGCGATACTGGGCAATGCCTGCTCATTGAAATCGACAAATCCGACCGGATTGATCCCTCGCAGGCAGCCGCAGCGAACCAGAGAAACACCCACAGGCGTACCATCCGCCAGACTCATCAGTCCCACATCCGCATGCGCATCGACCAGGCGGCCGGCCAGATCCGCCAGCGGCTCAACCAGAAGCTGAGCCGCTCGTACCACCAGCATCAGATCGTTATCGCCATAGTCACGGGCCAGATCACTGAGCAATCCGGCAGTACCACGATATTCCGATGGATCCTGCTCAACATAAAGTCTGATCGAACCGTCATGCGTATCGGTAATCTGCATGGGAACACCGCGATCCACAATGATTCGAACGGCAAGCGGATCGATCTCGAAATGCTGGGCCATCGATGACAGTTGCTGCTTCCAGCAGTCCATCACAGTGTAATGCGATGCAACCGGCAGCTCGAGCAGGTTGCGCCCTGTCATCTTACGCAAGGGATCGGCACGCACGGAACCTGCCAGCAAGACCACCGCACGTAAATCGGACAGTCGCTGAGCAGGTTGCTTCGGCTCGCTGAAGCGGGTCGGCAATGTCAGGCTTTGTTCGGCTGCACGTAATGTCATTTCATATCCATCTTACCGGATCATGCCGTCATTATGTCATTATTTACATTCAGGTTGTTCTTAATGTTCAAACGGTTGATCACCTGTGACTCCCTCCCGGCTACGCGACGGCCTCACCCGACAACGTTGAAAAGCCGACTTGACTAATAATCGGACCACAAAAGGCAGATCTTCCATCAGGTATCGCTTCGCGAGCCGACGGGGCTCCTGAATAAGACGATGAACCCATTCCAAACCGATTTTCTGAATCCAGACCGGCGCACGCCGGACGTGTCCGGTAATAAAACTCAGACTGATCCCGACACCCATCCACCATGCTCCGGGACAGTCTTCACGCAGATGATGGATCAGTCTTTCCTGCTTCGGTGAACCCAGTGCCACATAAATAATATCGGGTTTCGATGCAACCACCGTTTGCCTGACCTGGTCCACCTCCCGGTCGTCCTGATCAAAACCATAGGGCGGACAATACGTACCGGCAATCTTCAGTCCGGGATATCTTGTTTGCAAAGCCCCGGCCGCTTGCTCCGCGATGCCAGGGTCGCCGCCCAGAAGAAATAACGAGCGGCCTTCTCCAGCAGCACATCGGGCAATGGTATGAACAATCGTCGAACCGGCAACACGCTCCGGCAGTGCATGACCCTGGAGACGACTCAGCCAGATCAACGGCATACCGTCCGCAACAACCAAATCCGCCGAGTTCACCAACGCACGATAGGAAAGGTCATTCACAAATCGTCTTAAATGATCGGCATTGGCCGTGATAATCCATCCACCCGTACCCTCTGCCAGACGATCCATGATATACCGTACGCAGGACCGTTCGTCGATGACGCTAAACGGCATATCCTCGATCAACACAACCGGCAACGTCTGTTCGCTCTTCGGATTACTCGACATGCGCAATGATACCTGCTATGGCCGTTCGCTCGGGCATCTTCCGCCCAGCGTCTGTCATGGAAAAAGGTTCATAGTAATATACCGCGACAGTCACCTGGGGATACATCACCCGGTTGGTATAAACAGATTTCAACTGCAACTGTTCGCTCAGGGGCAGGGCATTTACAGTATCGGAAGGATTCGACAGAACGACAAACCAGGCCGGCCGACCCCGGCTCTGTACCATCCGCCAATCCGTCGGCATCGGCAAGACCTCCGGATCACCCAGGTAGTATTTGGCAGGTGGTGTATTGCTCGAATAGACAAGGTCGACTTTCTTCCGGTGACGACTGACATAGGAAAATGCTTCACGATATCGTTCACGATAACCATAACCGCCCTTGTAATAAGCAATATCGACCATCAACATGGCGGCGGATAATATCGCAACCGGCGACCAGGCGACCACCAGGCCGAGCGCCGGCTTGAGATGGTCGATTATCCGATCCAACACGACCGCCGCCAGCAATAGCCACGGCATCAGTGCCACAAAGGTGTAACGGACATGAACCACATGTCTGATCGCCAGAAACGAAAAACAGAGAATCGGTACCGCCACACCCATCACCAGATAAAAGAACAGCCGCCTGTTCAACCGCCATAATATCCATGCCGCCGGCACAGCCAGTATCACAACCGGCAACCCGACCTTGAAGACATGCTCCGGTCCTACCCGAAGCGGACCGTGCACCGCCTCACGCTCAAGAAAATCATTGAAACCCTTCGTTCTGGTCATGACATCGCATGCCAGCATGAACACGCACACCAGGAATCCCGATGCCGGTATCAATATCTGCCATAATCCGATGGGAAGCTTTCTTTTCGATATGTACAGATAAAGAAAATCCAGCGCAAAAATCCCGAATATCATCAGCGCGATTGGCTGACACATCAACGCCAGTACCGCAAACAGCATCGCCAGCGCCAGACGCAGGCTCGAACCCGTACGCATGCCCGAAAAATAAATGAGATAGGATAAATTGAACAGCAGAAACCACTGGACGTAAAATCTTGCATGCTGCGACCATTCAAGATGCCAGATCGCCAGCGTCAACAGCAGCGCCGACAGAACCGCCGCACGACGCCCCACTACCGGCAACGCAGCGAACGCAAGTACCGGCACAGAAACAATGCCCAGTGTCGCAGAGGCCAGCCGGGCTTGAAATTCATCGATCCCGTGACGACGCCACGAACTGTATTCGTCAAAACCCACGTCATCCGTCGGTATGCCATTGAGATAGAAACTGACTGTGGTCGGCAGATAGGACAATGACTTCACCAGTATCCAACGGTCCATATTCATGGCGTCCCGCAGAGTAAATAGTTCATTGCTGACCAACCCGTGCTGATCCAGTTGATACAACCTCATCCCACCCGCCGACAGTGTTATCAACAACAGCGCAAGTAGAAACCATACCGTGATGCGGCTGTCAGGCGCTTCATGTGTCATGATGCATTCTCCTGCGTCGTCAACCATCTGATATGCAACTGTTCCGGAAAGGGGTATTCCCGGCCCGAATCCCATGTAAACATGTCTCCCGAATCGCTTCGATGCAACCCGGACCGCAACAGAAAGTCCAGACATGGCCGATTCTTCGCCGTCGGAAGATAGCTTGCCGTCAGCCGCTTCACACCGGCTGACCTGGCATAGTCGCAGGAAACGGCCAACATGGTCTCCTCGATTTTCCGGCCGAAAACACGACAGCTCAATACGAAATCCACAATATCTACCTCATGCTCGCCGGTCGATACGCTGAGAATACCTGTCAATCCCATGGAACCGAACTTGTCCGAAACGCGGAATGTCCAGACGCGGTGAGTATCTATCCTCGACCAGTCCATGAACTGCTGTTCCGTCATCCGACGGGTCGTCAGGTTCATCTGGTTGGTTTTGTTCAGAAGCTGGACAGTCCGCGTAAGGTTGCCTGCATTGAGTAGGTCGATCTCGACATGGACATCGAGTGTCGCCAGCCAGTCATCGACTGATCCGACTTCAACTTGAATCGCCCTCCGTTTCCTTTCACTGACGACCATCCCCGCGCGTTCACGGTCCTCACGGGTTATCGAGGGAACATCAAAACAGTCCAACTCGAGCAGCGTCCTGCGATACAACATTTTATCCTTCGGCCAGTCCGGCACCAGTACTTCGGGGAGCGCTTCCCGTACGCGTGCACGTTCAGACGGTGAATCGTCGATAAATACTGCGGATTGCAGCCCGAGATTCAATTCGGCTACCAGCTCCGCGACATTCAAGGCTTTATCCGTCCAATTGATGCGCCGGCCTGCGAAATCGTCCGGCTTCAGGACCATCTCCGGATGACGACTGATCGCCTCCAGGGCAACCTGATCATCGTTTTTACTGACGATACCCAGAAGAACACCCCTGTTCGTCAGTGCTTGAAGGGCATGCTGGAAATCGACGAATGCTTCACCTTCCGGATCGTGACCGCCCAGAACCAGATTCTCCCAACCCACGTCGCCGACGATGCCGCCCCACAGCGTATCGTCCAGATCAACGATCACCAGTTTGCGTGACAGGCCGGCAAGACCCCTTAATGCCGCCTTGATGTCCGAAACCGCCGATTTGAAAACGTCGTTGCTGAACGGGATCTTACCCATGTACCACAGTTTGGGATTGAATGCATGGCGGCCGGCATATTCAAACCACCGCCGACTGCTCAGGAGAATAACGTTCGATCGCGATGATAAGGCGTCACATAATGCAAGGTTCATCCGCATCAGCAGGTTCATACCGCCGCAGCCGCTGCGCATGTCCAGCATGCCGTATCCGCGATCATACGTCGGCCTGACCCAGTCGACGACGAATACCACCTCCGCTTCATCAGCAACATGTCCTATCAGATTCGCGTACTGACGTACTTCCGAAAGCACGACCTCGGCATCAACCTCTTCATACCGTGTTATTCTCCCGTACGAAGGAATGACCGATTCCGGACGTGTCCAGATCAACGCGCAATACGGCCGCTGATCTTGACAGGCCGCTGCGTAACCTGTCAGTACCTGATACACCTGGCCGTATGACGACTCCAGCGGCTGAACCACGGGTACTGACGGATCATTCGCCAGCAGGGCATTCAGATTCCCCAGGTTGAAATCCGATACCGTCAGACAGGTCCTTGACTTATCCATTCTGCTCGTCTTCCAGAAGTATTCCGATGTAGTCGGCCAGTGTATCGACCGTTCGAAATGGATTATCCTCACGCGACGCTGCCTGCTGATTCGCAATATCGATCATCTGACCGCATGCCATTTCAATCTGCTGCTCGGTTTCAACAATCAGATTCACCATGCTCAGTGATTCCAACCCGCTGTCCGCACCGCTCAATCGCGTCTCGGGCGATTTCGCGATATGCCGGTCTTTCGGCAACGTCATGTTTACTTCATCGATCGCGGCGTAAACAGCCGATATGATTGCTTCGCGGTTCAATGTACTTCCCATCTGTTACAGCTCCCTGTCATCAGTATCTTTCCCGCCTGTTATTCTCCGTCACGAGCATCCGGCTCGGCCGGTTTTCTCTCACGGGGCAGCATCACAAGCTTATGATAAGGATTTACGGTTGTGAACGGCGGTATATCCTGGTGAATGACCGCACCGGCTCCGATCACTGAACCGGTCCCGATGGTGACACCATCGAGAATGACGGACCCCGCTCCAATCCAGCAATCGTCTTCTATCACAACCGGACCGGAAGAATAGAGCTCCTGCTTGATGATCGGCGTATCAGGATCTGACGTGCGGTACATCCCCCCGCCGATAAAACAGGCGCTCCCGATCCCCACCGTCTTGCCGATCCGGATGCCGCCCGTCGAATTAAGTATACAATGCGTACTGATAACAGCATGGTCGCCGATCTCGATAAATCCCCGATCCGCCTTCGATTGGATCAGACAGCCTCGTGCGATCAGAACATGTGACCCGATCCGGAAATCACCGTGCTCGAGACTTCGGGCGTCAAGCAGACAATTATCATCGATCGCAGTATGACCGCCGATGACCATCTTCCCGGGATGACGCAGTGAAATATGCCTGCCCCACTGCACACGCCGACCGGCCGATCTGAACAGTCCGGGCAGCAACCACTTGCGAAGCAGGTAACCGGGCGAACCCGGCATCGGACATGCCAGTATGCTCGCCAGTTCATAGTGAAACAGGCGGAACATCCCGCATTCACCGATGAAAAATGACTGGTATTGCCGGATCGCACGCTTGCCCTTGCCCGATACCGAATCAAGCACAGGCTGTTTATGAAGAATCTGCTCAGCCATGATCATTCCCCGATATTCAGATCACCATACTCCGTTGCTTCCACGCAATCTGGACAAACGATTTCATCAACGGCGAAAAACGTAAACGCTCGCACCGACCAACCCGAACAGCAGTGATAGTGCATACTCCAGCCACGCGCAGGCCACGGCTTCAGAGTGGGTCGCCCCATAAGTTGTCAGTAACACAATAAATGCACTTTCCCGTAATCCGATACCATTGATCGTTATCGGCACCATCATCACGATCACAGCAATCGGAACAATAATAAAAAAATGCTGGAATGAAATCTCCAGATTCAAAGCCATTGCATTCATGTAATAAATGCCGACGACGTTGACTTGGAACAGCACCGATATCAGCACGGCCTTCAATATCGCATAATGGCTATGTCGATAAGCGGTCGCCGCATTGATCAGCTTACGAAATACACCTTGGAATCGCTTCGGCAGACACCGGATAATACCCTCCACCAGTTGAATCAGCAGCGAAGAAGGCCAGATGATAATTCCGGCGACAGCGAACAGGAACAACGCCCCCAGTGGTACCCAGAAATATAGAAAGGGGAAACGGCTCGTCAGGTCGCCTGAAAAAAACACCGCGATAACTGCAATCGAAGCAATCGCCAACAGACCCGACAGGCGATCCACTACCAGTGAAGTGACCGCCAGTGTCTTTGAAGCGCCCGCCTTCCAGACATCATACATCCTGATGGCGTCACCACCCACCGTCGACGGCAGAAATTGCCTGAAAAAAGATGCCACCAGGCATGATCGGTACAGCACACCGAACGGTATATCGATTCCCCTGGCTCTCAACAGCAGTTGCAGCCGCCACGACATGAATACCACACCGACAAAAAGCAATACGACCGCCACGGCGAAATAAGACAACCTTGTTGTACTGAATACCGATAAAATCTCACCAAATTCGACTTCGCTTAATATATACCCGACCAGGGCGATGGAAACGCACAGCTTGGCAACCATCAGCCATTTCGGCGGTTTCTTCACAGACTCGGATGTAACATCATGCGCAACTGGCACGATTGGATCGTTTACTGTCAAAGTCGGCCTCCCGGTGAAATCGGTACTGCCGCCGCCAGGTTCTGTTCAATAAACAGTCGATGCCAAACCGCCAGGTTGATCAGCGCCCAGAGGATATGGTTATGGTTTGCTCGCATCTGCATATGCTCATCGATCAGCCGATGAATACACGACATCTCGAATGTATCATGGATCAACACCGAACTGTTGATCATATCCAGCATGTAATCCTTCAACTCACGCCTCAGCCAGTTCTTGATCGGAAAACTGTAGCCCTGTTTACCACGCTTCAGAATGAAATCCGGCAGAATGCCGTTCATAGCAGTCCGGAATATCGATTTTGTCTCAAGCCCGTTAAGCTTCCAACGACTGGGTACAGTGGCACAGTATTCCACAAATGCGTGATCCAGTAGCGGAACACGCACCTCGAGTGCATGGGCCATACTCATCTTATCGACTTTCTGCAGCGGGCTCGACGGCATCGTGAATCCGATGTCGATGTACAATTCCCTTGCCAGTCGGTCGGTAAACACCGTCTCGCCAAGATACCTGCGAATCGGCCCGAATGGGTCAAAGTCGATCTGGCCTGCGATTTCAGGACGGAATAGATTCGATGCTATCACCGGCGGTAGAAAATACTGCCAGCGCATGTGCTCACCGTCTGCCGGCAGCAACCCGCCCTCGATAAAACGCTTTAACATGTTCACCAGACCCTTTTTCTGCGGCCGATCAGACAGCCGATCCATCATCCCGGCGATCAGGTGACGCCGGATAACCTCCGGCAGCAATGAATACCATCTATGCAGACGACTGGCTTTGAAACGATCGTATCCGCACAGCACCTCGTCACCACCTTCTCCGCTGAGACAGACAGTTACGTATTCACGAACTTTTCGACATAAGAGATACAGCGGAATGGTCGACAGATCCGTCATCGGCTCATCGAGATGCCAAATGCTTGTCTCGATCAATTCCGGCGATATCGGTTCAATCAGTATTTCACGGTGCTTCGTCCCGTACTGTTTCGCCATATACCTCGAATATTCCAGCTCGCTGAATGTCTCATCCTCGTAATACAGTGAAAAACTGTTGATCGGATCCAACCCGCATCGTGACATCATCGCGACAATCGCGCTCGAGTCCAACCCGCCGGATAAAAACACCCCCAAAGGCACATCACTCACCAACTGACGCCGAACTGAGTCTTCCAATACTGTTATGAACCCCCTTTCCCGCTCACGCCGCGGTTCGACAGATGCCGTCATGTCAAGTTGCCAATAGGAAGTGAGGCATGGACCCCTGCCAGTATGCCATACCAGCATATGGGCCGGTGGCAATTTGTAAATCGATTCGAATATCGTATCGGGCGCAGGTATGAATTCATAACCAAGATATTCATAAACCGATTGAAGGTTAATACCCCGGCTTACCTTGTCACAGGCAAGAATCGATTTAATCTCCGAAGCGAAAATCAACTCTCCGTCTCCAAGCAATGAATAATACACCGGCTTGATCCCCAATCGGTCACGAACCAGGACCAACCGACGGTTATGACTGTCCCAGACGGCATAAGCGAACATGCCGTTGAATAACCTGACCGATTCCGGACCGTACGATTCATACGCATGAGCAATGACTTCCGTATCCGTCCCGCTTCGGAATTTATGCCCCTCGTCGATGAGTCGTCTGCGCACTTCGGCAAAATTGTATATCTCACCGTTGAAAACCACCTGAAGCGTACCGTCTTCGTTGCCCATCGGCTGACGACCATGCTCGCTTAGATCAATGATACTCAACCGGCGATGACCCAGTGATACATGATCATCGAGATACACACCATGCTGATCCGGACCACGATGCGCCAGCATGGCCGTCATCCGGTCAATCAACAACGGATCATGCCATGTTACGCCCGCAATTCCACACATACACAGACTCCTGAAATCTTTCTGATCCGTAACAGTATATACCCCCGACTTGGGCGAAATCCTCACAAATATCCGTTCTCACGATACCATCGGGCAGTATGCTCCAGACCCTCCTGCAAACTGATCCTGGGTTCATAATTAAAATCCCGTTTCGCCGCCGAAATATCAAACGACCGGTTCTGGATAAACCAGTCGATGCGACGCCGAAACAGCGGCGGCTCATACGGCAGGCATTTGAATATCATCTCACATAACCATGCCGCTGCTAGAACCGGCAGATACGGAACATGGATGAACCTGACATCCTTATCCAGTGACTTACCAATTTCAATAACAAGCTGCTTGATCGCAATACTCGATTGATTTGCAATCAGATAGACTTTACCACGGGTCGCATCTGAATCCATGGCCTGAAACATGCCGTCGATCAGATTGTCAATATAAACAGGGTGATAATGCGTACTGCCGTCCCCCACCATGAGAAACCGTCCTTTAGCTGCCCGGCGATAAAGCATCGCGAACCGCTCGGGGTCGCCCGGACCGAAAATAGCCGTCGGACGAATAATCGTTATCCACATCCCACTCTCGATGAATTCCCGGCAGACACGCTCGCCCTCCCACTTGGTCTGCTGATACCAGTCCGCAGGACTGATCGGCGACTGTTCATTCGCCGGCGGTCTTTCCACATTGCCATGAACACCGCAGGTGCTGCAATACAATACACGCTCAACACCATTCGCTCTTGACGCTTCCAGAACATGTCTCACCCCGTTGACATTCACATCCCAATAAATGTCTTTCGCCAAATTCACCTTTCGAAACGAGGCTGCAAGATGATAAACCTGGCGACAACCCGACGTGAGCCGATTGACAAGTTCTCTGTCCGTAACACTACCGATATGAAGTTCGGCACCAAGCTCTTTCAAATCGCTGTAGAACATCCCTTTCTGATTATCCAGACCCACTACCTCATCACCACGCGCCAATAGTCGACGAGTTAAATGCGAGCCGGTAAAACCTGTCGCACCGGTTACCAGTATCTTCATGATTGATTCACTCCTGTTGCCTATCCATCATATTGCATAATTGACCGATCAGGATGCGCGACGCCCGCAAACTGACAGGTATTGTTCCAGTACACCGTAATATCGGTTAACGCGATCCGTATACACCGCTTCACTATATTCATTTTCAGCCAGTTGCCTGCCTCGATCGCCCAGTTGCTTCCGCCGGGTGGAAGATTGTATCAACTCGATCATCCCAGCAGCCATCGATTCAGCAACCGGTTCCACCAGTAAAGCCGTCTCATCGTCAAGCACCTGGGTATGCGTCGACAGACGTGTCGCAATAATCGGCTTTCCCGATTGAAGATAACTGTAAATTTTCATCGGCGTATTCAGACCCTTGATACGCGGCGACAGAAGAATGTCCGCGTTATCTAGTACTTGCGACAACTGACTGACAGGTAATGAACCGACAAAATGGATACGGTCCTGAATGCCTGACCCCGCTATCCGGGCCCGGTACCCCGCAATCTCCTCTGACGAACCGCCAACAATAATCAATGATGCTGCTTTCGCCACCTCCGAGGCAATCCGAAACGCATCGAGCATCAGGTCGATGCCCTGGTAATGCTCAAGATTACCCACATACACCAGACGAATATGGTCGCGATCAACCAGAACCCCGGGAAGTGCCGAAGAATCCGTCTCTACGCTGGTCAGTGGAATATCAGGTAATAACCACACACGACCGCCACGATGATAACGTTCGGCATAGGCCGACAAGGACGGACACACCGCAAATACCGCAACAGCTCGCCGAAAAGCATGACGCTCAAACCATGCGAAAATCGCTGCGATCGGATTATAAAACCTGCTCTTCTCTCGAATCTGTTCACTCATGATCGAATCCATGTCGTAAACATAGGGACTGCCGATCAATCGTCCCAACCAATCAGCAATGAACGCTCCCTCTTCTACCGCATGAATCAGATCATAATGACCATGATAAACAAGCCGGATTACAGCGAATAACAGGTAAATGTCACAGATCATTTTCTGCCATGACGGCCCGATCGGAACATCATCAACCAGAAACGGACGACGAATACGATGATAGGTAACATTCGCTATTGCAATATCTTCGCCAAGATGATACGTCACCAGATCGATCTTATGCCCCATACCGGCTAACTTCTCGATCAACAGTCTTACTGCAATCGGCGTCCCGCGAGGACGATAAAAGGGATGCGGTGCGATCATCAATATACGCATGGCCTCGCATCCTCACGCATTGCGCATAATATCACCGGCGAACCGAACCATCGCGTCAATCGAAGGCGGCGGGCCGAAGCCTCTATCACACGCGATATCGCAGGCCGACCGAGTGCTCGGTGCAGCGCCATCGGCCAGAAAAACTCCTCCGCACGGGCAAACCTCGATAGACCCGCCTCTCGAAAACAACGCATCACGCGACCGCTGGAATATAATCGGTACGGCCGGGTATTGCCCTCGATACCACGCTTCAATGAAAAGAAAAAGGGGATCGCCGCATTCATACTCATCATCGTCGGGTAATCAACCATAACCGCTCTGGCAGCCACACGGCTCAGGTGCCTGACGAAAACATGCCAATCGTATATATGCGCCAGCATGCGAAAAGAAATCACAATATCGAAACTGCCGTCGGCAAATGGAGGATCCATGATATTGCCCGACACACAACGGCATTGTCCACTGTCACGCCATTCCGACAAACGTGTAAAACACGATTCATCACTGCCCAGGATGGTTACCTCGTAACCATTCTCCAGTAAATACGGTAATAACTGACCGTGACCGCCGCCGACGTCCAGTACACGACATACCCCCAATGACTGAATCAGCGATAACGCATGATCCGCCTGAACAGATAAAAAATACCGGCCGACCGAACCTGTAAAGCGACCGGCATAGCCCGATGATGAACTGTGCACATCCGGCATCTCACGACCATCGTCAACAATGGCATATTTACCGGATAAATCAGCTGATGCCGATTGGTATTCCGTCTCTGTCATAACCGCTACAGATACCGCTCTAATCGTGACAGTTCACTGTCAAGCCCGGCTTCCGGCCAGCCAGAATGATTCCGTATCAGCGAAAGTGCCTGCCTGATCTGGTCTGGTTTCGCCATACCATCCATTCGACGTAATAACACGTCATCCAGGTGTATCGCCGATTCATCACTTTTCGATAGACGTAAGCCTTCAAGCAGTCGCTCTGAACCGGCCCCTGAGAACGTCAGCGGATCTTCCGGATTCAGGGCGAATTGTAACCGCGGACGCGGCATATCCTGATCCAATGATGACGGACGTACACGATCGGGGTATATACGGTTCAACGTCAACTCGGCAACATCACGCGCCGTCGTATACTTCACGCCCGATACCGTATATAAACCCGCCGGACCGCCTTTTCGTCCATGATCATAGAACACCGACTTATGCGCCATATCGGCCTTACCCGGACCGATACCCGGCAACAGACCCGCATAGACACGAATCACATTGTCTCGACTAAGACACAAACCGGGAATCGCTGCATTCAAATCGCGTATGAACTGAATGATATCTCGTTCGTCCGGTCTGAAATCCTCAAGCGGACCATCCCAGACCATGTGATAAGTTCCCGCAAATATCATGCCACGCCACGGTACTAGAAAATAGGTCCGGGCACCTGGTTCATCGGGTGATACCGCAATCGCTGATGTGCCCGGAAACGGATGATCCAGCAGCAGATTAAACGCCAGTGTCTTGTGAAAAAGCCCCGGTACATCTCGATCAAAACGCTTCGCCAACAACCGGCATTGGCCGCCGGCGCTGTTGATCACAGCACCCGCTTGAAAAGTGTACATGCGCCCCGTTTCATGATCAACAGCCTTCACGCACTGCACCCGACCACCCCGCTTCTCCAGATCAACACATTCCATGTAATTCAGCACAGCCGCACCGCGGCTGCATGACCAACGTAATAATTCGATCAAGACCCGCTCCGAATTCAACATCACTACATCCTGCCAGATTCCAGATCCTTGAAGACCCGCTTCACGAACCAGTGGAAAACGCTGCTTCGTACCGGCATGATCAACCACAGCACCGGGACCGAGTTGCAGATGCTCCGCCACACTTTCATTCCGATGACGTGACAACCAGTCATTCAGCTTCAAGGCCACACGAAATGTTGATAACCTTTTCAAACCCTGCCCGTATAGCGGCATCATGCACGGCAATACCTGTACTAGATCCGGAAAATGACGGCAGAACCACCGACGCTCTGCCACGGAAACCCGTAATCTGGCTATATCGAACTGCTGCAGATAACGTAACCCTCCGTGAATGATACGCAGTGAGTTGAAACTTGTTCCTGAACCGAAATCATGACGCTCGATCAGAAGCGTATTCAACTGCCGGCCTGATGCCTCCAACGCCAGAAATACCCCGTAAATCCCCCCGCCGATGATAACAAGGTCATATTGCCTCGCTGCCGCCGCTTCCGGGTCTCGCTTGATGACAGGCTCATCATTTATCATGTTCATGATTCCAGAACGGCCGGTTGCCTTGATGCTTTTTTCCTGATGCTGCGAAATAACATACGAGACTGGTGAATCCCTGATCCGGCAAATCCCAGACGACTACCGAAAGTACCGCGGACCACGGAAGGATCCATCAACAGACGTTTCAAATGCCCTGCAGGATGCTCAACGTCAAGCTTGCTCTCCAAAACCACGCCGTAGCCCGCAATCGCCGTTTCATCACCGGTCAACGGTAGCGGATCACTACCCTGTAGAATAATGGTACCCCGTGATCGTGCCGGACCAAAGATACCATGATCGCCGCAAACACATGGACGCAGACGGCTGTCTCCCAGCGCAATGCCGCCCCGATCGGATGACAGGATGATCTCCCTCACAAGACGGCCGCGACCGAACCACCATTTGCCGAAACCCCAGGGAAGCACTACCAGCGCCCCGCACCCGCGAATATCATCGATCAACTCATGAACCCCTTTGCCGTTACCGAATCGACGGGTTGTACCTAACGCAAGCACTTCCAGTTTCTCCTGAGTCACCACTTGGCGACCGGCGACAACAAGCAACGGCACGCGATCGTCCTGACATATCCATAATGATTCTTCTTCCTCCGTACCTCTCGGATACCACTGCGGAGCATACTCACGATACCACGATTCGTCCCGAAGCATGCTGAAATAGTCCATCGCTCCCGACTCAGCGAGCATCAGACAGAATACATCGTCATCTCTACTGACACCGCCATGGACATGAGCCGTGAAACGGTTATAAATCAGCTCAACTAGCCGGTGAGTCGGATATACACCGTACAGATGAACATGGGTATCGATATGAATTCGCCCGGATGGCATAGTAACCATGGAAATAAACCGTAAAATCAATGCTCCGGCATACGTTGCGAACGTGTAATATTCTGACACATCTTCCTGTACCTGAAAACAAGCATCACAGAAATATACACAAGCCCACCATAGGCAAGCTCCGTTGTCAATGTGATCAGATGCTTGTCAAACGCAAATAATTCCGAATGACGTGCCCCATAAAAAAGTGGAACGGGTGAATGAATCCGCTCATTCAACACCGGCCAGAACAGCAGCACGCCACGACCATACGTGAAAATGTCCATGATCAGATGTGTGCTGTAACAGATGAAAACAACAGCCGTAAACCACGCATAACTGAACACCCTGCCGAATAACCACCGGCAGAACGCTCCATAGACCAGCGAGAAACATACCGCCGCCGTCAAACTGTGCGTCAACGTGCCGTGCGAATCGACCCATCCAAGGTACATCAGCAGAAAATCAACGTCAGGCGCATTCAAGGCAATGATAATCAGCACGGTGAACAGCAGGAACTGCCCGCGACCAGACAGCCTGCACGTCAGCGGCCGGAAAAGAAAATACATCGATGTGTGTGCTATCGGTGAAGGCATCTGACATTGTACTCACGCGTTCGCTGTCACGATACGTCTTCTCCGCTACATTGCGTAAAACGCTTGATCTTGTACGGTGTACGACCCTGACTCTCGTGGTATATCCGAACCAATAACTCAGATATTACGCCCAACATCATCAGCATGAAAGTCATCAGAAATGTCATCATGCCGAACAGAATGAAAATATTGTCATTCAGCATGACCGGCTGGCCATGCTCCGTAAAAATGTTGAATTTCTGCAGCAGTGCCGTCAGAACCGCCAGAAAGGATACAACAAAACCGACAATGGCCAGCTTGCCGAAAAAATAGATCGGCTTCGTCAGGTAGTCCCCGATGAACTTGACGGTGATCAGATCGAACAGAACCTTGACCGTTCGCTTCAATCCGTATTTGCTCACACCGGCGATGCGTGGCCTGTGATTCACCGGCAACTCGGTCACCCGGGCGCCACGCCATTTGCATACCGCCGGTAAAAATCGATGCATCTCACCGTACAGGTTCACATCCTCGAGAACCTCACGACGATACGCTTTCATCGTGCAGCCGAAGTCATGTATCTCGGGGGTCCAGGTCAACTTCCGTATAAGATGATTCGCCAACACCGACGGCAACCGGCGACTCAACCACTTGTCCTGCCTGCTCTGACGCCAGCCGCTCACAATATCATACCCCCGGCCTTCCTCCAGCTTCGCCAGCAGACGCGGTATGTCATGTGGATCGTTCTGAAGATCGCCATCCATCGGAATGATTATACGACCACGCGCCATCCGGAAGCCGGCGGCTAACGCGGCGGTCTGGCCGAACTTCCGCGTAAACTCGATAACACGAACACGAACGTCGTTTCCCGCTAACTCATACAACAACTCGACCGTGCGATCACTACTGCCGTCGTCGATAAAGATGAATTCGTATCGCTGATCGCTCGATGACGCGACCGCCGACAACTCACGGTATAACGGCTCGATGTTCGCCTCTTCGTTCAACAGCGGTACCACCACTGTTACATCCACCATATCTGATTGGCTGGTTTTCTCGACTTGCATTGGTCTTCCCCGCGGCTGCGATGCCTTCAGGCATCGCCGGCCCGAATTTCAGTGAAATACATCATGTGCTCGCACCCACTGACGATTATGCACACAGGCATCTTTCAACGTTCCGAACGCGTCCATTGACGCTCACGATCACGCAGATACGCCACGTAGATCGGTAACTTCCAGATAATGTACTTCGGTATACCCGCCAATACACGGACCGGTACAATATCACGCGCAAAACGCCACCATGACAGCATCAGCGATATCAACAAGAAAATCAGGCATATCAGCAGATAACACATCGCCGACCACGAACCCGTCAACAGACCCGTCGCCAGGGAAATCATCAGTACACATGCTGAAACGCCTGCCAGCAGTGTCAGAGGTGGCACCATCAGATCGATCGCTGCCGACACAAGCTGTAATCGCTTGTGAACCAGACCCGTCGCTACAAGACGCGGACCTCGACGAAACAGTGTATCAAGATAGCCGTGCTCCCAACGACGACGCTGCTGCAACGCACCCGTCGACGAAGACGGTGGCGATGATCGAATACTGAAATCATGACACGCCGACGCACCGTAACCACGTTCAAGCAGATCAAGACCAAGCGACAGATCCTCCACTATATCACCCGACGCGAGGGACGACGATGATATCAGTGACCACGGAATGAACATACCCGTACCATGCAATGGAACCGACAGACGCAACCGGCTCAATCCACGCGGCCTGACCTGGTTCTTGATCATGAACGCAAACAAAGAAACCGCCTGATGGACTGGATATACATTCGAATCGGCCGACTCGAGGTCAACCAGATTCAAACACTGAACCGGCCGGTGCAGGGACCACGCCTGTTGCACGGGAACGGCTATCCGGCCACCCGTAATGCGGCAATCGGCGTCAATGACCATCACAACGTCCGGCGGGGCCGATCGTAAATAGTCAATGCCCGCCGCCAGAGCATAACCCTTGCCGCGGTTGACAGAATCATGCCGTTCAACCACCTCCGCGCCGGCACCGGCAGCTTTCGACGATGTCTCGTCCGTACAATTGTCCGCTATTACGATCAGACGGTCGCCTTCATCCAATTCCTGACGGATGCTGCATACCGTCGCTTCAATCACCGACCCCTCATTATGTGCCGGAACCAATACCGCTAACAACGGTCGCTTGCTATTGGCATCGATATCGCACGCCGGCATGGGCAGTAGTCCAAGAAGACATTCAAAACCGACTACCAGCACCGGCAACGATACCAGAATAACCAGCAGCCAACTGATCAGAATAAACACTATCAAGACTTCTCCATGCTCTGCCTGAAAAGAACCGCTAACTTTTCCGCCTCATGCCGAACGTTGTGCGCCTGACTGACACGCATTGCACCCGCTTCACCCATCGCCGTAAGCTCGGTAACCGGCATCGCAAGAAATCGGGTCATCGACTCGACCAGACTGTCCACGGATCCCGCCGGGATCAGTAACCCGCAATCGGGATGGACCAGTTCGGGTATCCCAGCGATCTGGGTCGTTATCACCGGCCGGCATAACGCCAGTGACTCCATGATCACCACAGGCAATCCTTCCGCAAAACTCGGCAGAACCATCGCACGCGATGATAGAATCTCCTCACGCACACGATCGCTGTCAGCCCAACCGGTTATCCTGACATGGTCCGACAACGCATATCGACGGATAAGTAACTCGATCTCACCACGCATCTCTCCGTCACCGACCAGCACCAGCTCCACCGAAACGCCCCCCCTGACCATGCGATGCAACGCCTCGATCAGCAACAACTGGCCCTTCTGCTCGCACAACCGGCCGACGCAGACGAAACGCGTCACATCCGGTACACACTCATGCTCGACGCTCAGGTAGGTTTCATCGAGCCCGCAATGGACTATGTGAATCTTCGGCCACTGATCATGACGGCACCACCGGTACAACTGGCTCCGACCGAACGAACTGATCGCAACCACAAACGACGCAGCCCTGATTTTTCTTGGCAGTGAAATCCGCTCAGGTTTGTCGAACTCCTCCGGCCCGTGAACGGTGAAACTGTAGGGTATGCCGGTCAGCCGGTGACACAGCAACGCGACCGACGTCGAATTCGTGCCGAAATGGGCATGAAGATGACACACGCCATCCGCTTCAAGCCAGTCTGCCAAACAGCATGACTCTAAAAAATAGACCACATGATGCGGCAAACGCCAGTTCGCATCAATGGCCAGGCGAATGGCTGCCATCACCGCCGTGAACAGCCGAAACGGCCGCCTGAACCGGAAAATGAATGCCTTTAACAAACGCAGTGCACCGGCGGAAAGAACCGCTCGTGTCCTTAACACCTCTTCCTTGTCCGATTCGTCATGGACCCTGCCACGCGTCGACCGGATCGAGTATCGCTTCACCACCACGCCATGATCCGTTAATCCGCGAATCTCCCGGCGAATGAAACTGTGACTGACCATCGGATACTGATTCACCAGATAACCCACCGCACATTGCTTCGAAACTTCAGACGACTGCTCGTCCTTCACCGTTCCTTCCCGCGATGCCTGTTTGTACTCGATCAGACGGGCAACTCTACCGCTAAGCCGGTAAAACCAGTACCGGACCTGGCCGACGGTCTCCGGCCACTTGGCCAGTGTGCAGAACATTGCATACAACAGGGCATCACCGCTTCGATCGCCATGGCGAAGACGCATCCGATAAACCTTGTATACATGAACCGGATATACAAGCAGCATCAACAGACCCAATCCATAACCCGAAGCAACCAGTATCAGAACCGCCAACGGCACAATCAACCCGTAAAACCAGATATTCAGGCTCTGACGGACACAATAACGCTCGGAACCGCGCCCGTGCATCGCCATGCCCTCGGCGTGATACCAGCCGCTGCGGACACAACGCTTCCACCATTGTGAAAACCGCGTCATCGCCGCATCATGCATCGCCATGCCCGTATCAAGACGCTCGATCCGCCAGCCTTTCGCACGAAGACGCAGGCACAATTCCGGTTCCTCGCCACAGATCAGACGCTCATTAAAACCCGATACCGATCGGAATGCCTCGACCCGGATCATCGTATTCCCGCCGCATGATCCCGTCTCGCCCGAAGGAATGTCCCATTCCATATCGCACAATCGGTTATACACGCTCGACGCACGGTATCGCTCGATCGTACGGCCACACACCGCTCCCAGTTTCTCACTGCCTGCCATTGCCTCTACGCCCGATGACAACCAGCCCTCGATCAACTCGGAATCGCCATCGACGAACTGGACATACTCAAGATCAGCTGAAAGTGACAGCAAATGCTCGAAACCCGCGTTACGGGCACGCGCCGCTGTAAACGGCATGGACATATCCAGTGAAAGAACCTCCACACCTGAAGATCGTGCATAATCGCAACTGCCGTCGTTCGATCCTGAATCGACATACACCAGACTGGCGACCCGACCGACAAGTGACTGAAGGCATCGCTTCAGCCGCTCGCCCTCGTTACGACCGATGACAACCGCGCCGGTCTTGTTTTGCAGGTCAACCATCAGTACAGAAACCTCACGGTATTGCAGAACCCTTCAGCGGTGACCACCAACTCGTCCAGATGTCACGCCATTCATACTCGCACAGATGCGATCGCTTCGTGCCGGTCCACTCCCGCAGCAGTGATATCACCCTGCCCGCCGACCATAGCACATTCGCCGACACCAGACCCCACCACCCATAATGCTTCGCATAATATCGCGATCGTGATGCATAAAAATACCGCGGCCGGCGCCGTCTCGCTGCCGTCAGTGAATTCACCTTCGAACTGCCGCTCTGAAGATGCACTACATGCAATGACGGATCATAACGTATCCGCCAACCCGCTCGACTCACGCGACGGCAGTAATCAATGTCCTCGAAATACATGAAAAAACCGTCGTCCATCATACCGGCATCGTCGATGACTTCACGACGTATCGCCACAAACGCGAAACTGATCCAATCCGCGTCACAGGACGTCTCGGGCGGCGACACAGGGACATCGTACGCCTTCAACATACGCGTCAATACGCCCGTGCAGGCCGCCGATATGAATTCACTCACCGGCGTCATCATCCGAAACGTACTCACTTGCGATTCACCATCCGGCCATTCCAGACGCGGTCCCGCCATACCCACATCGCGGTTTTCACCCAACAATCCATACAATCCCGATACCACGCCCGCTCGGACCAGCGTGTCACTGTTCGCCAGAATGTAGACCTCGGCTTCCACACACGCCATACCGACATTGTTGCCGTAGGAAAATCCACCGTTACACGGTGAACGGTGAACCAGAACCCATTCACACCATCCACGGGAATGAACCTCCGATTCAATCCGTTCCACCGAGCCGTCGCCCGAGGCATTATCCACCACAATCGCAATATCCCGGCCGGCCTCAAGCTCGCCGTCCAGCGACGAAAGGCAATCCATCACCAGTTCCGCAGTACGGTAATTGATGATCACCACCGCAATACGCTTAAAAGGCTTCTTTGTTTGCAACGTCGACCGGCTCCTTCGATTCCAAAGGCTGCCAACCCAGTACCTCGTGAAGTATCCGATCCAACGCCGTGCTCCAGGCATAGGACCGATCGTAAAACTGGTCCTGAAGAAAACGGCATGCTCGGCACTTGAACTCATACAAATAGGCGTCTTCAGAAAGATGGCGAATCGCTTCGACGTAGACCTCCGGATGATCCGGCGGAACCGTCATGATCGCTTCGTTGACGAACTCCGACGCCGCACAGACAAAACTGGTTATCACCGGCCGACCCGCCAGAACACCCTCCACAACGACCTTATTCAATCCCTCGGCGAACTGGCTCGTGGTCGGCACAACAACAATATGGCACCATCCGTACATCTGCGCCATCTCGTCGTGATTCATCCGGCCGCGTAAGGTGAATACCCCTTCCAGACCCTTCTCTCGCACCAGGGATGTCAGCTCGGGCATCGCGCTGCCCGTCCCGCAGATCGACCATTCATACCCGCCCGGAGTCTCTCGCTCCAACTGCTCCGCTACCGCCAGTAGATCGAATACACCCTTCTCACGCTCCACTCGTCCTGCATACATCACCCGAAACGGCCGACTGCTGTGAACTGGCGGCGGGACCGTCTTGTCCAGGTAGTCACGACGGTACTGCGCCCGAACAACGTAAAACTCGCCCTTCGTTCGATCGGTAAGCTTGCGGATCTGACGCTCGATCTCCGCCGATACACATATCGTCGCCGATGGGATATAACGCCAGTACCAGCCGTTCAACTTCAATAATATCCTGCTGCCACGGGACTGCGGCATCGAACAACCGGCCGGCCATAATGTGTTGTGCATCGACGATATCAACTTGATCCCCAGTAATCGCAACGGGCTGTACAGATAATGCTGTACACCCGTCGATAATATGACCACGTCCGAACGAAATAATACCGCCCGGATCATCATCTCAACAGCATAATAAACCTGCCCAAAAAAATAAGCCCATCGACTTCCCGAAACAAATGGAATCATGCGCTCGCGAAATACAAACCCGCCCGAATTCAACTTGCGACGCTCCTCGAACGCCGACACAATATACGCTCTGGCCCCGTAACGACGACAGATATCGAAAAACTGACTGCTGTACGCAATCGCCACGATCGTCCTGTCATCTTCACCTCGTGACCAGTATTGATACGTCCCCAGAACATTGCCGTAGCCGGCAATGTAGAACATCCGAAGCCGCCTGTTGTGGTTCCTGAACATCAATACCGCACGTTGACCCGCTTCAAATTCATCTTCACGTCGCTGTTACTACCGCTGCCTGCTGCACCGGACCTTTGACAGCAGTTCGCATTCTGATAAATCCAGCCGCGCCAGACAGTCCGCCCGCGCCGAGAATAAATACAGGATTCAACATCGCATTCATCAGGCAATCGATCATGTACAGACACAACAGAACCGCCATCGCCGATAACGACGCCAGCATAGGATGCGACCAGTACCTCGAACGAAAACGACGGAAAAACAGAATCGCAGGCGTCAGAATCGTCAAACATAAACCCGACAACCCGATAATCCCCTTCTGACCCACTGCGATTACCCAGTAACCGTCCGTCGTCGTGATATCATTCCCGCGGGAATCGAATACGCGAGAACGACGCCACCCACCCCAACCGAAAAACGGTCGCTCCAACGCACGCGCAGTCAGACGATCCTCGTTCTCCAGCCGAAAAGCCAGCGACTTCGCACGCTCCCTGTTGATCAGAACCTCAACCACATCCACCGCTGTCTGCCCCGTCGATAACCCGCTCAGACGCAATCCGATGTACATCGGCGAAATCAGCACAAGCGGTAGTACCAACAGGCCGCTGCGATAATATCGCACAAAATACAGCGTGCCCAACCCCATCATCAACAGCAGAAGCGCGCCGATCGACTTGCATAACACCGCCGTAATCAATAATACCGACACCAGAACCCATATCGGCAAACCCCACAGACGCTTGACCACGCCCGTCAGCCATAACCAGACGCCCATCAAAGACGCCGCCATCATCCACATGCCCACCATCAGTCCGTGCTGCATGAATACCATCGGCCGAAAACCCCCGAAACGCATCGTCTGAACAAAACTGTGCTGATGATATCCGTAGATTAAACGGTGAAGCTGAGGACTGAACCGGATCTCATACAGGCACAGCGGAACATACACCAGCCCACCAATGAAAATACCCATCGCAAGATCGCGAAACGCCTCGGCATTATTGAAATAGACACGACCGATGAAATACGGAAGACCCCAGCGAAAAACCTGCGATAACGATTCCGATATGCCGTCGTAAATACCCAGGTCATTCAAAACCGATGTGATCAACGCCGAAAAACACCAGATCGCCACAGGTAGATCAAACCAGCGAGGCTTGAACGACAGCAGCCGGCTGTGATCGAACAGCAACACACCCAGAAGAACGCTGCACGTGGTCATCGTCGTCTTGTCGATGTCAGGAAAACCCGTCAGCTGGAAACCCGCTTTCATCGGCAGAAACATCCAGCCCGCGATAAATGCCGTTAACACGGCGCGGCGGGGACTGAATATGAGAAACAGGCCCACACAGACCGGCAGCCAGGCAACCAGTGCAATCAGTGCTGTCGTCGTGCCACGCATCAGATCAGTATCACAACTTAATCGAAACCATCCCCGTCCAGACCACGATACAACGCCGCTTCCAGTCGCTCTGCCGAACGGTCCCAGTCAAATCGCATCGCAATACGCGAACACGCTTCACTCATCCGCCGCCAGCTCGACTCGTCCATCTCAAGTATTTGCCTGCACGCACACGCGATCGCCTCCACGTCATTCACCGGTACCAACAGACCCGTCTCGTGATTTATCACGTAATCCTCCGGCCCGCCGCAACGCGTCGCAACCACCGGCGTCCCGCATGCCGCCGATTCCAGGCCCGGCATGCTGAATCCCTCTCGAAGCGATGGAACCAGCCAGCAGTCCGCCTTACGGTAAATACCCGCAATACGCGACTGCGCAGGACGAACATGCATCTCAAGACCTCGCGGTGGATCATGCTCCGCTAACGGATACTTGTCACCGAAACTGACTATATGCAAATCAGGTATCACCCGACGTAACTGACGAAACGCCGAAAAACCCACCTTCGCGCATTTCAAAGCCTCACTGCCATACAACATACCCACCGTCGGAACTGCCGACTTGCCGCGATCACCACGGTTGAACTGATTGTGATCGATGCCATTGTAAATAAGAACTGCATTCGGATCACCGAACTCATCCGACATCAACTGCTTCAACCACGTCGAAATCACCAGCTTCAGATACGGTAAACGGTACGTCGCCTTCACTTCGTCCGGATCACCGCCGTGAATCTCATATCCACGTATAAAATACGCCTTCATCCCCTTGCTCGCCGGCCAGTCACGTATCCAATACGCCGTCTCCCACCACGTCGCAATTGTCACGTCCGCGTCCGGAACATCCGTTTCACGTATCGGACATCGATGCACCGGCAGTAACGACGCCGTACTCGATTCCAGATGATGACGCTGACGCCCTAACCGCGACAGTGATTTCCTGATTCGACGGTACCAGCAGCGAACCTGCCACGGATGTGGATACGGCGGACCCACCGTACTGTACGCAATCCGTACCTCGTGGCCACGACGTACCATCGCCTCCGCGATCAGACGGTTCGACTTCGTTCCGCCCGCTAGGTTCGCGCCTCGCATTATCCAGTTGATACGTAATCGACGTGACTTCATTTCATCTACGACGTCATCACGCTGGACCGGATGATCTCATACGCCTCCGGCATACCCAGACCACTCCATACACGAATCAACAGAATGACCGCTGTGATCGACACGAACAGAACACTCGACCAGACGTCCTGCATGAAACAACTCAAACGCTCTCGCCGGAGACCCGCCAGAACAAGCAGATACACCGGTATGTCCGCCAACGCCGTCACAACCACAAAACCAACCAGACCGTACACGTTGAATGCCATGATCATCATCAGGCCGATCCACACCAGACGGACGAACTTCGCGGCCGCGTCGTATTGCGGCTTGCCGATCGACATCAACCCCGGACCGATCGTGATGAACAGAACCGTCGGCCATAATCCTATCGCCAGAATCGTCGTCATCCACGATGCACCGGCAAACTGCTCAGGCCACAGCAGTAGTACCACCTGGTCGCCCAGACTCGCCAGCACCGAAACACCGATCGCCATCAGAATCAAAACCAACCGCCGATTATGCGATATCTTCCTGCGAAGTTCATTTCGCGGTATGTCCGCTCGCCTCGATATCGCAGGAAACACCACCGCCCCACCCAGGCGGCGTAGCAACTGGCGAGGCTGATCAGTCAACATGAACGCCACACTGTATACCCCCATCTCGTCCCATGTGATCAGCTTCGCGCCGATCAGACGATCCAGTTGACCCGCCAGAAACGTCAGGATCGTACCCAGAAATATCCACCGGCCGTATCGGATCAGCGATACCGCCGCCGCTCGCTCCCAGTGAAATCGGTTTATCTCGCCCGGCAAAATGAAATGACTGATCAACATAACGAACATCACATTGAATATACCACCGATCACCAATGCCCAGATCGACGGCCAGACCAATGCGATACCCACCATCACCAGCACACCACCCACCTGTGCCGACAGGTTCATCATCGTCGTACGACCCAGCAGCAGATGACGGTTCGCGTTGAATATCTTCGTCGATTTGAAGCCCGCCACCAGCGCCGTCAATCCCGCCACAGGAAGCAGGTACAGAAACTGATCCTGGTCGTAAAAAATCGACAGCGGCCACCCGATCAGGCCCGCCAGGATCGTCAATACCAGACCCCTGAATACCTGGATCGTCCACGCCGTATTCAGAAACGATGTGTCATCACCTCGCGGATTCTGAATGATGCTCGGACCCACACCGATATCCGAAAACATCTGCAGACCCGTCATGAATACATTCACCATCGCCATGACGCCGAATACCTCCGGCAGCAGCAGACGGGTCAACGCAAGGTTGCCCGCTAAACGGACCACCATGCTGAACCCCATACCCGTCGTTACCCACATGCTGCCGAAAATCGCGCGACGCTTCAGCGACGGTTGCACCGATCCCGCCGGAGACGACGACGATTCATCACTATTCAATAACGATGTCAATTCAATATCGCCTTGCAACTGCTCTTGTATTGACCATCAAAATGAAAAAACGGGCCGGCTTCACTTGGACGCCGGCCCGTTTCAGGGTTATACCTGTTGTGGAGAACCGCTCGGTTCTCAATACTACTATGGTTTCGGCCCCTGATCATTCAGTCAAATAGCGATAACTTCAATCGCAGGTCTGATCCCATGTAATCCACTAACGCACGGTACTTATGCGCCTCCGACAACGCCTGATCCTGCCACTCCAGGTGGCCCCAGCCGCCCCATTTGCTCGTCGTCGATACATAGTTGTACGACACGAACAGACTCCCACCGATCTTCTCGAATTCATACAGGTTACGCTGCGTCGCATCGTACATCTCAGGCGCAAAATGCACGGCCAGCATCGCATCGTAATGCGGCATCGTCGACCGACCACCGCAGTCGATGTGATTCCCGCCTTCATACGCAACGAATGATATCGGCCGGCCCAGACGTTCCGTCCATTCACGCGCCAGCTCGGCATGTGCCACACGACCCGGGGTCAAACCGTTGATCATGAAATCGATCGATGTCTCGATGATCTCTGCAGGTGTCGTCGTCGCTGTAAAATCCGGATTGCCAGGCAACCCGAAGTAACACGCACACGATATCGCGTCGAATTCACCGTTCAACTCCTCCGCAATCGTCGACACATATGTATGATTCGCTCGCTGGCCTGCAAGCACGCGTACCAGGCGGTTCCGATCACTGCCGAATACCTCCGTCCAGATCGCAAAATCACGACCCATCTCACGTGCCCATTGCACCGGCCAGTTCACACCCTTCGCCGCAGCCTCGTCCTTGATCCATTTGTACTGCGGGAATATGCCGTTCCACACCTCGTTCGAATACTCAACGTATATCCGTGCTTCAGGATGCAATCGCTCTTTCACCATCGTCGCAAAATTACGCACATACTCATCATCCGCATCATGCGGCATGCAGAACCACGGCGAAGCACCCACCTCATTGCACAACAGGATCATGTATTCCAACGCCAGACCACCCTGCGCCGACTGCAGACAATGCTCCGGCTTGCTGCGATCAGACCACTTGCCCGGCGCGTTCTTGTTCACCTTCTGCGCGTCCATGAACCGGAACACGTTGAACGGCTTCAGACGCTCGATGAACAGCGGATGGAACGGCGAACTATGATCCTCGTAACCCGGCATCCACACACGTACATTCCGCACCGGATCCGACGGATCCGACTCGATGATCTCGATGCCGATGCCGTTGTTGCTCGGCGACTCCACGATCTCCTCGCAACGGTTCGGAAGGCGTACGTCATCCTGCGTATCGAATCGCAGATTAACCCGGCCGGTACCCTCCCATTCGCATACATAACGACCCTTCGGATAATGACCGTCGATACCACGGAAGACAAGCGTCTCGGCCTTCGACTGACCCGGCTGAAGGATCGGCCAGCCGTTCTCATCCAGGACCAGATCCTTGTTCGGCTCCCAACGCGCTGCCATCTTCATGATGTCAACGAACATCCACTGCGAACCGTAAAAATTCACTTCCGACAGGTTCATGCCCATGAACCCCCCGCCGTCTATACCCGGCAGATCAGACTGGCTCTCTTCATTAGCCGGATCGGTGGTGGTATCGGAAACACTGTCATCTGCACTGCCCGGGTCACCGTTATCCACCACCGATCCATTCGCACCGTCGTCGGCAACCGGCTCTGATATCACATCGTCGTTACTGCCGGGATCAACGGTTGTATCAGGCGTGTCGCTCGGAGATGGATCCTCAGGAACCTGCACAACCGTATCACCATCCGTCGTATCATTTCCGGTACCATCATTGTCAGGCCCAGGACCCGGCTGCGTATTCATTACCGTAAACTGCACCGTCTCGCTGTCCATCACCTGACCGCCAAGCGTGGTCATCACTTGCATCGTATACACGCCGTCAGGATCGCCCGCCGTATTCCAGCCGATGTTGTCGCCGAGAAATTCATACGGCGCATTTCGCTCGGTATGACGGCGATTCGACGGACCGCTTAATTCAAATACCACCGTTTCAGGATCATCGCCGCTTACTCGAGCACGTATGTATAACGTTCCCGTCGCAATGCCGCCCGAATTCACACCGCTAATTGCCGTAATCACAGGCGGATTACTCGTCACAGGCTCAGGCTCCGGCTCAGGTTCAGGCTCCGGCTCAGCTATCGGCGCGGTATGAACCACTTCCGGCTCCTCGACTACCACCGGTGACTCAATATCTTCATGCACAACCGTAAATGTTATGGTTTGCGAATCCGTCGTCGTTTGATAATAGTCATACGCCGTCACCGTCAACCGGTAATCACCCTCAGGGTACTGACTCGTATCCCACTTCGGCCAGTCACCCAGAAACAGGTACGGCGCATTTCGTTCCGTATGCGTTAAATTCGCCGGTCCCGTTATATCGAATACCACCTTGTACGGCGTATCCGATACCTCGGCACCGATGTCAACCTTACCACTCACGGTAACCCCCCCACTCAATCCCGTTATCGCGAGAATCTGCGGACCGACAGGCTCTTCAACTACCGGTTCCTCAACAACTACCGGATCTTCAACAACTACCGGATCCTCGACAACTACCGGTTCCTCAACAACTACCGGTTCCTCAACAACAACCTCTTCCCCCGGCTCGTCGATCAACGGATCCATACCAACCGGATTAACCGGCTCCGGCTCCGGCTCGACAACAACAACGTCCACAGGTTCCGTAACCGGATCAACTATCACATCATCAACTATCACGTCATCCTCTGGAGAACTGCCCATAGGTGCCGTCTGCTCGACTTCAGGCTCCGTGACAGCTCCCAACTGGGAGTTCGCCGATTCAGTATCTTCTCCTACAACATTTCCTTCTTCCTCCACCACGTCAGAAGGAACCTCGACAACCGGCTCACTCGCCGGTGGTTCTTCAACCGCCGGTGCAGGTTCCGGCTGTGTCACCGGCTCTACCGGTTCAACAACCACCGGCTCTACCGGATTGAATATCGAAAATTTGATCCGCTCCACATCACACACACGATGTCCCGATACCGCCAGAACTTTCAATTCATACTGGCCGTTCGGCAGTTGTCTCGTATCCCAACCCGTCGCCGATGAACCACCACTATCGCCCGATTCCAGAATAAACGGCGATTGCTTATCCCAAACCTTCAATTGCTTCGGACCTCGGATTACAAATCGGACCGCATCCACAACCGCGTAAAGAGTACTTGATGTGTCCACTTCAATGGAGACCCGTCCACTCAACACATCACCGTTCTGGATACCATCAACCTTCGTGATTTTGGGGACTAACGCCTCGGCGTGATCCGCCATCATCAGGCAGACCACCACCGCCGCTGATAACTTCCAAAACGGCTTCATCCGTACCTTGTAACTCATCGTAGGGCTGGAATTCATTCTCATAACTGACTCCTCCCCAGGAAAGTCATAAATCTCATGCACGTTATGAGACAAGATTCCAATTGATAAGCTGGTTAAACAAGTAAAACTGGTGACCCTGTTCATTCACCCCGGAAAACCCTGACGCTTATAACACCTGTTCCGAATAATAATCCAGGCTAACCAATACCCCGCCACATCACACAAGCTGACATACCCGGTTCATGAAATGACCAACGAAAACAGAAACAGTCAAGGTGACTTCTAATAATATATGAATCGCCAATGGAGAACGCTCCGCTTCAGCATCCCTGAACAAAATAATACCTGCTATCTCATATCTCATATCAACAGGCTCCGCCCCCGTCAATTGCACTTCCAGTTCGCAATCGACCTCGCCAGGTTCTTCGCAAGTTGCTGGACACGAACAGCTTAGCCTCCATTTGACCGATTGTCGATCGGTTCAAGCAAAGACCTGTCTATCTCAAGACTGCTCGCCTTACCCAGGACGTCTACCTGTAGAATCAATCGGTCGTTCTTAACACGGTCTTCGATAATACCTTGCACACCCTTGAACGGACCCGATTTCACTTCGACCCACACCCCCTTCTGCAAATAAGAATGTAACTCCAGATGAGCACCTTTGCCTAACGCAAGGTGAATATTCCATAACTCCCGCTCAAATACAACCTGCTCGTGAACCTTGATCACTCGCGCAATACGCTTCGTTCGGTCTACACGATATACATCGTCTAACGAACTGCGAACAAATACATAGGACGGGAAGAGCGGCATATCGACAAACGCCTTGCGACGACCGTAATAACGTGCCTCGTGCAGCAGTGGTAGAAAATACGGGATCGACATCGCCTCTAAATCACGAGCAACCGCCTTCTCCTGACGACTTCGGGTATGAAGCACATACCACTTCACGCCTTCAGGTAACGAGTCGCTTCGACTGAATACGGCCTGCTCTTGCCCGCTGCTCATCAACGCTCCTGATCTGCAATGTTCACTGCCAATCTCCACAAATTACAATAATACCAAGCTCTTACATCTTTCCTATACAATACGCCATGTCAATCGCCGGAACCCGCCTGACAACCGGTTCCTGCCGACATCCGCCGGCCGCCTCATCTGCTACTCAGCGGCACCACCACCATCATAACCGGCAGGGGAATACTCTTAAATATCTGTAAGTTGACAACATAAAAAGCCCCGGCCGATTTTACCGCCAGGGCTTCTTGACTCACTGAAATGGGCCCGGGAGGATTCGAACCTCCGACCTCACCCTTATCAGGGGTGCGCTCTAACCAGCTGAGCTACGAGCCCGATTCGCCGCCTGATACAAACACCCTAATATACCATATTCTCACACACCTTCTACAATACGTTCTCGACAAGGGTAGAACAACAGACCACGACGGTCAAGATCATTATTAACGAGCCCATAGACTGATACGATGGACACCAACACCCTCAACACCCTGAACTTCGATCTCGCCGAAATCATCAACAGCCACGCACACGCTCCCATCGAACTGCTCGATCGCTACATCAATCCCGCTTTCGCGAAAGTGCTCAGAACCATCGGCTACGATATCAACTTCACACGCGGATACGGCCAGTACCTCTACGATCAGCAGGGCAACCGATACCTCGACTGCCTCGGCGGGTACGCCGTCTTCAACTGCGGCCGAAACCATCCCGTCATACGCTCCGCCATCCAGCAGGCCATGAATATGGACCTGCCCAACCTCGTCAAAATGGGCACACCCACCCTCTCAGGACTGCTCGCCGAACAGATCATCCAACTCGCGCCCGGCGAGCTCGATACCGTATTCTTCACAAACTGCGGCGCTGAAGGCGTCGAAACCGCTGTTAAATTCGCTCGCGCCGCCACCGGCCGAAAACGCATGCTCTTCACCCATAAAGCTTTCCACGGACTCACGCTCGGGGCACTATCAATCAACGGAAATAGCGAGTTCCGCTCACCTTTCGAACCTCTCCTGCCTGATTGCACTCAAATACCTTTCAACCATATCGATGCTCTCGAATATCAGCTCAAAAAACGCGACGTCGCAGCTTTTATCGTCGAACCCATACAGGGAAAAGGCGTTCAGATACCCGACGACGACTACCTCCCGCTCGCTCAGAAACTCTGCCGGAAATACGATACGCTCTTCATCCTCGATGAAGTACAGACCGGCTACGGCCGAACAGGTAAAATGTTCGCCGCTGAACACTGGCTGCTCGAACCCGATATCCTCGTCACCGCAAAAGGACTCTCAGGAGGCTATATCCCCGTCGGCGCAGTACTTTACAAACGATCCATATACAACAAGGTCTTCTCCAGTATGGACAAGTGCGTCGTACACTCGACGACCTTCGGCCAGAACGACCTCGCCATGGCCGCAGGACTCGCCACGCTGCACGTACTCCGAAACGAACATATCATCGAAAACGCCGATCACATCGGACGACTGCTACTCGAAACGCTTCGAAACAGGCTATCGCAATATGAAATGATCCGCGATATCCGTGGACGGGGTCTCATGATCGCTATCGAATTCAAATCACCAACGAACCTGACTGCCAGAATGGGATGGTCACTACTCCACAAACTCGACCAGAGCCTCTTCCCGCAGGCTGTACTCATCCCTCTGCTCAAGGACCACCGCATACTCGCTCAGGTCGCAGGCCATCACATGGACATCATCAAACTCATCCCTCCACTCGTCATCAACAAGGAAGACGTCCACGCTATCGCCGACGCCTTCCAAAACGTCGTCGCCACCTGCCACAAATTCCCCGGCCCGATCTGGGAACTCACCAAAAAACTCTCCTCTCAAGCATTCAAACAGCTCAGATAAATACCAGCGGTTTTCGGATTCCGCATCGGAGATCGATTACGAGTCCAGATGCCCGAACCCGATACAGAATCCCAATCCGAAATCCGAAATCGATTGCCCTTGCCCAACCTTAAAAACACTAAAACCTTCAACCTTATTAACAACTACATTTTCAACCTGGAACTCCCCCCTCCCTTGCTTCATTGCTTCACACCCCAAGCCACACCCCAAGCCGCTTCAAACTCGACCGCTCACAACCCCCGGCATGATGTCATAAACACCAGTCCCTGCTTGAATCTCGCCGACCAACAATAAGCCGACCAACAATAACCAGTCCGGTGTCTTGAGTAACTATCGATCCCGAATCGTGAATGTCTCTCCCTATTAACATCGGATTCTGCATCGGTATCGGGGTCAGGGTCGGTATCGGTATCGGGGTCGGTATCGGGGGTCGGGGTCGGTATCGGGGGTCGGGGTCGGGAATCGTGTTTCGAGGTTGCGTTTTTTTTGTGTGTGCGGGGCGGGGCGATCCAATCTGATCCAGTTTGATCCAATTTGTATCCAATGTGATCCAGTTTTTCATTGTTTTGCGTGTGATTTTGTGCGCGCGTGATCCGCTTCGATCGATCCGCGGGCG
>CAYRND010000017.1:0-37011 GCA_964425365.1 uncultured Phycisphaeraceae bacterium
CCCGTAGCTCACGACTTTGAACCTACCGGCTTCCAGCCGGTAGTGGTTCAGTTCCTTCCTGAAACCACACGCGTAAGTCCGCTTCTTCCCTCAGGGTAAACATTTCACCTGTCAGTTCCGTTATCTGCCTGATCCGTCGGCTTAACGCAGACCGACCACTTGAAGATCAAGCAGCGACCTGTACCTCAGTCCTGATTGCTCGATGTTGATGATTGAGTCTTCTCAATCTCTTGCGGCAGGACGACCCGAGCGAAGGATTCTAGCAGATGTCCGATAAGACGTCCATTAGTGAATGGTTATATTTATATGAAAAATAAAGCCGGTCCACCCGGAAAACGGGGGGCGGTGATATGGAAACGCAATTTGCGTAAGGCCGGTAAATTGGGGAATCCCGCTCTTACGCCGGCTCATCCAGGCCGTATTGCTTGATCTTCTTGTATAACGTGGTTCGGTTGATATCCAGTTGACGGGCCGTCTCCTGGCGGTTCCAGTTGTTTGCCGATAGCGCGGCGAGGATGATCTGTTTCTCAGGTTCCTGGATGGCGATCGACAGCGGGGTCGGCTGCCAGCCGTCGGTCAGTGAGGGAACGTGAATCATACCCTCCCCGCAGCGCCGGTCGCCTTTGCCGCCGGCGGCCGTTGCCGAGGGTGCGGAAATGCCTTCGCCGCAGTGTCGTACTTCTTCAGGCAGGTCGGTCACATCGATCAACGGGTTGCGACTGAGCACGACTGCGCGTTCGATCGCGTTTTCCAACTCGCGAACGTTGCCCGGCCAATGATAACACTGAAGTGCGGCTCTGGCATCTTCCGTCAACCCGCGTTCCTTACCCAGTTCCCGGCAGTAGCGGGCGAGGAAATGCTCGGCCATCATGGGAATATCGCCCGATCGTTCCCTCAGGGGTGGAATGTGAATATTGACGACGTTGATACGGTAGTACAGATCTTCACGAAACAGTCCTTTCTGAACCAGTTCGGCGAGCGTCTCGTTGGTCGCCAGAATGAACCGGATGTCGACATGAACCGTCTCGGTCGATCCGACGGGCTCGAATGCTTTTTCCTGGAGAACCCGCAGGAGTTTGATCTGGAGTGCGGGGGTGGCCGCGTTGATTTCATCGATGAAGAGCGTGCCGCCTTCGGCGACGAGGCATTTGCCGGGTTTATCGTAATCGGCGCCGGTAAACGCCCCGCGTTTATGGCCGAACAGTTCACTTTCCAGCAGCGTTTCGGGAATCGCACCGCAGGAAAAGGTGACGAAGGGCGCGTTTTTCCGCTGACTCAGTGTATGGATGACATGAGCGACCATGGTCTTGCCCGTGCCGGACTCGCCAGTGATCAGAACGGTGGTTTTACTGCCTGCGACAGCCTCCATGAGGTCGTAGACTTTCTGCATGCGATAGTCGGCGCCGATCATATTGCCCATGCCGAACCGTTCGTTGAGCTGGGTGCGAAGTGTTTTATTTTCGGCGATGAGGGCGTGCTGGTTGACGGCTTTGCTGACGGCGAGTCGGAGTTCATCATCGACCACGGGCTTGGTGAGGTAATCGGCGGCGCCGTGTTTGACGGCTTCGACGGCGGACTCGATTTTACCGAAACCGGTAATGACGATGGGTACGACGGACTCGTGTTCTTTGCGAATCTGCTTGAGCAGTTCCATCCCGTCGCACCGCGGCATGTTCAGATCGGTGATCACGATGGCGAATGACTGCCGGGGTCCTTTTCCGGCGGCCTGGTTGAGTAGTTCCATCGCTTCGGTGCCGTCGCAGGCGGTGCTGGTGACGTACCCGTCGTCGTGCAGGAGGTCAGCGAGTGACTCTGCGACGATCGGGTCGTCGTCGACAATAAGGATTTTTTCGCCGTTGGCCATGGCCATGTTTCCGTGGTTTATGTTTCTGATCCTGTGTGGTGTCTGGGGTAACGGAGTACGAGTACCGCGCCCTGCGGCGAGCGGTTGGTTATGGTGAGTTCGCCGCCCATACTGGCGGCGATCTCACGGCTGAGCATAAGTCCGAGTCCGTGTCCTTCGGTTTTCGTCGAGACGCCGAACCGGAAGTTGCCGGATTCGTCGAGCAGTTCGGATGGTATTCCCCCGCCGGTATCGGAGACGCTGATGACGACATGGTCGCCGTCACTGCGTGTATCGAGTTCGATGCGGTGCGAAGCGAGCGGCACTTCGCCGGTGCTGATGGTGTTGTCGATGGCATCGATACTGTTACGGATCGCGTTGACAACGATAGGGTAGACGGGTCCTGCAGGGAGGTCTTCGAGATCGGATTCGAGATTGACGATGAGTTCGATTCCCCGCTGCTGGATGGCGGGTGCGAGGAGCATGACAGTATCGTCCATCATCTTGCCGAGCGAGCAGGACTGCTGGTGGAGGTCGGCGGAGGATCGAGCGGTTTTCATCCAACGGTGGATGAGTGTGGCCATCTGTTGCATGGCGTGGTTGGCGACGTCGAGTTTATAGAGCAGTTCCTGGTCATTATTTTTACCGTTCTGGCGGCTGTGTTCCTCGGCATCGGCGGCTTTGCGCAACCGGTTGATGACGAGACTGACGTTTCGGAGTGAGCCGTCGAGCAGGTTGGCCAGTTCATGCGCGAGTCCCGCGCCGTGGTCACCCTGCGGGTTGCGTACGGCTTCATCGTTGCGGCCGTGTTGCTCAGAATCAACACGGCCGGTGCGTTCGGTGTTCTGCGGGTTGTTGTCCGGCATCGACATCTATCAATGTTATCGACCCGGTGGTAATTGCAATTAAGGTGCGTGTCGATTTCATACAACGGTTCGGGATGAGTGCTTGTTTATCAGGTTCATCAGGGTTGTAAGGTTATAGGGCGTTCGTTTCGGGTGTTCACTTTCTACCTGAAGAACCTTTGTAACTTATGGACGATTGGTTCATGCTGCTTCAGATTCGAAAAGTTTTTGCAGCCAGTCGACTTTCGGCCACAATTCCCTGCCTTCGGGGTCGCCCTGGATATGGATGGTTATCTTGGAAACGCCGTTTGAACGGAGTTTGAGCAGTGATTTATCGATGAGTGCTCTGAGCAGTTCGGTATCGTTGATTTCTTTTGAAATGGTGACCTGGAGAGACATGCAACCGGTGCTATCGAGAACGGCGAACGCGGCGGCCAGTATCTTTTCGCCGTCGCGAACCATGAGGCTGAGGTTGGCGAGGACGTTGTCTTGTGGGCATTCGCCGCCGTGCGCCTTGTTGAATGCCATGGCCTGTTCGATTTCGTTGACGCGGATTTCGCTGATTTCGTATGCCAGTTGAGCCTCCTGTGAGCAGGAAGGATGAGTCTGACTTAGACAAGATCGGCCAGATCGTGCCGGTGATTTCGCCTGGAGTTCGTATGCGTCGTGAATAACACGCGGGTTTTTTGCCTGACATGATAAGGTTCTGTCGCCGCAACCAGGTCGTTCGGGCAAGAAACGGGTGTCCGGTAGCGGAGCGGTGCGGACCTGCGGTTACGGTTGATTATCAGACGTGTACGGCTTCGGCGTCGAGCACCTGTCGGACTTTGTGGGTCAGATCGGTCCGGCTGAAGGGTTTTTTGAGAAGGTGGACGTTGCTTTCGACGATGCCGTGGTGGCTGATGATGCCCTCGGTATAGCCGGTGATATAGACAACGCGGATATCTTTGTGGAACGCGGCGATTTTTTCGTAGAGTTCGCGGCCGTTGAGGCCGGGCATGATGACGTCGGTGAGCAGCAGGTCGATATGTGTTTGTGAAGTGGCGAGCGAGACGGCATGTTCGGCATTTTCCGAGATAAGAACATTGTAGCCGGCGTTTCGGAGGATATCGGCGGCGATATCGCGTACGTGGTTATCATCTTCGGCGATGATAATGGTTTCGTTCGTTCGTGCGATATCGGAGATTTCGGTGCCGGCGGGGTCTGTTTCGTCGGGTTCGGGGTTATCGCCGGGCATTGCGACGGGCAGGTAGATATGAAATGTGGTTCCGCTACCGGGTTCACTTTCGCAGGTGATATGTCCGCCGTGCTGTTTGATAATGCCGTATGCGGTGGCCATTCCCATACCGGTGCCTTTACCGGATTTCTTGGTGGTGAAGAAAGGCTCGAAGACCCTCGCCCGCACATCTTCTTCCATGCCGGTGCCTGTATCCTTGATGGATATCCGGACATACTCACCGGCGGCGAGGTCTTCGTACTGGTTGCAGAATGTTTCATCGAGCTGGACGGATGACGTCGAGAGGGTAATACGTCCGCCGTCGGGCATGGCGTCCTGCGCGTTGATCATGGTATTGAAGATCAACTGGTGCATCTGGGAACTGTCGGCCATGACCGGTTGTATGGCTTGATCGAGCAGGAACACCAGTTCGATATTTTCTCGCAGGAGTCTTCTGAGCATATTTTCGAATTCACCGAGCATGGTATTGATATTGACGCGTTTGGGCTCGATCATCTGCCTGCGGCCGAGTGCGAGTAGCTGGCTGGTGAGAGACTTGGCCTGTTCCCCCGCCTCTTTGACGAGTTTTAGACGTTTGCCGAGTGTACTGTCGGGCCCGATTTTTTCGACCGCTTCGGCGGTGAAATGGATGATGGGCATGAGCAGGTTATTGAAGTCGTGAGCGATGCCGGCGGCGAGCTGGCCGAGTGCTTCCATTTTCTGAGCCTGTCGAAGCTGGTCTTCTAGCAGAACACGTTCGGTGATATTATCGACCACGGCGACCATGCCGTCAGGTTCGCCGTCGGCGTTGAAGATCGGTGCCGCGCTGATCGCGAGGAACGTTCGTCGGCCGTCGGGCCATCGTATGGCATGACGTACATCGGACACACTCCGGCCGGTATCCATCACGCGTTGAAACGGCAGTTGTTCATCGGGAACGGGCTGGTCATTGAAATCGGTTATCTGCCATTGGGGATCGTTATACGATCGCTGCACGATATGGTCTTTCGAGAGTCCCAGTATGGTCTGGACAGCGGCATTGGCGAAAGTGATGCGGCCGTCGCGATCGACCATGGTAATACCGACTGGGCTGGTTTCCGTGACAAGGCTGATCAGATCGCGTTCACGTCGCAGGGCGCGGTCAGCCTCGGCGAGTTCGCTTGACATGGTATTGAATGACTCGGCGAGTTCGCCGATTTCATCGCGGCTCCGGACGTTGACCTGGGTGCCGAGGTTGCCGCCGGCCATGGCGCGGATGGCGTGATGAAGCCGTGTAATGGGTTTCACCACAACACTGGATATGCACATCTGGACAAGCAGGAACATAACGAGCAGCAGTGTGGCGAGTTGTGCGCCGAAGAGCATGATCGATACCTGACGTTCGTGTGCGACATCCGAAAGGCTGTAGTGAATGCGGATTGTACCGATACGTTCACCGACGGCCCTGATGGGTCTGAGGTAGCATAATGAACGTATGTCGTTACACATGCAGATGCTGGTGTAGGTCGATCTTTCGGACTGTTCGACGAGCTTGGGGTCGAGTTTGCGATCGGGCGTAGGCAGGCCGTTGGTACAGATCAGTTCGTGGTCAGCGTCAAAGACATCGATATGATGTACGCCAGGCACCTGCTGCATCTGATCGAGTCGCAGCCGTATGGCCCTGATCCGTCGTTCGAATACTTCGTTGGCGAGTGCTTCGCTGTCACGTTCGACGAGGGTATTGAGTAACAGGTAGATTTTATTCATGACGGTCTGTTCACGCTGGTTCTGAAATGACAGGTGTATTCCTGCATACAGTATGATGATCAGCACAAACGCGATGATGATAACAACGTTGATTTTCTGTTTGAGTGAAAGTCGCATGGTGTTATTCTCTATCGATCAGGCCGTTATCGGGGTCGATCCGGGTGACGAATTCGGTTTTTCCGCCGGCGAGTTTCAAGATGACAACGGGCTTGCCGATCGGGTCGCCATATTCGTTGAAGTTGATACGGCCGGTTACGCCCTGGAAATCGGCGGTGGCATGAATGGCATCGCGGAGTGCGCTGCTTTCGGTCGAGGCGCATCGTCTGACGGCGTCGGCGAAAAGCATGACAGCGTCGTAACCGAGCGGGTAGGCCATTCGCTGCATCATTTCGGGTTGGTCGCCGTATTTTTCCACAAACACCCTGCTGGCGGGGATATCGACCTGCGGATGCCAGTGCGTGGTGAAGAATGCGTTTTCGGCATGATCGCCGGCGTAATGGTAGATGCGGATACTCCATGAATCCGGGCCGATGAACTGCGCGACGACCCCGCGTTCACGTGCCTGTCGGATGATATAGCCGGAATCACGTTCCTCGCCGGGGATGAAGATGACATCCGGCTGAAGCGGTTTGACGGCATCGATCAGTTCGGTGTAATCGGCGGCGTTATCGAGGTATTCGCCGTACCAGACCTGTTCACCGCCTAGCTTTACGAAGGTATCTGAGAAGATATCAGCCAGTTCAATGCTGTAGATTCTGTTGGCGTTGACGAAGACGGCGGCGGTATGGGCGTTGAGGTCTCGCCGGGCAAAGAGTGCGAGCAGTTCACCCTGGAATGAATCGACGAAGCAGACGCGGAAGATATAGTTGCCCAGGCGCGTGACTTCGGGGTTGGTTGAGACGGGGCTGATCATGGGGATGCGGGCTTCCTGCAGGATGGGAGCGGCGGCCATGCTGAAGGAGCTCCGTACACAGCCGATAACGGCGACGACGCGACTATCGACGGCTTTTCGGGCGGCAGAGACGGTACCCAGCGAGGTGCTGTGGTTGTCCAGTTCGATCACGGTCACCTGCCTGCCGAGCAGTCCACCTGACTGGTTGAGTTCATCCACGGCGATACGAACGGCCGGGAAGAGTGCTGAATTGACACCCGAGGCGCTGCCTGTCCCGGCGGCGATCACGCCGAGACGAATGGTTTCGTTGTCGCCCGGGGCTTTCGCAGCCGCCGGACCGGTGTGTTCATCGTCAACTTTTTCAGGGGTGATGGGTTGATCAATCGGTCGAACGGCCAGATGGTAATTCACTAGCCAATAGGCCGAAATGACAATCAGTATCGCCAGGATGCCCGTAAGTATCGAAAATCGCACTGTCCTGCCTCCCGGGGGTATTGTTGCTGTTTTTCAAAGGGTCAAACGGCATACAACCAGCAAAACAGGATCATATTGATCTATATGATACTTTAATAATACACGCCAGTCGATTGAATCTTGCCTCAGGTACGAATATCCACTCCGAACCATTGCTGCATCATTCCTTTCAGACGCAGAAAAGACGGATCGATACAATCAGCCAGACTGACTGTTTGTGCAAGACGAAAATAGAGTGAGGATGACCGGGGCAATTTTGCAATACGTAAAGCCCATTCCATAGCAGACTTAGGGTCATCAGGCTTAACCGAATTTTCGTGAAGCATCCCTTGTTGCTTTAATTGGTTTCGAAGTTTGGGCCGTTTGTGTTCCCAACCCAGGACCGAGTCGACATGTCGTGAATTGCTCCATACCCATTGTTCCAGTTCCGGGTTGATTACAACAGCAGCGCATCGATTGGCCCAGCCGGCATGATTAACCTTCTGTTCAATCTCAGCTTCCAGAACTTCTCGCGTCTGTTGTTCGGCGCCACATCCCACACGATCCATCACAACCAGTGCATATCGGCATTTGTCGATGAATGGCCTGAGCAACTCTTCCGGGTATTGCAGAACGCCGGGATCGCGTTCCGGATGAATAATAAAATGACATGTAATTTGTCTGATCGATAGTGACTGATGTCGAGCAATCACCCCTTTAATTGCATATTGAGTATTTTTATCTGCTGTTAAACAATCAAATCTTTCATGTCAACCAAGAACACCTCCTGCAAACAATGACCCCAGATTTGTTTCGCCTTTCCAGTTATGCAATTGAGGGTGTTCAGTACCGGCAACGATATCGGTAGCACCGCTGTCAGCCTTCTTGAAAATCAATATATGACTGACATCCGCCAGGCTCAAAATAACGGGTGAATGTGTGGCAAGCAGTATTTGGGCGTCATAGACGGACGACAGTGATTGAAACATGATTTCGACAGCACTGGGGTGAATACCGTTTTCAGGTTCTTCGATCAGATAGACGCCTTGAAAATCCGGCAGGTAAGCCGGTATGGTCAGCGCCAGAAACCTGAGTGTCCCGTCGGAGATCATCCAGGAAGGAATTTTGAATCCACCATGATAACAGATAACCAGGTATCGGTGCTTGTCATCCGCCCGTTCAACCGTTTGGATATCTTCTATGTCGGGCAATGCAATTCTGACATGATCCAGCCATCTGTGGAATTGTGATTCCGTTTTTCTGAGTTGTTCGATTACCCACGGTAGATTGGATCCGTCCGGTTTGAAATACCGTGATTGGCCGGGCGGACTGGCTTTTCGTATCAGAAGGCTGTTCAGCATGATCTTATGGATGCCTTCTGCGAGAAGCGTTTTCAACCATGTTGAGGCCGGGAATCGAGATTCATCCTCAGGCAAGTTCCCAAATGTGGATTTCCTGGTCCCCAGCCGTATTGAAGGAAACCACCCTTTGCCTGAATCCTCTGACACCTCAGAATAATAGTTGTCATTTCCCCCGGCGGCTTTACTTAATATTGTTCTTGCCCCTTGTACGACTTCGGGGCTCATAATTGTTTGTGGTGAATCCGGCTCCATTGGAAATAACGTTTTCGGAGTCGCTTTCAGATCTTCGTACTTCTTGAGAAGCACTTTTTCCTGTTGTATACCAATTTCCCCGGATGATGAATCCATAAAGATTTTAACTTCGTATCTGATCGTGTCGAATGACTTATCGGCCAGTATCTCCTGTCTATTTTGAGGAATAACAGCCTCGACAGCCAGTTCAAAATCATCCCCTTTTCTTCCAAAAACCAGGTCCTGGAAATTCTGAGTTCGCTCATTAACGGCGGATTCTAGGCCATCCGATACTAATGAACCAAGAAAGCCTATCACATCTAAAAAAGTTGTTTTACCACTTGCATTGGGTCCTATCAGAACATGAAACGGTTTCATTGGTTGATGGATGAACCTGATGCACCTGAAATTTAATGCTTCAATAAGTCGTATCATTGGTTCCGTCTGCCTTTCGGCTGCACAGGATTATAAACACCCTAAGTGGCCGGGCGTTACCAGATTACCTGAATTATATCAACAGATTCCAAGTGCCTCGGCGTCGCGGTCGCTGAGCATACCGCCGTCGGAGCGTTGCCTGACGGTACCGTCTCGCTTCCATGACCGCTCGCAGCGGGGCTGGTCGATGAGGGAATCGACCCGGACAGTATCCGTTTCATCGGTCATGGTAACACGACTGACGGAGCACAGATCGGCCAGGTCGATCGGATCGAACTGATCGAGCAGGTCGCATCGCGAGATGACCAGGCCGCAGTCCAGCGGATTATCGATGCCTATCGACTGGCGAGATTCCTCGATGACCTTGAGCCACTGGTCCCGCTTCTGCATGACGGACTGCCAGTCGGGGGAGACATGAGCGGTGAGTGGCTCGGGGAATCGGGTAAGGTGTACCGAACCGGCGACATCGCCGTGCATGGAACGCCACGCCTCGTCGGCAGTATGCGGCAGGATGGGGGCTGCCAGCCGGATCAGCGAATCGGCGATATGGTACATCACCGTCTGGGATCGCCGGCGTCTGGGTGAACCGGCGGGATCGCAATAGAGCCGATCTTTCGTCGCCGTGAGGTAGACGGCCGACATGGTATCGTTACAGAAGGTGAAGAGCGATTCGTGGACTTTACGGAAAGTGAACTGATCGTAGCTTTCAGTCACGACATCGATCAGTTGATTGAGTTCATCGACTGCCCAGGCGTCGATACTGAACCTGTCGGACTGAGTCAGTACATATTTGTCGCGGTTGATATCGAAATCGTCGAGATTCGACAGCAGGAACTTGATGGTATTGCGGACTTTTCGGTATTCCTCGCCGGCGAGTCGGAAGAATTCCTCGTCGACTTTGATATCGTTGTCGGTATTGAGTGAGCTGACCCACCAGCGGCAGACGTCAGCGCCGTACTGTTTGAGCAGTGCGTCGACTTCGAGTGTATTGCCGAGGCTTTTCGACATTTTCCGGCCGTCCTTATCGACCATGAACCCGTGCGTGAGTACGGTTTTGAAAGGCGTTCTGCCGGTCATGCCGAGGCTGGGCAGTAGCGAGAGCTGGAACCAGCCGCGGTGCTGGTCGGAGCCTTCGAGGTAGAGATCGGTGTGGCCGGTGTCATCATCGGGGCGGGCCAGTCCCCGCCGGCGCATAACGGCGTTCCAGGACGAGCCGGATTCGAACCAGACGTCGAAGATATCGGATGACTTCCGGATCTGATCGCGGTTATCGATATCCTTCACCCACCGGGGGCAATCGGGATCGTCATCGGGCTGGTATTCGTGGAGCAGTTCTGACGTGGTCCCGAGGAACCAGCGGTCGGAGCCGCGTTTCCGAATGACGTTCGCGACGGCTTTTACGGATTGTTCGGTAAGCAGCGGCTCGCCCGTTACGCCATCGGGCGGATAGAAGGCGGGGATGGGCAGTCCCCAGGCACGCTGTCTCGAAAGACACCAGTCCGGCCGAGACTCGAGCATGCCTCGCATCCGGTTACGTCCCCAGGCGGGGATGAATCGGATATCACTTTCAGTAACTTTCATCGCAAGCTGGCGCAGCGACTGGTTCGCATGTGAAAGCGGTTTATCGACAGAGACGAACCACTGTTCGGTTGCCCGGAAGATAACGGGCGTTTTACCTCGCCAGTCGTGGGGGTAACTGTGTGTGAAAGCATGGTGATGGGCCATGTGTCCCGACTGATCGAGTTGATCGACGACGAGTCGGTTGGCGTCCCAGACGCTTTTCCCCTGCAGCCACTGAGGTGCAGTATGATCGAAGGTGCCGTCGTCCTGAACGGGGCAGTAGATATCGAGTCCTTCCTTCAGGCCCGTCTGGTAGTCCTCGACGCCGTGTCCCGGCGCGGTATGCACGAGTCCCGTCCCGTCTTCGAGTGTGACGTAGTTTGCGGGCACGACCTTCGACTGTCGATTGATGAACGGGTGCTTATAGACGGTACCCAGCAGTTCACCGCCTTTGAAGGTTCTGATGGGTTCATGAGCGGCCTGGTCGGCGGCGGCGGCGACCTTGCCGGCGAGGTCGACGGCCATGACGGCCAGCCGGTCGCCCATTTCGTACAGGCCGTATTCGTATTGTTCGTGTACGGCAACGGCGAGGTTGGCGGGCAATGTCCAGGGCGTGGTGGTCCAGATCATCAGGCTGAGCGATTTACCGGCAGGGACTTCCACGTTTCGTGGCAGTGAGACGATATCGAAGAAGACATAGATACTGGTATCTTCACGGTCGTAATACTCGAGTTCAGCCTCGGCCAGTGCGGTGCGATTTTCGATGGACCAGTGGACGGGCTTGAGGCCGCGGTAGACGACACCCTCTCTGACGAGTGCGGCGAAGACATCGAGTACCTCGGCCTCGTATGCGGGATTCATGGTAAGGTACGGATTATCGTAATCAGCGAGTGTGAGCAGTTGCTGCATCTGTGAGGACTGGAGTTTGACGAATTTTTCGGCGTAGGTTTTGCATTTTCGTCTGATCTGGATGGCTTCCATCTCGCGTGCCCTGCTGCCGAGTTCTTCCATGACCTTATGTTCAATCGGCAGGCCGTGGCAGTCCCAGCCGGGGATATAGGGAACGTTGAAACCTGCCATGGTCTTCGATCGAACGACGAAATCCTTGAGGACCTTGTTGAGAAGGTGTCCGAGGTGGATCGACCCGTTGGCGTAGGGCGGGCCATCGTGAAAGACGTAGGCGGGCCGGCCTGAGTCTTGTTCCCGCAGTTTCCGGTAGAGCTGCTCCTGATCCCACCGTTTCCGCGAACCGGGTTCGTTCTGGATCAGGTTCGCCTTCATGGGAAAGCTGCTTTTCGGCAGGTTGAGTGTATTCTTATAGCTTCGTTTTTCGGTCTGTTGCTGGCTCATGGTCGGGCTCAATTCGTAATCTTATATCTGGCAAAACGATACAAAACAAAAACGCCCCGCCTTTACCGGCAGGGCATGTGGGGTATCCGGATCAACTCACACCCTACCGGTTTGCTGGTCGGTTGAATATGATAATCGTACTGATGATCGGTTTCAGGCTCATCATGCGAATCGGGCTATGATACGCGATATGCCGCTCCTTGTGAAGGCGAAGGCACAAATATCCATTGTTACAACAGAAGTTTAAGTGGCTGAGCGATCCGGTCGAAATCGCGGGCGGGGATGCTGAGCGTATCCCATTTCGGGCTTCGTCGGTGCATATGCCGGCGGTAGTGGTCGAGCGTGACGGCGAGCACGGCGTACCAGCGCCCGCCGTGTTCGAACAGTTCATGGAACAGTGCATCCGGCGGCTGGGCATCACACCAGAATAGAAACGCGAACGCGGGTTGGAACCCGCCGCCGAATATCTCGCTCCAGCGTGTGAGGCTGGTGATATCGTCTGAGGTCACCCAGTTCTGGAAGGATCGGCAGGATTTCGCACTGTGCTTACGCCCTTTTACATCGACGAGGAGGTTGGACCCGGTTCTGCTGTAAACGACGAAATCGAAGCTTTTCAGGTCGGCGACGCTGATTCCATCACCGGCGAGCGACCGCCTGGCGTCATCGACGGCGATATAGGGTATGGCGTTGGCGCGAAGGTAGTGTTCGAAGGCCTGTTCGTAATGAAAGCGTCGTTGCGCCATGTATTGAGCCCCCGGTAGAGTCCGGCCCGTGGCGTCAGAATATCAACCCGAGAGATCAGGCTTGGCCATGGTCCGGATGGTTTCGAGCAGGCCGTCGGTCGTCAGTTCGTTCTGTTCGCCGCTGAGAAGGTCTTTGACACTGACCCGGCCGTTCAGGGCATTGTCATCAAGTATGACGGCGAATCCGGCACCGGACCCGGCGGCGTCTTTCATGAGTTTGCCGAGGTTCCGCGTGGCTTTATAGCTGAATCGGGTATGCAGGCCGCCGCGACGGAGCAGGCGTACGAGATTAGGCATAACAGCGGCGGCGTTATCGGTGACGGCTATACAGTAGACGTCGGGTTTCGGCAAGACGTCTTCGGGCAGCAGGTCCTTATCCTTCAGAACGTTGGTAAGAACGACATCGCCCATACCGAATCCGACGGCGGGAGTGGACGGTCCGCCGAAGAGTTCGATGAGCTGGTCGTAACGCCCGCCCCCTGCTAATGCCCGTTCGATCCCCGTGGCTTCATGGACTTCGAAGACTGTGCCGGTGTAGTATGCCAGTCCCCGTACGATACCAAGGTCGTATTCGCACCACGGCGAGATCCCGAAGGCGTTGAGCTGTTCATCGAGTTCGTCGAGTGAATCGACAGAGCTGTCCAGGCCAACAGAACGCTGGAGGTGAGCGATATCGCCGGCGGGATACTTCCGGCGGCACATCTGCTCGAATCGTTCAACGCGTGGCTCGTCGAGTCCGAGTTTGATAGCACCTTCGGTGAATGCTTCGGGCGTGATCTTGGCGCGTCGGTCGAGTAGATCGAAAGCATCGAGCATACGATCGTCGGGTACGCCGAGCTTGAGCAGTATCTGCCTGACGACTTCACGGTGGCTGAGTTTAATGCGTACCTGTTCGGGCGAGAGCCCCATTTCTTCGAGGAAATCGACGGCAACGAGTATGCACTCGGCATCGGCCATTGCGGCGTCGTTGCCGAGGATATCGACGTTCCACTGCCAGAACTCCCGCAGCCGGCCTCGCTGGGGCCGTTCGGCGCGGCAGAAGTTGGGCATACAGAACCACTTGATGGGTTTGGGCAGCGCGTTGGCCCGCTCGGCGACCATGCGTGCGAGTGTAGGTGTAAACTCAGGCCGTATCGCAAGTTCCCGACCGCCTCGGTCCTCGAAGTGGAAGAGTTCGGAGACGATCCCTTCGCCGGATTTGACGCGGTAGAGGTCGAGTGACTCGAAGATCGGCCCGTCGACCTGTTCGAACCCGTGGCGGATGGAGACCTTCCGCCAGGTATCCAGCAGGTGATTACGCCATGCCATTTCAGAGGGATAGAAATCCCGTGTGCCTCTTGGTGCCTGTAATTTCATTTGGTTTACGATTTTACCTGACAGCGACGATATATGCGACCCACGCCGGGTCATTGGCGGCTTGTGTGACTTTTTTGTAGACCCCGTTGCCTTCACCGTCCTTATCCACGCCTTCCCAATAGACGTAGCTTCGACTGAACCCGGCCTCGGCGAGCAGCTCGCGTACTTCGGGAATAGACCAGAACCGCCAGCGGTAGCCGAAAACGCGTTTGAGTCTGCTGCCGTCCTTGAATTTGAAGCTGATGTAGTATTCGGAAGTGTTGTCGACAGGATTGAAGGCGGCCTGTTCCCAGATATAGGTGAAATTGCCGTACTTACGCTCATCGCGATGGTTTTCGGCCATACTGTCCGGCCCGCCCATCATATCGAGGACCATGATCCCTTTACTTGAGAGGTTTTTGTGCGCGATTTTGAAGTAGTCCCGCAGGTCATTGCGTGTCATGAAGAGCCAGAACGAAAAATTCTGGGCGGCGAGCACGTCGGCCCGGGTCCCGTTGACGGTCCTGACATCCTGCTGGAGGAGTTTGATGCGGGACTGTGCCTCGGGCTTGAGTTTGGAAAGGTTATGTTCACGCCCCCACTGGAGGGGTTCGGGGTCGAGATCGACCCCGAGTGCGAATCGGTCACGTTTTCTGGCCCATTCGCAGCAGACGGCGAAGGTGCCGCAGAAATCTTCGCGGAGTATGCGTGGCTTGTCTTTGTATATCTGGCGGTAGACGCGATCGAAGAACTCCACCTCGTGGCTGGGCTCCTGCACGGTCTTCTGATAGAGAACGTACTTGTCCGCCTTTTCAGCGAGTGTACGCTTATCGCGTCTGGCTTTGCTTTTTTTCCGGCCGGTATTTTTTTTGTCTGCGTTTCTCTTTCCCATGATGGGAAAGAACGATAGCGAACTGGCGGAAATATGCAAGAGCGCTCATGTCGGCTGACTGATATGAACTCGGACAGCTTCACGGACCTGTAACCGAATATTTCTGTAATGCATGTTATTGTCGCTGTCTCATTTCCCCTGCCTTGTCGCTATGGCCGTCATAATCGTTACAGACGAACCTGAAAATGATGCCGCCGCTTCTGATTTCGCCGCCCGATGATGGTATCGGGTGTACACCTGATGATATGAGGGAAATGCAATGCCGCATTTTACCGCCTGATTGTCTCAGGCATTCATCTGGCTGTCAGGAGTGCATGTTATGGTGAACGTCATCCCCTGTCCGAAATGTGAAACCCCGCTCATGGTCCCCCCGGGTGCAAACGGCCGGCGTGCGAGGTGCCCCGCGTGCCGGCACCGGTTCGTGATTTCACTCAAGCGAGATCTACTCGAAGATACCGTTTCGAACTGGATCATGAAGGACGTGGAAGAGATCTTCGAGGGCGACTGTTATGAAGAATCGGAATCGGTCGATACCGGGCGAGGGCCGGCATCGCCGGCGACCGGTTCGCCGGGCGGACCGTCGCCGTCCTACGCCGGTGGCGGATCGGTCACCACGGCATCGGTCGGCCTGGGCGATTCCACCATCATCGGCGTGCCGGTGATACCCCAGTCGGCCGGTGACGATCACAATCATGACAGCACATGTGGCTCATGTCCGGGAATGAACGATAATCCGCAATCATCGCACCTCTCGAAACAAGCCACGGCTGACACCGGCGAGTACGAAAGCCTCAAGCCTGACTACGAACGCCCTTACCTGGCAGTTTTGAAATGCAGCAACGCCGGGGTTCTGCTCGCCTTCGAACATCACTGGCTGAAGCATGAAGGGTTCCGTGCGTCGATGCCGCAGCGATGTATCGCCTGCGGCAGCACCAGACGCGAGCAGTTCATCGCCAGGCCGATGCTCTTCGTCGACCAGTGCCAAGGCTCGAAGCAGGCACTCGAGCAGATCAATGCCCTTCACGAGAACCGTATGATCGGCGACCATTCACGAAGGGATATCATGCGACAGATGGGCATGCTCGAGAAACTGCCCAGCCCGTTTCACTACGCCATGCCTTACTACGTCAGCACCCATCATGCACGGCTGGCCATGCTCTGCCGCACCCGTGACCATACCGGCGGCCGGATTAGCTGTGAAGTGCTGGTCCCCGACCACATGACGGCACTCGAATGGCTGGCCAACGTCAACGGCGTCTGCGGGCCGGGTTACGAAAAACTTGAACGTAATATTTCACTCATGCACGGTCAGGGCTGGCAGTCGCTGACGGAAACCTGCCGGCAGCGACTGAGCGGCTGGTGCAAGTTCCTGCCCCAGGAAACGTTCATCATGTACGTCTCCGACGCTGATTTCGGTAAATGCGATCTCGGTATGGCAGGCGTTATCATCACAGATCAGCGTGTGATTCTGCGTAAATACCATCACCGCGGCCAGGTCAGACGTGACAACAAGCACGCAACGATCTATATCCAGTCAAGCGGCATGTTCGCAAGCTTGAAAATCCTGATCGGCGAGGAACAGTCCAGGACCATCAAAATCCTCGGCCATGAAGTCGATGCCCTCGCCGGTGAACTGCGGAAAAGCTCTGGACTCGATGTTATCGTCTGCTGAAAGGCCATTCGGACCATTACATCAATACAACCGGACTGGGAGAAGGTACCAGGTGACTTGACAGTGAATCTGGTACCTTTTGTTTTCAATACGGTAGAAAGGTATCACCATCAATCCGGACAGAGGCATCCAGGCCGGCCTGAGAATCCGTAACGCGATCGTACCAGACGGGATACTCGGCCTTGAGCGATTCGAGTGTTTCTCGATCGACCAGCACTTCGCCATCCGACCTGAGAACGGTATACACCGGCCCGTGAGGGGCGGATTCCACACGGATCACATAATCCCGGCCGACGAGCTGCGTTATAACCGGCATCGACGCTGAATCCACAGGCGATACTTCAGCCGGACTGAACTGAGGCCCCGCCCACCACGCCACCACGCACAGGCCCGCTCCGATCAGAATAAGTACCAGTTTACGTGTCATGCGGAAAATCCTGATAACGGCATACCTATCAGCCATATCGGTTATCATGACCGGTCACCTTCATATCCCTGTTTCATTGCCTCCCGGCCGCGAATGATCAGCTTGATGGGAACTTCAGCGTAAGGCAGCACATCGCGTAGCCGGTTCAGCATGAAACGCTGGTAGTTGTTGTCGAACAGGTCCGGCTGATTCACGAAGAGCACGAGCGTCGGCGGATCGACCTGAGGCTGGGTGATGTAATAGACCTTCGCACGCCGCCCTCCTTTCGAGCTCGGGCCACGCTCGGCCATGATCTGCTCCATGACCTGGTTCAACTCGCCCGTCCCTACGCGATGCGTAGCCTGCTGGTGCAGGTTGTCCGCCATCGCCAGAATCTCAGCCAGTCCCTCGCCGTTCTTCGCACTGATGAACACCAGCGGCGAAAAATTCAAACCCCGCAATTCCCTGTCCAGATATTCAATATACGATTCCTGCGTGTAGTCTCGCTCGGCGAGGTCCCACTTGTTCACCACCACCACCGCCGGCCGGTAATGACGCTGCACCTCACCGGCGAGCTGCTTGTCGACCTGGCTGACCGGCACGGCCGCATCGATCAGCAGCAGGCACACATCCGCCCGGCGGATGCTCCTCAGCGCCCGGTGATGCGAGTAATACTCGATGTCCTGCTTGATACTCTTACGCTTGCGAACGCCCGCCGTGTCGATCGCAATGAACCGTCGGTCGTTAAACGTAAACGGTACATCCACCGCGTCACGCGTTGTGCCCTCCTGGTCACTGACAATCACGCGGTCATCACCGACCAGAGCATTGACCAACGTACTCTTGCCCGCGTTTCGCTTGCCGATGATCGCCAGCTTCAACACATCGGCGTCATCGCCGTAAGCCATCTCGTCATCGGCGGGCATCACTGCGGGATCGATGGATTCGTGTATCCGGGCGATGAGATCATATTTCCGGTACCCCGTGGTGGCCGAGATCATCACCGGCTCGCCGAACCCGAGCGACGCCGCTTCACAGGCATGCGGTTCATATTTCTCGCTGTCGACCTTGTTGGCGACCAGAACCACGGGTTTTCGGTGCGGACCGGCGGCCCGAAGCACTTTCGCCACGGTCTCGTCCAGTGGTGTAATACCCGACTGGGCGTCGACGACGAACAGCACCAGGTCCGCCTGCGCCAGGCCGCGGGTAATCTGGGCTTCCACCTCCGCCGTCAGGTGCTGCACATCCTCGATACCGTACCCCCCGGTATCGATCATCTCGGCGGGTAGCGGTTCGCCGCCCGGCTCGGGTGACGGGATTTCCACCATGGCGGCGATCCGGTCACGCGTAACGCCGGCGGTCGGATCAACGATACTGATCCGCCTGCCCGCAAGCATATTGAGCAGACTCGACTTGCCCACGTTCGGACGCCCGACAATAACGATTCTTACCGGCATAACATCACTTCACTTTGATTCACTTCACGATGGACTGTGTTGTGTTCTTACGCTTCCGCTGGTCCCACAACTCAACCGCCTCCGGGCGGCGTGCATAAAGCGGCTGAAGCGATTCGGGCGAGGTGAACTCGCCCCGCTTTCGCCTCTCCCGGCCTGATTGCCAGGCCGATTCGCATCGCGCTGCCGCCTGCTCAGCAGGCAGAATCGTTACCGATTCCAGTTCCGAGGCCGGTAACTCCGGCATCGCCGGAAGCGGTGCTCCGATCACCGCGATCGGTCGGGGCGACTGGTCGAGCAGGTCGGCCATGGTCCTTAACGCCGCTTCACCTCTGATGACCATTACCCCGCTTCCGTCACGCACATATATCCCGCTCCACACCGTTCCACGCTTCAGATTCAGACAGACCGCCGCATTGTTGAACGTATCCGGCGTATTCCGGACGACCACATCCAGCGTCGGCACAGCGACAATCCGAATCCCACCGGCCAGTGCCAGCATCTTCACTGTCGATATCGCAATTCGAAGCCCGGTAAACGAGCCCGGACCGATCGATACGTATACTTCCTCAAGCTGATCCGGTTTCAAACCACGCCGGTGAAAGACCTCGGCCAGCACCGGCACAAGGTCTACATTATGACGCTTCGCCGTCGGCAAAGAAACCGTCTCCAGAAGTTCATCGCCGCACCCCAACGCCAACGATCCGACCCGACCCGAAGTCTCAATCGCCAGGTTATAACCGTCATCAGCCATAACCGGCTATTATAACCGAATTTGCAGAATCATTCGTGAACCGGTTGAATTTCAACCCATCACCACATACCTGCTACCGTTCACAATTCACCCCACACACACAAAAGACCATCATAATCCTCAAGCTGATATGGCAAGAAAGCCCGCCTGTTATACTTATGTATCATCGCCAGCGTGTCGGCCTCCCGCATTCACAATCCACCATGTAATCATAACAGACAATCCAATCGCACAGATCGCAAGCAGGCTGAATAACCGGCGTATGGTTTCTACCAGAATAAACGGCTTCCAATTGACATAATCCACCCACACAAATCCGGCGAGACATGAAATCAAGGTAATTACCGTGGCAAATACGGCCAATTGCTTCGTCACGATCTTCGTATTGGTTCGTACCGCCAGTCCCACCAGCGGCCCGATCAGCAACACCGGCGTCAACTGGTCAATTTTCAGAAAAGCGTAAAGGCCAAAATATACAAACGGCCCCACAACCGCTGCAATGATACCCGCGATTACCCCACGCATTGACACACTCTCACTGCCTGGTTCATCCATAACACGGTTATCCCGTATATCAATCTGGAGCCGTCTGATCGGCCTGTGTCAGTTTCACCAGTGTATCGAGCGATGCTTTCGCTGCTCCGTTGTCGATCGCCTCGGCCGCCAGTTCCACACCTTCCTGCATATTGGAAGCGATATCCGCCACCATCAGAGCCGCGGCGGCATTCAGGCAGACGATATCTCTCGCCGGGCCGGTTTCACCGCCGAGCACGGCCCGAATCACATCGGCACTGGCCTGCGGGCCGTCCACCTGAAGCTCGACAAGGGATCGCCTGGCCATATCCACTTCGCCAGGCTCGAACTCGAAAGTATTGACCTGGCCGCCCTTCAGGTGACTGATCTGCGTCGGGCCACTGACGGCGATTTCATCCATCCGGCCTGACACCCTGCCACCGGCATCGACGATAGCACCATTAACGACCATGGCCTGTTCCGTACCGAGATTGAGCAGCACCTCGGCCAGCGGCTCGGTCAGCTTGTCACTGTATACTCCGATTACCTGGCGACGGGCGCCGGCCGGATTCGTCAGTGGTCCGAGCACATTGAAAATCGTACGGAACCCGAGCGCCGCGCGGACAGGGGCGGCGAACTTCATCGCCGGGTGATGGGACGGTGCAAAACAGAAACAGATTCCCGCCTCGTCCAGGCATCGGGCCAGTGTTTCACCGCCGACCTGCAGCCTGACCCCGAGCGATTCGAGCACCTGGCTCGAACCGGACTTGCTGGTGACCGACCGGTTGCCGTGCTTGGCGACCGCCGTATTCCGTCCTTGGCCGGCGCCGGCGGCGACCAGTGCCGCAGCCGTGGAGATGTTGAACGTACCCGAGTGATCGCCGCCTGTCCCGCACGTATCGATCACCGTCAGGCCGTCCGGCACTGTAACGGCAGTGACCTTGCCTCGCATGACCACCGCGGCGCCGATGATCTCATCGATCTCCGCGCCCCGGGCTTCAATCAGTGCCAGCAGTGCCGCCGTCTGCGCCGGCTCAGACTGGCCGGTCATAATCAACTCGAACGCACGCGTCGCCTCTTCGACGGACAGCACCTCACCCTGGATCAATTGCTTCAGTATCGACTTCATCAGAGATCAGTCCCTCCACACGGTCAGGTCAAGCCAACTCGGATATCAGCCATAACGCCGCCGCCACCAGCGCCATGAACACCATGATCTGCATCGATAGAATCGCCGCCTGCTTCGGCAGCTTGCTCAAATCAGGCAGTTTGATAGTTTTGTATACAACGGAAACCGCCACCACCAGGGGCAGCAGGAACCACAGCCAGTATTCATCGAGATAAAGCGGGTGATGCAGCGGCCAAAGGCCGAGCAGCGTCGTCCACATCATCATGGGAAAAGAGGGCATGAACGGCTACCTTTCCATCTGTCACTAGGCTTTCGCGGCAGCAAGCTGTTCCTGTTGACGGCTGTATCGCGGATCATTCGGGTCGCGGTAAATCACATCCATAATCGCCAGCAGGTTCAGCATACCCGCCAAGGCCGTATACAGCGTACCCTGCTCGTGCATGCGCCCGTAGCTGGGCTCGTATAACGCGTTATCATCAGGTTGAGGCCCACCGACCTGACGATGGCGCAGACTCTGGTGATAACTGTTTACCAGAATCGAGGGGCCGATCAGCGATTGCCCGATAAACCACGCCGTATGCTGCTCACGATCGATCACACTGATCCCGCCGATAATCAGCCCACCCAGCCAGAGCCCCAGAATACTGACCACCAGGATCACCCCCCGCGCCTTCTGGCCGAGCAGATAATGACCCAGGCCCGGCAGCAGCCAGGTGGCCACCGCCGGTACGATATACCAGTGGGATTGACTCTGTTTTTTTGTTACGCTGGTCAATGCGGTCTCCGGGTAGAAGTCGATACCGTTCAAGCGGGGCTCCATGACGGTTGCCGGAGCCCGCACAATGAAATATTTTTATCCGGGTGCGATTTTTTATTGACAAACCCGCACCGCCCGATAGTGTAACCGCCAGTTATAGGTCCGGCCACCGGCATCGGAAACGTATCCCTGCCGCCATGGCCAGAGTCAAGATTTTTGCGGAGGTGACCCAACCATGTTCAGGTTAATGCAAAAATTGACGGATCTGGAGGATAAAATGGGATGTAAGTCTTTTAGGAAAAACGGGTTGGAGTGGCGATCCCCCTTCCGGATGGAAGATGACGAAAACCTTGAGGATGACGACTTTTTTGACGATGATGATGATGAGGACTTCGATGATGACGATTTCTTCGATGATGATGACGACGACGAGTTCTTCGACGACGACGACGATGAAGAAGACCTCTTCGATGACGACGAGGAAGATGATGATGAGCCTTAGTTGACAGCCGTTTTTCGGGACGGTGTCAGTTCAGCGCTCATGATCCCAGGACAGGAGAAAGCCATGACTACACCGACTCCAGAAAGCGCTCAACCGGAAGACCGGCATCATGCCAGGCAAGGTGGCGATCGTCGCCAGTCCGTGATTGACCAGCGGTCGACGTATACCGGCCTCGAACGACGACGCGGTCCCGGACGACGACGCTCCGACTTCATGAAATCCGCCGAAGAAGGCGAGATGACTCCCGAGCAGTTCCTCTTCATAAAAGCGATCGACGCGTATAAACGCGTGAACAATCGGCCATATCCCACCTGGACGGAAGTGCTCGAAGTGATTCGCAAGCTCGGTTATCGCAAAACAGCTTCCATGCTGATCGAAATCGACGGAGCCGAAGACTGGACCGAGCCGCCCGATGCACCTGCCATGCCCATCGTGACCGAGGATGAAGACGAAGTGCAATAATACGCACTACAAAGTCGGGCATTCGAATCAATCAGAAAAATCCACGCAGTATGATGATGCGGCACCGTCGTTCTTTTCTGCTAAGATGCAATCTGTGGAAACCGCACTTCCCTACAGAATCTCCGTACTCTGCTATCTGTTCGATCGCGATGGACGAACGCTGCTGATTCACCGGCGAAAGGAACCTAATTGCGATCTCTATTCACCGATCGGCGGCAAACTCGAAATGACCATCGGCGAAAGTCCCACCACCTGCGCCGTACGTGAAATCGCCGAGGAAGCCGGACTGACCGTACGCATCCAGAACCTGCACCTGACCGGCATTATTTCCGAAGCGGGCTACGAAAATACCGGCCACTGGTTGATGTTCCTCTACGAACTGACCCATCCCGTCGAACTGCCTCCCATGACCATCCGCGAAGGCCGGCTGGAATGGCATGATCCACAACATATCATGCAACTCCCTATACCCCAAACAGATAGAGAGATTATCTGGCCGATGTTCTGGCTGTACCGCGGCAGGTTCTTCATGGGGCATATCAATTGTCACAACGGCAGGTTGGAATGGTCGCTCGAACAACCTGGTCATGAAATTCGACATTGATTTCTCATTTTTTGCATATCAGGGCTTGCTATATCTATCAAACAGGTTAACCTAATTGATTAACTCTGACTCTTTTTCGAGGATCAGAATCAGAGGGGGAATTCATCTTGTCTGAATAGTGGGTTACAGACCACTTGTTGTTATAGGTATCCAGTCGGAGGAAGAGCTTGAAACAGCAGTCTGAAAGCTGGTCTGTTGAAGGTCCTGTGCCGTTTTCGGGAGACCCGGATGCGTTTTACCGCCATGCGAGTCAGGTTATCGATTTTCAGGCCATGGCATTGGGTATTATTGATACACGACTGCTGAAACCGGATTGCTTCCTTTTCCTCAATGGTGTCAGCAACCGGGATCTGAACCGCTGGTGCGATGGCCGACCCCGGCAGGACACCATGTTGAATGAGGCCAGGCGAAAAGGGATATCGCTGGGTAAATCCACACGGTCTTCTCCATCCACACCATTGCCTGCATTAACGCATTCCATGGTGCTCATGAAACCATTGTCCAGTACAAGCCGGCAGTTCTGGTACCTCGCCGTTGGCAGAAAAAGCGGCCGATTCGACACCCTCGAGCAGCAGGCTGCTTCGCTCCTGCTTAATACAATCCAAGCCAGCTTCGACTGCATTACAGAGCCGGATATGGGGCGCCTGATCATCGGCTCTGACGGTCGTCTGATACACGCAGACCCCGGCATCATGATGCGGTTTTTACACAAGCCAAATTATTTTAAAGAGTTAAGTGAAATTCTCATGCCCGTTATCCATCAACGATGGCCGGCAATAGCGGACCATGCCGCGCATGATCTCGCATTATCGATCTCGGACAATCCGATTTGGATACGATTTCGACAGGGACCGAAACTTGATACCTCAGAACTGGTGAACTGGTACATCGAGCTCAGACCACTGGCTGAAGATGATCTGCCCCCCATCGGCCTGGTGTCAGACCCGCGTGTCAGTGGCGCACTGGCATATCTGTCCGATCATTACGCGCAAAGTCCTTCTCTACCGAAAGTTGCCCGGCATGTTCATACAAGCCCGTTTCATTTTCACCGACTGTTTTCCAAGCAGGTCGGTATCAGCCCGAAGCATTACGTCCTGAGAATGCAGCTTCAGATCGCCAAGTGGCTGCTTCGCAGCTCACGCCTGCCCATCGGCCGGATCGCCGATAAGACCGGATTCGCCAGCCACGGCCATTTTACCGCCACATTCCACCGGACTGTCGGATGCAGCCCGACCCACTATCGCAGTCCGAAGTAGGCTATACTGAAACGTGCGATAGTCCGATGGTTACTGTATAAATGACCATGATATTGACAGCGGAAATCGGACCATTCCGATGGCGTGAAACTGGCCGGTTTCTGCCGCAGACCTTATGCTGGAGGCGAAAACGCTGACACGATCATCAAGCGAAAGGGCTTCAAATATGGCTAATCAAATTCGAGTACTGCTGCCGGTTATCATAATCGCCGCGGCGATCCTGCTGGCGGGATGTTCCATGTCAACCGATACGCATACTTTCTACAGTTACACCTATCGACCTACCACACTCTCGCTGGTGGATAACACCACCAAAGAAACGCTCTGGACCATGGATATTCCCGTTGGTAAGAAGCTGGTGGTCGATTTCGACGGTAACCAGCAATTTAACGAAGTGTTCAAGAATCGTGTTACTCCCGCGACCCGAATGAAATGGAAACTGCTCGACCACGAAGAATCGCGTGAATCCCTGTTCATCAATCAGGGTGAAGGAACGCTCGATCTGCCGGGCAGGCCCATCATGATGCAGGTTTCCTATCGCGAGGCTCCCGAGTACCCCGAAGAATATCTGCCCGTGACGCCACCGGCTGATATCAGTATCGAACAACCGGCGGATACCGAAACCGGGCAGGAGATATCCGATGACACCGCCGACGATATGGAATTCGACCAGACCATCGAAGATGAACCGGCGGTAACGGACGAATACATGGATGATCACATGGATGTAATGGATGACGAACTGGAAGATGAAGTAGAAGATGAAATCACGCCCATGGACAAGTGACGGCAGGTGTTGAGTATCGACCGTTATTGTCACGGGTTGAACGATGAAAGCGCGTTCTCATCCGCTGCAGGGGTTGATGAATATGCGATATGTGCGGCTGGGCTTGATACTGTTGAGCGTAACGGCATCTGCCGCCATAGCCGAGTCCATTACGGATACCGCCGCGAAACCCTGGCAACCAGTGGATCAGACCGTTGAAGACCTTGACCCGCTGTCTGCCGGATTGCGGCATATTGATCCCGGCAACGCCCGGTTCAGTGATCGCGTCTCTCTCTATCAACCCATCACTCCCATGAGCTGGAACCCCGTGGAATCGGCGATAGTCGAAGGGACTGGTATCAATCTGAACCGTCGTTACCAGTATCGCATACCGGGTATGCAGGCATTCTTCGATCAGCCGTCTTATCTGGTAAAAGACGAATGGGAGCAGTACAGCTTCAATAACAGCCCATTGAATGAGGGCGAATATATCGAGTTCATCCCTGCCGATACCGTATTCAATCTGATACCCGAGCATGAACTGACACCGACGCCGCGATACGAACAACCTCTCGATCCCCATTTCCAGGATAACCGTATCGATGGCCGCCTTGACCTGCGAGTCAACGGCCGGATCGAACTGGTTCCCGCTGACCACGCATACCCGTCACACAACGCAACTTATCCCCCAATCCCCTGCCAATATCCGCCCGCCGCGGAGAAATCCGTAACGGATCAAATGAACACTTCCGTGAACGATACCGAACCGGAAAACAAGACCACCACCGAGTGACTCGATATCATTTCCGCTTCTCCTGCTCCTGCTCCACTGCTCTACTGTACTGTTTTACTCTTCTTCCACTCCCAGCAGCATGTTATCTATCAGCCGGATATCTCCCAGCCGGCCCGCCAGCAGCGCCGTCACACCACCCGGATCGATCATATCCACGGGCTTCAGGCTGCGAGGATGACGGATGACTGCGTAATCCACATCGAAATGATGAGCAACCATCGTGGTACGCATTGCTTCTTCCACCGCCGCCGGATCCGTTTCGCCTGACTGCTCGACCATCATCTTCGCCTGGCGGAGTGCCTTGATCAGGCCAAGTGCCTGCTGACGCTGATGCTGATCGAGATAACGGTTACGGCTTGACATAGCCAGGCCATCTTCCTCGCGAACGGTTGGCACCGGGACAATCGATACCGGCATGGCGAAATCAGCGACCATCGCACTGACCACCAGCAACTGCTGGTAATCCTTCCGCCCGAAGCAGGCCAGATGCGGCTGGATGATATTCAGCAGCTTCACCACAACGCGGCAGACGCCGCTGAAGAACTGCGGCCGGCATTCGCCTTCGAGTACCCCGGCAAGTTCAGGTATGTCGATCTGGACCGACGGCACACGCGGGTCGTACAGATCATCGATACCTGGTGCAAAGATCGCATCCACGCCCATTTCACGACACATATCAAGATCTGAATCCCAGGTTCGTGGATAGCGATCGAAGTCCTCGCCCGGCCCGAACTGGGTCGGATTCACAAACACGCTGACGACGACATGATCCGCCGACCGACAGGCGCTTCCGATCAATGATAAATGGCCCGCGTGCAGGGCGCCCATGGTCGGGACACAGCCCACCTTCCCGGTCAGACCGGCACGATAGTTCCGCATTTCATGGATGGTTCGGATGATCAGCATGGTCATCCCTATCCTACCGGAAACGGGATCGTAGCGCCCGTCAGGCCACGGTAAAGATCGAGGACTCGATTGATCTGCTCGGAAGCCATGCGATTCTCACGAATCCAGTTCTGCTCACGCTTACCCAGTTCCTGGCAGGCACCGGGCACGTCGATCAGTCGATTGAAATATTCCTGCCAGCTCTGCGGATTACTGTCACTGACCACCCAGGCCGTTTCATCTTCGATCAGGTAATCCAACCAAGGGTCATTGTAGGCGACTATTGGAATCCCCCTGGCCATGGCCTGTAGTGTCAGACCACGCGATCGCCCCAGTGGCTGGGGATGGACCAGTACATCCGCGCGCAGAAGAATCTCCCGATGTCCCAGCCTGCGAGGTATGAAAGACATGTTCGCCAGCAGGTTCAATCGTTTGGCGATCTGCCAGATGCGATGCTGATCCGAATCCTGGCCGTCGAAGAAGAACTGGGTATCCGGTTGCTGCTTTACGAACTGGCCGATCGCCTGCATGAATGATGTGTAATAATCATCCAGTACCCCATTACCGCTGACCACCACGCACAAGGCGTCATCGGATTGTCTCCGCCTCGCCTGGGCACTGCCCGGATGCACACCGGGCAGGATGGTCTCGACCACAAACGCGTCGTCGACCTTCTCGCGAATCGCCCGACCGATCGGCTCGGTCGCCGCGACAAACGCACATCGCTGCGGATTGCTGCTGTGACTGATCTTTTCCGCCAGCTTGATATCGAAATGCGAACCCGCGGAAAAAATCACCGGCAGGTTCATCTGGCCAGCCAAAGCCGACGCTCCCTGCCACACCCGGCCGTCAAGCGCGTGGATCAGATTCACCGAACGACTGTCCAACTGACGGCCCATTCTCGATAAACGGTGAATATTCAATAATCTCAGCCGCGACTCCGGCCAGTACACCTGCTCGGTGAACAGCCGCGATTCTTCCAGCGCCAGGCCCTCCGGCAGCACCTGGGTAACGCGGACCTGCTCATCGAGCAATCCCACGATCAGATGGTGGAACAGACTCAGTTCCTCATCCAGCCATGCCGTATTCGCCAGTAACGCCACGTGCATGATCCAAGATGCTAAGCCATCCGGCCCGACAGGGAAAGACCCGACGCGATTTTTCCATAGCGGCCGACCCTGTCAGGTATCAGACCGTGACAATGGAATACTTACCCTTAATATCTACAATACACAAAGTTATGCATCGGCACACTGCCCGGATAGAATGATCCGGCATGACCGCACAACCGGTACGGAATCAATCCCAGTGGACGACGCAGAAACTGCTTCAGTGGATGACCCGCTTCTTCGAGCAGAAAAATATCGACAGCCCCCGGCTCTCAGCTGAAATGCTGCTGGCTCACATTCTCGGGACCGAACGACTGAAGCTCTACATGGACCCGCATCGCCCGGCAAGCGAATTAGAACGCGCCACACTACGCGAACTTGTCGAACGGGCCGCACGACACGAACCGGTCGAATACCTCGTCGGACAATGCCCCTTCTTCGCCATGATGCTGAACGTTTCACAGGATGTACTCATCCCTCGACCGAGCACCGAAACGCTTGTCGAACACGTAATCCAGCACAACAGGCGAACGCCCGGATTCAACCGGCCTGCTATCGCCGATATCGGTACCGGGAGCGGCGCCGTCGCCGTGGTTCTGGCAAAACAGATTCCCGGCGCACACATTATCGCAACTGATATCAGCAGCGAGGCGATTCGCACGGCCGAAATAAACGCACGACGTCACCACGTAACGGAAAACATCGAATTCCGACAAGGCGACATGCTCGAACCCCTGACTGGCGAGCGATTCCATTACCTCACAAGTAATCCGCCGTATATCTCAGAAACCGAATGGCAAAACGTCGCACCCAATATCAGAAACTACGAACCCCACCATGCATTACGAGCAGGTGACGACGGCCTGCAGTACATTCGCCTGCTTATCGAGCGAGCTCATCAGTACCTGAACACCCCCGGTCGGCTCGTCATCGAAATCGCGGCATCCCAGAAAGAACAAGTACTCGAACTGGCGAACCGGCCGTCAACACATCTGCATAACATACGCATCCTTGCCGATCACGAACGGCTGCCCCGCATCCTCGTGGCCGACAGAAAACAATAAAATCCTCAAAACTCAGGGGAAACCGGCTATACTCGCGGGATCAGACCTTGACATACACCACTTACGATCCCGGTCTCTGTGCATACGCAAACCAACCTTTACGATAACCAGCATATGCTGATGAACAACCTGCCGCTGCGATCAATTTGCGAGTGTGATATATCTCGAAATGCCGGACCGAATTCACCGCATCACGTACTGCTCATCCACCAGTACAATCGGCTGCTTCTGCGGCGACAGCGTTTCACCCGTCGGCGAACCCGGCGTGGCAAACCGGATCATCAGTGTGCGACGCATTAATATCTGCTCGCCGGTTGACGGACTCTCGATCATGGTGGTTTCACCACTGATCCCGCTGACGAATACCGTCATTTCATCCACGTCACCTTCCGCCACCGGCCAGATGGCGACACTTTCACGGGCATAATCCTCGCCCTGCATGATCTTACCGATCACTTCGATCGGGCTTTCCAGCAGCGGATTATTCAAATGCGACTGAATCGCCGGAAAAACAGAAACCGGAATGCCTTGTCCTGCGGTCACGATCGACCCTTGATCATCGGCAATCGTAATTTCCGGAATAAAAAGCCTGTCTTCTCCCGTATTGTTCGCGACCTTGTAGGGCATGAACCAGAACCACCGCAGCCGGCCTTCCACATCACGAATTGAAATCGCCTCCGGCATCTTGTACTCGAAATCCAGCACCCAGGAGGGACTGCTCATGGCAGGTTCGGGGAAAGCTGTTGCGTAAGGGGCGGCAAATAAACAGCTTAACAAAATTGCGGCACAGGGCAACAGGAAGATCTTCTTGAATGAATGTCGATCTGGCATGAGACACAATCTCCAACTAAACTCGGTGAAAGTGTGGTTCCTCAGGTTTTCTTCGGTAATAAGCCATTGTACGATCAGCAATAAGTAAGGGTCAATGCCGAATACCCGCCGACCCTCCCGCTCGTTTCGCGAAAACAGGTGCATCATGAACCGGACCGCCAATCATCTGCTCTGTGACAGCTCAGGTAAATCCTATCACATCAGGCGGTTGGATGATGTTGATGAAGATTGCCGGAAAGACGCTCTTTCGGTCCTGCTGACAGGAAAAGATTCGCGAATTGATGACCCTTCCGTCTTTCAGTTTCTTCAGTATGCCCGGGAACAGCGGATGAAACTGGATAACCTATGGGCGCTTTATCCCGAACAGACCACCGGTGGCAAAGTACCATCGCCTGTCGCCACTGTGCTGATCGTCGCTTCCGCAGGCCGCACCGCCATGTTGTTCGTATCGAAGCCGCACGGCCTGGCGAATATCGATCTTCTCGCCGACTTCACACAAACGGTCTGCCAGGCCCAGATTCCTGATCGTATCAGGTTGATTCAGGCACTGCTCGATACCGACCAGTATCTCATACGGAAACTACTCGAACAGGCAGGCTTTCGCTATCTTGCCACTCTTCAGTATATGCGGGGCAGAACACTCGATCGGCCGATCGAACTGGACCTGCAGGACCCGGCGTATCGCATGCTCCATTACAGCACGGAAACTCACGACGCCTTCGCACACGTTATCCACGCCAGTTACGAAATGACGCTTGATTGCCCGGGACTCGTCGGCCTCAGAAGCCTTGACGACATCATCGCCGGACACAAAGCTACCGGACGCTTCGAGCCGGAGTTATGGTTCGCGATTTTTCACGGCGAAGCGCCGGTGGGTGTCATGCTCATCAACGAAGTTCCCAGTCACCGCGCCCATGAACTGGTCTACCTCGGCCTGGCAGCACCATGGCGGGGAAGGGGTATCGCCCGGAAACTGCTGGAATACGCTCTGGCAACCGCTTATGAGCGAGGCAGTCTCGAAATGCTGCTCGCCGTCGACCAGAATAATGCACCGGCTGTGCACCTTTACACGTCGCTCGGTTTCGAAGCCACGATACGTAAATATGCCATGATTTTCACCTTAGAATAAGATGACATGTTTCCCACTTCATTATCCACACGTTGTTCTTTCACATCGCTCATATCGTGGATAAAAAAATGTCAGCAACTGTAAAAGGTTGAGCATACTCATACTGAAACAATCACACCGCTTCATAGACCAATAAATTCAACCCTCACCCGGTTGATACGCCGGTCGATGCCGTTTATCTTCCTACCCATGTGACGTGCATGAGAAGCGATAACGGAATATCGCCGACCGAGCCGGGATTGTGATTCGTGTAATGCAATCATCCTTGAAATTACTCTTCATTGGCCGGCTTAGTAAAACGGGGACGGATCCTGATTGACAATCGAACGACGGGGGTGCATATCAAAGCACCCAGGGCAGCTTCATCAGGGACGCGCTGGTGAGGCATAGCGATAACGTTGTTGACAGAAGGAGTACTGCGTGACAACGACCACTTGTGTTAGTCCCGCCGATATCACTACGCGCATTTCAGAACAACTGGCCAGAACCGTCGGTGCCAGGCGATTTGCAATGTGGTTCGACAAGTCGGCGTGTTTCGACTACTGCAATGACGGCCAGAAATTCCGTGTCGTTGTTCCCAACCGGTTCGTCGCCGACTGGATCACACGTAACTTCCATCAGAATATCGAAGACGTCATCCACAACGAGTTGGGACAGAACAGCACCTATGACCTGCACGTGGACCCACAACGATTCGATCGGCAGGAAATACTTCAGCCGGATTCCGCGGTCATAAACAACCAGGCGGAACAATCCATACACAAAACGGTCCATCCACCGGCACAATCTACACGAATCGACAGATCGCCATACTCTTCAGGCAGCGGCCTGACTACACGCCGGATGCTAAGGCATCAACTCGACGATTTCATCGTCGGGCCGAGCAACGAACTGGCTTATCTCGCCGCCAACCGCGTTATCGACGATCATGACATACCGGCTCACCCGCTGTTCATCCACGGCGGTTGCGGGCTGGGCAAGACGCATCTTCTGCAGGGGATCTGCCGGAAAATGCTCGAAACCCATCCACATGCCAAAGTGCTTTACACCACCGGCGAACAGTTCACCAATGAATACGTCAGCGCCGTACGCAAAAACAACCTCGACGCCTTCCGCAGAAAAATGCGCCGGCTCGATCTGCTCGCGGTCGACGATATCCACTTCATCGCCAACAAGCAGGCCACGCAGCAGGAATTCCTCCACAGCTTCGATGAAATCGAACTCGGCGGCTCGAAGCTCATCCTGGCCAGCGACTGCCACCCGAAACTGATCCAGCAGTTCAGCGCTGCACTGGTCAGTCGATGTGTACGCGGACTCGTCGTTCAGATCAGACCGCCCGATCTCGAAACGCGCCTGGCCATGATCCGCCGGCTGGCTCGCCGACGCGGTCTTGTGATGCTCGACCAGGTCGCCGAGCATATCGCCGCACGATGCGAAGCCTCGGTACGCGATATCGAAGGTATCATCACCAAGCTGCACGCACTGGCCACACTCGTACACGGCCCGGACAACGATCATGGCCATGCCGGTACTCGCCCCATCGGATATGCACTGGCGGAACGTGTTTTCAACGATTGCGATACACAGATTCGTACCAGGAAGCCCGTTCAATTCGAAACGATCATCAACGAAGTCTGCCATCGGATCGGCGTCGACTGCCGCCAGGTCATCGGATCATGCCGACATAAATCCGTCGTACTCGCACGCACTCTCACCATCCACCTTGCACGCGAACTGACCGCCATGAGCTACCCCGAAATCGCCGGCGCCATGAACCGGTCAAACCACTCGACCATCATCACCGCCGCTCAACGTATGCGGAAAATGATCGCTGCCAACCAGTCCATTATCCTCCCCAACGAAATGACCGAACGCACACCCGCGGAACTCATCGAACAACTCAAACGGAAAATCATCCGCTCGGCCTGATGACGCATCGTCATTTACCATCTATCGCACGCCAGTTTAACACCTCTCCTGCTGAAGAGTAGAAAACGCTTCCCGGCTCGTTAACGGATGAGTTCACCGATATGGCATTCGATCGCTCATCCTCTTATGTCCACCGGTCGATCCAAACCCGACCCCAGACTATATACGGCGCTCTGAAAACGATCAGACCTGGGCTTTACTGATCGCCTTCGAGTTTGTCTGTGGGTTGGCGAGATTCAGAAACGAACGAGTTGATAGCGAATTGGGAATTGAAAAACTTCAAGCCATGAGTCTTTCAATCGATCGTCAAAATTCTACACAGACTGCTGTCCGTGCCGCCGGTTGGGTTTTCGGCGGTGTATGCGCCCCCTAGGGGACTCGAACACCCCCCGCAAACCCCGGAGAAGACCGCCGATCCGCAACCGGGCGGCGCAGAATCCGGCGCACTGCCGACCTTATCCCCAAAGACCGACCCCGAACTGTTCGCCCTGATCGACGCATGGGCCGACCTGTCCGAACCCGTCCGCCGGGGCATCCTGGCGATGGTCGAAGCGGCCAAGGGGGAGGGGGCATGAAATCTCTGGCCCGTCCATCCCGTAGACCGTTGGGGCAGGCCCGCTTCTTTTCTTACGGGTTTCCACCTTTTCCCGTCCGTTCCCGCTTCATCCCGCTGACACTGACAGAACCGACACAACCCCACGCCAGCGCCCGCAACCGCCGATCCGCCCCGGCCGGCTGTCGGTTGTGTCAGGCCGTCGCCCGCCATCGACTGCGCCCCGACCCCCTGCGGGTCCTTCCTGGCGATCGTTTCTTCCCGATGCCACAGGGAACAGTCGCGGACCCCAATAGAGTTTCTTTATTAACCAACCGCCGGCGCTGCACGCGGCAACGCCCGGCCCCATCCCCCGACACAACCCGGAGGCCCCGTTATGGATGACATGCAACTGACCCCCAAGGAACGCGCGATCCTGGCCGGCGTCCTGCGCGACCGCGAATACCTGGCCGGCCTGGACTGGAACCCCGGCGGCGTGGCCCGCCCCCAGCTTGGCGCGTACCGCGTCCGCATCGCCGACGCCCGCGAAGGCTATGTCCCGATGAACCTGGCCGGCTGGATCGGCCACAACCCCACGCCCAGCGAAGCCGTCATGTATCACCGCGCCTACAAGCGGCTGGCTGAACGCGGACTGCTGCGGCGCATCAGCCTGTACGGCGATGGCAGCCGCACGTCACACCTGCAACTGACCGACCGGGGCGAAGCCGTCGCCCACAACCTGTGCGCCATGGAGGCCCGACGATGAACAAGCGAACCGTCCACCTTGAGAACAACCCCGACCTGGCTTTGATGCTGGCCCACGTCGGCGAAGGCTACCTGACCCATGCCGTGGAAGTGCGGCGGGGTGGTGAGCCGGTGGCCGTCCTGCTGGACCCCGAAGCCGCCCGCTGCGCCCTGGCCATCGCCGACCGCCTGCGCACCCGCCAGCCCCCGTTCACGCAAACCGCCCTGGACCGCTGGCTTGATGACGTGCTCGCCGGCGTGGACGTGTCCGCGTTCATGTCGGTAGAGTTGTGAAATCCAGTTCCGCCCCAGCCGGATTTTGTCCCGTTCACGCTACGGGTTACAATCCCCACCAGCAAGGAAGCGTCAGCATGAAATCAATCGAACTATTCGTTGGAGCCGGTGGACTGGCCCTGGGCACGTCACGCGCTGGAATGCGCCACGATGTTGCCATCGAATGGGACCGTAATGCCTGCGACACGTTGCGTCGGAACCAAGCCAACGGCGTATCGGAAGTGCGCGATTGGCGAATCATCGAAGGCGACGTGTGCGACTATGACTTCGCACAGCATGAAGGCCGGGTGGATTTCGTGGTCGGGGGACCACCTTGCCAGCCGTTCTCCCTTGGCGGACGACACAAGGGATACGAAGACAAGCGGGACATGTTCCCCCAAGCGGTGCGAGCCGTCAGGGAGATCATGCCAAAGGCGTTCATTTTCGAGAATGTCAAAGGACTTCTGCGCCAAAGCTTCGCCAACTACTATCAGTACATCATTCACCAACTGGAATATCCGACTGTCACGCGCAAAGGCGATGAGGAATGGACCGATCATCTTGCGCGGCTTGAGAAGATCAAGACAGCCGGCCGCAAATCGAAGGAAGTGCATTACAACGTGGTTTTCCAGTTGCTCAACGCCGCCGACTATGGGGTCCCGCAATGCCGTGAGCGTGTTCTAGTCGTAGGAGTGCGCGCCGACCTTGGCGTGAAGTTCAGCTTCCCGCGCCCGACGCATAGCGCGGACGCGCTGCTCTACGACAAATGGGTGACTGGCAAGTATTGGGAGCGGCATCGTGTGCCGAAATCGAAGCGCCCGCAGATTCCCGCGAAGCTTCGCGCCCGTGTCCAGCGGCTCGAACCGTTGATGCCGGTAATGTTACCGAAGCCCTGGCGCACCGTGCGTGACGCTATCAGTGACTTGCCGCGTATATCGGTTGGGCAAACGTCACGAAAGATCGCTAATCACTACTTAAATCCCGGCGCTAGAAGCTATCCCGGACACACTGGCAGTCCTTGGGATGAACCGGCCAAGACACTTAAGGCTGGCGACCATGGCGTACCGGGTGGCGAAAACACGTTGCGTCTTGATGAAGGGACTGTTCGCTACTTCTCTGTTCGAGAATGCGCCAGACTCCAAACCTTCCCCGACGATTGGGTCTTCGAGGGTTCCTGGACCGAAAGCATGCGCCAGCTTGGAAACGCTGTACCCGTCAAACTGGCCGAAGTAGTCGCGGGCCGGCTCGTGGAAGTGATTCAACCCGTTGCGGGTCTGTCGGATACACTATCGCGGGCGATGGCTACCGCCAAATGATGAATCACTCCGGCGGATGCTTGCGGTAGTGATCCGCGATTTCCGCCTTTATCTGATCGGGCGATTTCTCGTTGGCGACATTCCCTTCCGACCACGCCCAACGACGGCCGGGATGCAAAGTATCCCAAGGGGAACGCTTGTTGCTACGAGTCGAAGCGGCGTCGCCATGCTTGCCGATGCCATAGCAGATGCCTACTTCGTTATTCCATATTGGCTTGAATCTGTCGATGAGGTACGTTTCAGCGGTATTCTGCCAAGCGCTCTTCACCACCAGATAGCGACAGTCGAAATCGTCAATGTTCAGATTCTCCGCCGCGCGTATGCTGCGGGCATGATCGGAGCGTAGGCGATCATAAAGCTTCGTGCCTTGTTCCTCTACCGTCTCCGCCCCCGGCGTTTGCGGATCAACCTTGCCAACGTAGAGCGGCGTTTCCTTGCCGCTGGCTGGCTGGTAGGCGTCGAAGTCGCCCTTGTAGTAGATCGCGTACACGCCAGAACCGTAGAACTTCTCCGCCGAGACGGCGGCAAGCGATACGCGAGGTTGAATCAGAAGCGTATCGGCGATCAACTGTCCTACCGTGTAGGGGTCCGAAGGATCAAGGACGTTGAGCGGGTGTCGGATGGGGTCGAGTGCGATATGGAAGTCGCGTAGTGCGGTCAGCAATCGACCCGTTGCCTTGCGGAGTTGCCCGCGTTTCTGTTTTGTCAGGCTGTCGGCGGCGGCTGTCGGGTCATCCGGCAGCAGTTGCAGCAGCCCGTCCAAGGCTCGTGCTACCGCCTTGGCATCGAATCCGGCCGTGTTTGGATCGTCCTTGACCATGGGGGATATGATCGGCGAATCTGGCGGATAGTCAACCATGGACACGCTTTCGCCCGCTGAACGCAGCCGCATCATGTCGATGGTGCGAGGAAAGAACACGACGCCCGAACTGGTGGTTCGCCGGCTTGCGCATCGGATGGGCTACCGCTTTCGGCTGCATCGGGCGGACTTGCCCGGCCGACCTGACATTGTATTCCCGTCCCGACGGGCCGTAATCTTTGTCAGCGGGTGTTTCTGGCATCGGCACCATTGCCCGAACGGGCGAAGATTGCCAAAGACACGCCCGCGATGGTGGCGAGAGAAGTTGGAATCAAATAGGCGGCGTGATGCGACCGTGCAGCGCCGGCTACGACAGCTAGGGTGGCGCGTCATGGTGGTTTGGGAATGTCAATTGAATGACCTTGACCGA
>CAYRND010000018.1:0-36733 GCA_964425365.1 uncultured Phycisphaeraceae bacterium
AATTACGCCAAGCCTTGATAGAGAAATATTTTGCAGCTTAAGTTCATGCCATTCGCGTATGAGTGTTTACATTCTGATCCATTATTGCATGGGAGGTTCGGTATGATTGAAATGAAAAAATTCTGTTATTCGTGTGGCGCACCCGTTGAAATGGATGCTTTCAAAGGCCCCATTGAACACTACTGCCGCTATTGCGTGGATGAAATGGGCTATTTGAAGTCGCGTAAGGAGATTCAGGCTGGTATTGCACAGTGGTTGGCCACGTGGCAGCCGGAGATCGATCAGGCAACTGCGATGACGCGGGCGGATCTTTACATGAAGGCGATGCCCGCCTGGGCGTAATAGTGCAGATGACGATTGCTTTCAGATGATACGGCACCGATGATTCCGGACCCGGCCTCAACCGGTATTTCCGCTGGTTCGAGGCCGGGTTTGACATCCGGCTTCGGTCACAGGGTCACGAGAAAATGGGGTATGGAGGCATCGGGTGTTTTGTCATGCTAAAATACGGGCCAGTATGACCGGCCCGGATTACATCGTGGATATCGACGGCCTCAAACCGGCCGAGGATGAAAACAGCGGAACAGGCGCCCGTAACCGCACACTCAAAGGCCGGCCGTGGTTGGCGGTCTACTGGAAATGCTGCCAGGTCTACAGCCGGATTTATCGCAATAAAAAGGGAGATGCATACGAAGGGCGATGTCCCAAGTGTAATCGTTTCGTACGTGCCGCCATCGGCCCGGATGGTACCGATGCCAGATTCTTCGAAGCATACTGACGGGATGGATCGCATACAGCCGATCATACTTCCTGGTTGGGGCAGCAGCCCGGTTGAGGCCGCAGGTCGCGATTCACTATTCTTCAAGAAAATAATTGAAGTCCACCGTTTCTTCGCCATGAAGAATCTCATACGCGTGAGCAGCACTATTGGCTTTGAACAGGCGTGACTGGAAATCGGGATCGGAACCGATGTGTCTGGCCAGGGTAGCCAGTACTTCAAGGTGTCGTTCCTGTTGATCCGGCGGTGTGACCAGCAGTACCATGCAGTGAACAGATCGGCCGTCGAATGTGGGGAATGGCAGACCTTCGCTGTTGAGTGCCATAACACCCATTATTCCCCGGTTACCTTCAAGTTTGCCATGGGGAATCGCCAGGCCACCGCCGATGCATGTCGAAATTTCATTTTCGCGATCGAGTACGGTTTTCAGCAGCATGTTTCGATCGACGTCATCGAGATGATGCGAACTGATGAGCAGGTCGACCAGTTTTTCAATGGCCAGTTCCTTTGTAGGCGTTTTGAGGTTGACCACAATATTTTCTTCATGAATGAAGTCGAGCAGTCGTGAGCGGTCCATGTTGACCTCGCCTGATCGTGTCAAAGCCAGCCGCGTGAGAATCGGGCCTGCGATTTCATCGAGTGTGACGGTGGTCAGGACAACGGCGGAAAAAAGATCGACAATGTGAGCGAAATCGGGATCTTCCTGTATGAGAATAATCAGGCCGACGGCGACGCCGGCCTGTGGTATCAGCGCGATCCCCAGATTTCGCCGTACACGTTCGGTTGCGCCGGCGAGGCGCATCGCCAGATCGGAGGCAACGAGTTTTCCCGCCGCTCGCGACAGGAAGAACGCGAACGACAGCAGCCCGACCGTCGACAATTGGGCATGGCCGTGTCCGAACGACAGGTGCATACCCGCCATGGTGAAGAAAACAGCCAGGATTGCCGGCTCGAAGTCCTCGAAGACCACGTCGATCAATTTTTCCTTTGATGGGGTCATGTTGGTCTGGACCATGCCCAGAAAGAGGCACGCCAGCAGCGGTGATACCCCGAGAAATGAGGTCGCTCCGGTCGCAATCAGAATCGCAATAATCGCGGCGGTCGCTCGCAGTTGTCGGCGACTGACAAAACGGTCGAACATGACAGAGAGCAGGCCTAACAGGCTGCCGATCGTCATGGCGACAATCAACTGGATACCCGGGTTCGCCAGATCGACGCTCCAGACGTCGCCTTCGGGTGTGGCGGCAAATGCGCGTGCGACCTCGAACAGTGTTATGCAGGACATGTTGTTGAGCGCCACCGCCGCCACGAGCGTCTTGACGAAAACACCCTTCGATCGGGATTCCTTGACGATGGCGACAATTGTAGCCGGCGCAGTGGCGATGGCTATTGTGGCATAGAGCAGCGATTCACGCGGCCCCCGGCCGATAGCGATAATGACCCCGAAGACGATCAGCGGTGTGATGATCGATTCTCCGATCAGCAGAAGAACCAGTCGTCTGCCGGCATTACGAAGTCTGCGATAGTTCAGGTGAGCTCCGACCGTCACTGCGATCAGGCCGAGCGCGAAATGTGTCAGCGGCTCGAGCCCGCTGATGGCGTCGTCGGCGAAAAGAGACAACCCCGACTTCCCGATCAGCAACCCCGCGAGAATCTGGCCGGTAACACTCGGCAGCCGGATCAGCCTGGCAATCGCGCCGAATGTGCTGCCGACCGCGACGATCACCGCCAGAACAAGCAACGGATTGGCGTGTTGCAGGTCAGGCAGCGCAAGAGCATCGATGAACTTGTCCATCAGGGGAGGGTTATAGATTAAAAGGTAATTTCTTGCAAGACATTACACCGTCGAGATCAGCTTTCTTCCGGCGGCGGCGAACAGGCGCGATTGAGTACCGCGAGAAATTCAGTAGACGTTTTGATAGCCAGCAGTTTCTGCTGAATGTCAGTTTTGTTCAGGAGCGTGGCGACCTGACTGAGAATTTCAATCTGGGTTTCAGGTTGAGCAGTCGGGGTCAATATCATGCAGATGATCTTCGCCGGCGTACCATCCGGTGCATCGAAATCGATACCTTCGAGACTCCTGGCGATAATGAGACAGGGTTTATTCAGTTTCTGTAAACGCGCGTGAGGAACCGCAAGTCCATTGGGCAGTCCGGTGTGCATAATCCGTTCCCGCTGGAGAACCGCGTCGAAGAGTTCATTTTCCGGTAGATCAGTGATTTCAGCGGCCCGTGAAGCCATTTCGTGAATAATGCGGCTGACGGTTCTCGCTGCAGGCTGCATCAGAATATGCCGGTCGGACAGAAGATCGACCAACGTTCGTTTCGTCTTCTGTCTGAGAATCTTCTGCATCGCCGGTCCGGAGATCAGGCTGGTACCCAATGCCATGAAGATAATCGCAACCAGCAGTTCCTGGCTGATCAGTCCCGCCACATGGGCCAGTTCACCCAGGATGATTCCCACTGCGCCCTGCGCGGTCATACCGAATCCCACAGCCCAGCTCTCACGTTTACCCACACCTGCACCGCGTGCACCCAGATAACAGCCAAGCGTCTTACCGGCAATTGCCGTCAAAAACACGATCAGGACCGCCTGCCATTCGAACTTCTCGATGAAATTGATTCTCAGGCCGATGCTGGCAAAGAAAATGGGTGCAAAGATATTCGTGATGAACTGATGAATATGATCTCGTGTTCGACCGCTCAGATGATGCGAGTCGCCGATCGCCACACCGGCAATAAACGCGCCGAAAATGGAATGAATACCGAGATATTCGGTAAAGGCCGCACAACACAGTGCAATAACCATGACAAAAACGAGAACGCCGCCGGGCCAGGACCAGTGAGCCTGGATATAAGGCAGTGACCGATGAGCCAGCCACCTGCCCACACTCAGCATGAGGAGGAGGAACAGCAGCGTCAGGCCGATGGTTTTATAGACGGCATATTGGCCGGCGGGGTTGGCGACGGCATCCGGCGACGCATTCGATAACAGCGCCAGAACTATCGCGAAACCGATCCAGCCGACAAGGTCATTGAGCATAGCCGATGAAATGATCAACGTTCCCATGTCGCTTTTCGCCAGGTTCAGATCCATCAGGATTTTTGCAATGACCGGCAAAGCCGTGATGGATAATGCAATGCCCATGAATAAAGCGAACGTGAAGAGACTGGCGCCACTGCCGATCCCGAGTATTTTCGGAATAAGCATTGCTAGGGTGAATCCGCAGGAAAATGGAATAATAATCCCCGCTGCACTGACCATGAGCGTGGTTTTTCCCTGTCGCCAAACCGTGGATAAATCGACATCCAGGCCGACGACCAGCAGCAGCAATGTCGCCGAGAGCACTATCAATCCTTCCCCCGCAGTCCGAACCGGCCCGATGTAGGGAAACAGCCAGTCGAACCACTCGGGGGCGATCGTGCCGAAAACGGTCGGTCCCAGTACGATACCCGCCAGAATTTCTCCAAGTACCGCCGGCTGCTTCAACTGTCTGGCGATTTCACCCAGCAGACGCGCAAGACCAAGCAGTACCGCCAGGGATAACAGCAGCACAGTGATTTCAGACGGTTTCAGAATAGCAGCGGCCAGGTTCAGCATGTCGTGCGTACTCGGTTATTGATCATTGCTAATATAGAAGAAGTCAATACCCTTGTATAACTCGAATCCGGCGCCCCTGCATCCGGCAGGTATGCTGCTATGAGATACTGCATGATGTTGTCACACATGACAAACAATTATAAACATAAAATGATCAGAAATTTAAGTGTGTTCGGCATGTGAAAGGGCGGCTATGTAAAGAGCATGAATTCACATTGGGGATTCGCTGAAATGGGGGTAAAATATTGATATGACGATCTCTTCTGCTGATTGTGGCGATGTCGGCGCCACGGCGCCGCAGCGGCACCAGTCTGTGATTGTCTTGAGTGCAGGCGATCGCGCACCTCAAGTGTTATTGTCAGCACTTGCCAGGCGGCAGTTGAAGCCGGTGGTGGTCGATCAGCCGCCCGGCGCCATGGTTGAACTGGCGGAGAGGCCGGTACTTGCCGTGGTGGTGGTCGAGCCATCGGGGCAGCCGCGACTGACGGAATTGGTCGAAGCGGTGAGGCGATATTATCCATCAACCGCGTGCTGGCAGTTCGCTTCATCAGCGAATGGCAAAGCGAGATTGTCGCAACTGAAATTGAACGGTCGATATCGAGACGATAAAGTCGCAGGGCGTGCTGAGAAATTGTCCAAGCGGAAGCACGTGACTGCTCAGGCTAAATCGGCGGCTGATACGCGAATGGACGGCAGTCAACCGGCCGAGAGGCGGAAAGTCGAAGTCGCGGGGTCCGGAACACAATATCAGCAGGATGAAAAATTACGGATGTTGATGAGTGGAATGCGATCCGGATCTCCGATCCGGTATGGCCTGATCAGTGAAGAGGAACTCGAGATGCTGCTCGCACCCGAGGGTTCAGAAGATCGTGATGCGGCCATGGAATGAATCATCGGGTGATGGGAGAAAACTGATCTGTGCAGGATAATGTAACAGCCAATCCGAAACTTGAAACGCAAGATCATGCGACCTTGTTGCGCCGCGTCGTCGTCGTTCGCAGTGAAGCATTGCACGGTCGTATGCGGCGGATTCTCGATCACTACAAGGTCAACGCTTCCGTTGAACTTGTTCCCAGTTATCTATCGGCGATGGGTGATATCGCCGTCAAGCCCGCCGATGTGATCATCGGGCCGCTCAACGCCATGCTTCCGATCTTGCAGTCGACAGTAAAGTCGATCCGAAAGCTTTCGCCGAAGACCCGGCTGCTGGTGCTGGCTTCGAGTTCGGATGAATCAGAATTGCAGACCGCCATTGACGCAGGTGTCGATATCTGTCTGACGGAACCGGTGGAGGATGCGTATCTGGCGGAAGTCATGTCGATTATTCCAGTTCAAAGCGCCAAGTCTGCCGATGCATCGGTGCAGTGTCCACCACCGGAATCGCCGGGAGATACAGATCACGCCGATCCGACAGCAATTGCCGACAGCGAACTCGGGGATATCGATCTCGTCGAGATGCTGATGCATGAGCCACGCCGGTTACCTGAACTGGCCATGAAAATCGTGTCAGTCCGATCAGGTATTGAAGGGATCCGTTTTCTGAAAAACCGTGAGAACGGCGACACTTCTGAAGGAGGCGCCGCTTCACCCGTGGCTTACAACGGCAGGATATTCGGGATTTTGCAATCGCCTGTGACGGGGAATAACGAACAATTGCCGGCGTGGTCCGCGTGGCTCGCACGATGGCTGGCACTGGCAGAACACGTGAAATCTCTGGAAGACAAGGCGATGCGTGACGAACTGACCGGAGCGTGGAACCGCAGATATTTCAACCAGTTTCTCTCGGACCTGATCGGGCGGGCGGTCGAAGACCGTTCACACGTGACACTGCTGGTCTTCGATATTGATGATTTCAAGCAGTACAACGATCAATACGGCCACGCGGCAGGTGATGAAATTCTACAGGCGACGGCCAGGCTGATGCAGTCGGTGGTTCGTGATCATGATGTGGTTTCCCGAATCGGCGGTGATGAATTTGCAGTGATTTTCTGGGACCATGACGCACCGCGTAAGCCCAACAGCCGTCATCCGAAGGATGTGACGACCGCGGCAGCGAGATTCCGACAGGCGATCTGCGAGCACCGATGCCCGAAACTGCTGAATCTGGCGAAAGGGACACTGACGATTTCCGGTGGACTGGCCGGATTCCCATGGGACGGCCGGACGCCCGAGGAACTGCTCGCCGCTGCCGACGCCATGCTCATGAAGTCGAAACGCCATGGCAAAAATGTGATCACCTTCGGGCCGGGCGCCATGCGTTATTGTGAAAAATCTGATTAGTTTTTCACACAGGGGCCTTGTTATTCCCATCTTTACGGTATGATGTTAAATGACAGTGGTTTGTCGGTCTGCCCCGGCAGTCGGCCGGAGTGTTCGGCGGACAACAATGCGGGTGAAAACACCCTCTGACGGGTGTTTTTCGTCATTCAGGGCATTGCCCTGTCGACGATTGTGTTCGATAATCCCCGACTTTAGGTAACTATGATAGCGTTAACCACCAAGGAAGGATCACCCTGATGTCTTTTGATTCAACCATTCATGCCAAAGCTATCGATTTGATCAAGTTGAATTACGAAATGACCGCGGCGGCGGGGTCGGGACACCCCACCACAGGCGCCAGTCTCGGACATATCGTAACAGTTTTGATGTATAACCATATGCGATACGAGCCGGTCAACCCCGGCCATCCGTCAAGTGACCGCCTGGTATTATCCGAAGGCCACGCCGCTCCCATCGTCTATGCCGCTTGCGCTGACCTGGGCATTCACTTCGGCAAAGATAAAGCCGGCCTGAAGCCGATGACACGCGACGATGCCATGAAACTTCGTGAGATCGATTCACCTGTCGAAGGACATCCGAATCCGATTGAAGGGTTCCCGTTTTTCGATGCGGCGACCGGTTCGTTAGGACAGGGATTATCCGTCGCAGCCGGCCTCGCGGGTGCCGCCCGACTCGATGATCTGGATAAGCGTATTTTCTGCATCGTCGGCGACGGCGAGTCGCGGGAAGGACAGATATGGGAAGCGGTTGATTTTATCGTTGAACAGCGTTTCAATGCCGTCTGCCCGATTTTCAATTGCAATCAATACGGCCAGTCGGACCAGGTCAGCGACCAGCAGTCGGCAGATAAGATCGGACGAAAACTCGAAGCTGCTGGATTCCGTATTCGGGTGATCGACGGTCATCAACCGACTGAAATACGTGATGCGCTTGAAGAGCACGCCGGTATGTCGAATGATCCCTCGGCACAGCCGTTTGCCATTATCGCCAGGACCGTCAAAGGCTGGGGCAGTCCTTCGCAGCAGGGGCATGGATATCACGGCAAGGCCGCAGCAGGCGATGAACTGAAGACTGCCATCGAGGAGCTGAACGAGACTGCGAGGCATCTGGGCGCGGCGTCGGACATGGCACTGCGTATCGGAATGATGTCGCCGGGCAAGCCTGAGCAACAGGCGATGCAGCAGCCGATGTCATTCCATCAGGCACTCGAGACGTTCGGTATGTCAGGTGTTATTGATAAAGGGAAATTTGCAACACGGAAGGCGTATGGCGTTGCCTTGCGTGCTCTGGGGCATGCCAGTCCGAATGTGGTTGTTCTCGACGCTGATGTCAAGAACTCGACATTTGCCGAAACTTTCAGCAGGGACGAGAAGCTGTCACAACGGTATTTTGAATGCCGGATCGCCGAACAGAACATGTTTTCCGCCGCTGCCGGGTTCAGCGCGGCGGGGAAGATTCCTTTCTGCTCGAGTTTCGGCAAGTTCATTACACGTGGATATGACCAGATCGAAATGGCAATGAACAGCGGTGCGAATTTCAAAATCTCCGGTTCTCATGTGGGGATTACACTGGCAGCCGACGGGCCCAGCCAGATGGCCCTGCCTGATGTGGCATGGTTTCGTTCACTCGCCACGATCAAGCGTCATGACGACACACCGGGGTTCTACGTGCTGCAGCCCAGTGACGCGTATCAGGCTTATGCACTGACACTGGCCATGGCCGAATACAACGGCCCATGCTACATGCGGACCATGCGACCCGATGTCGAATTTATCTACGGCGAAAAGGACAGCTTTACACTCGGCGGGCACGAGGTGTTATCCGAAGGTCGGGATCTGCTGATCATTGCCGCAGGCTATATGGTCCACGAAGCGAATAAGGCCATTGAACTGCTGGATAAGCACGGCGTCGACGCCACACTGGTCGATCTGTACTCGATCCCCTTCGACACCGAGGCGATTCTCGACCTGGCAAATGAAAACAACGGGATGATACTGACGCTCGAAGATAATTACGGCGGAAGTCTGGGGTCGGCTGTGGCGGATGCGGCGGCTGCGGACGGCGGCGGATTCACTGTGCAGCAGATGTACGTTCAACGAATACCGAAATCAGGACGGTCGCCCGAGGATTTGCTCCAATACTGCGGGATCAATGCCGAGAATATCGTCAAGCAGGCACTATCCGTCCTCGAACTCACAGCGACATGATCGACTGGATATTCAACAGTTTCATTACAATCATGAGCCGTGGCGGTATTGTCATGTGGCTGTTGCTAGCGATCAGTCTCGTGACGGTGGCGCTGATCATTGAACGGTGCTGGTTTTTTATTCGGATCAACAGTGCACCACGGCTACGCCTGGTGAAAGAAATGACGCACTTTTTGCGGGCAGGTAAGCGGGATCAGGCAATGCGTCTCGCCCAGTCGGACCGCAGTATCTACGGCGAGGTCGTGCTTGATCTGCTGAATGAACCGGCGACGGAATCCGGACTGATCGGTATTATCGAATCGCAACGTCATCGCCTGGAACGATTCATGCCGACTTTGTCCACTGTGATCACCGCAGCGCCCATGCTGGGTATTCTCGGGACGGTCCTGGGTATCATTTACAGTTTCGAAATTCTCTCTCAACAGATCGGCGGGGGGGGTGACCCGCGATCGGTCAGTGAAGGAATTGCCCAGGCTCTTCTTACAACCGCGGCAGGTCTGATGATCGCGGTGATCACACTGTTTCCATACAATATCTTTTGCCGGCAGGTCGATCGTACGCTTTCTCGCCTGGAGATTTTAGCCTCGGCTGTCTCAGGGAAGCCGGATTCCGGCCAGTAGCACTTGATTTTGCCTGATTTCTTGTGTTTACAGTATGATATGCCGGTTAAGCATGACGTGCGGGGGACCGAAAGCTATAACCGGGGGAAGAAATAGTCAGGAATGTTCCTGACACACGGCCGATAAAATAAGATAACAAACAACCACTTGATTCAGGGGTGAACCATGATAGGTTCAGATTTAGCGCGGATTCGATCGTTCGAAGTCGTCCCTTCGTTGCCCGAACAGCTTAAACCACTGCTGGATATCGCGTATAACCTCTGGTGGACGTGGCATCCCGAAGCGGTTGACCTGTTCATTCGGTTGGATCGCAACCTGTGGCAGGAGGTGAACCACAATCCCGTACGTTTACTGGGCACGGCCTCTCAGAAGACGCTCGAGGCCGCCGCACGTGATGAAGGTTACCTCACCTCGTTGTCTCGGGCAGTGGACAACATGAAGCGTCACCTTGATCGTACGCCCTGGTTACAAGCGATTGAAGATAAGAAACCCAAGAAGTTCACCATCGGATACTTCTGTGCGGAATTCGGCCTAACCGAATCACTACCCATCTATTCGGGCGGCCTGGGTTGTCTTGCAGGCGATCACCTCAAATCCGCCAGCGAACTGGGCATGCCGCTCGTGGCGGTCGGGCTGCTTTATCGTCACGGTTATTTCCAGCAGTATCTGAATGCCGACGGCTGGCAACAGGAATATACCCCCGACCTCGACATCACCAATCTGCCTGTGAAGCAGGTCAAGGACGCCGGCGGCAATCAGGTCAAGGTATTCGTTGATATGCCCGGCCGAAAGGTCGCCATCGGCGTATGGGAAGTCGTGGTCGGTCGAATACCCCTTTACCTGCTGGATACGAACCTGATGGAGAACGACTCGGGCGATCGGCAGATCACCGGGCAGCTCTACGGCGGCGATATGGAAACACGCATCAAGCAGGAGATCGTATTGGGTGTCGGCGGCATACGTGCCCTGGAAGCGATGGGTATTCGGCCGGACATCTGCCATATGAACGAAGGGCATTCCGCGTTTCTGTCACTGGAACGGATTCGCCGCCTGATTGAAGAACACAATATCAGCTTTGATGAAGCTCGCCAGCAGGCCTCGGCCAGTCACGTCTTTACCACACATACGCCGGTGCCCGCGGGAATCGACCGCTTTCCGCCTGAAATGATCCAGCGATATTTCAAGGACTACCACCGACTGCTGAAACTCGATATTGAAGGCCTGCTTGCGCTCGGCAGAGAGAATGTCTTTAATAAGAAGGAATTCTTTTCGATGGCCACGCTGGCAATTCGCACCGCTGACTGGTGCAACGGCGTCAGCAAGCTGCATGGTGAAATCAGTCGGCAGATGTGGAAGGGGATATGGCCGCACGTTCCGCATGAAGAAATACCCATCATCCACGTGACCAACGGCATTCACGCACGGAGCTGGATGAGCGGCGACCTGATCAACCTGCTGGACCGTTATCTCGGGTCACGGTGGCAGAACAACCCGGCGGACCAGTCGGTATGGGAGACGATCAACGAGGTGCCCGACGAAGAGTTGTGGCGACTCCATGAACGACGGCGTCAGAAGCTGGTGGTCTGGGCAAGACGGCAACTCCGACGCCAGCTCGAAGCACGCGGCATGAGTCCGAAGCAGATTCGTGATACCTGCGACAGTCTCAGTGATAATGCCATGACTATCGGTTTTGCACGACGGTTCGCAACATATAAACGCGGGACACTCATTCTGCGTGACGCAGAACGGCTGAAACGACTGCTCAGTGATCCGAAGCGACCTGTACAATTTATTATCGCGGGCAAGGCGCACCCCGCCGATGGCGGTGGGAAGGACCTGATCCGGCAGATTGTCAAATTCGCATCAGAGTCAGATGCCGGTCACCGGATCGTCTTTCTTGAAAATTACGATATACACGTTGCACGCTACCTGGTTCAGGGCTGCGATGTCTGGCTGAACACGCCCCGTCGAGGCATGGAAGCCTCGGGTACCAGCGGTATGAAGGCCGCACTCAACGGTGTGCTGAACTGCTCGATTCTCGACGGCTGGTGGGATGAGGCGTACAGCGTTGAATACGGCTGGGCCATTGGCCGGCGAGAGTCGTATGCGAACCTCGATGCAGGTGATGATATCGAAAGCAAGGCGCTTTACGACCTGCTCGAAAACCAGATCATTCCGCTGTTCTATGATCGTGATGAGAACGGCATGCCCAGGCAGTGGATCGGCAGGATGAAACAATGTATTTCTTCACTCGCGCCGCTGTTCAATACCAACCGCATGGTACGGGACTATACTGAAAAACTGTACCTGCCATCAGTGAATCGAGCGACCATGCTTGCGAAGAGCAACCTGAAGAAATCGATTGAAATGGCGCACCAGAAATACCGGTTACGCGCCGCATGGGGCAAGCTCGTGATCGAAGAAGTCAAGGCCGATGTGAATCGTGAACTGAACGTGCGGGAAAAACTGGATATTGAAGTAATTGTCAATCTCGGTGAGCTTCAGCCGGACGAGGTGATTGTCCAGGTCTACCTCGGTGAACTGGACAACGACGGTCAACTGCGTAACGGTCAGGCGTTCGATTTCAAGCACCAGGAAGATCTCGGCGCTGGCCGGCACCGTTTCACCGGCGACATCACGGCCATGACCAGCGGCCGGCACGGATTTGCCATTCGAATCGTACCCGGCGGCGAGCTGTTCAAAGGCGTAACCGAGCCGGGCCTGATATTCTGGGAAGGTACCCAGACCCGTCAGACGGCCGAGGGCCTTATCGCCGAGAAAGTCGCCTGACCGGCATACATGAATAAGTGTTCCGTGCTTATGGCAGTATATGATCTCCAGGGTGAGTACGATGATATCGACGAGGCTTTCATCGATCAGGCCCGCAAGACACTGGCCGGGTCTCTGGAACGGATCGAAAACTGCATCGATCAACTTGATGAAACGGACATCTGGTGGCGGCCAGCGACCGGTCTCAATGCGATCGGCAACCTCATTCTCCATTTATGCGGCAACGTCGGCCAGTGGATGATTGCCGGCGTCGGCGGTGAAGCCTATGCCCGAAACCGGGCACTGGAATTCGCGTGCCGCGATCATATACCGGTCAGTCAATTAATGAAACGTCTTCGTGGGATTATCCGGGCGGCCGATCAGATTCTCAGCACCTTGGACGAACACGATCTGCTGGAAGCACGGCACATACAGGGATACGATACGTCAGTACTCGCTGCGATCCTGCATGTCATGACTCATTTCGAGGGCCACGCCCAGGAAATCGTGATGATTACACGACTTCGAAAAGGTGAAGCGTATCAGTACCTCTGGCGGCCCCGGACTATCGAAGAGATGTCATAAACGGGGATTCGGACGTCAAGCGTCCAATTTCAATGCTAAAATGGACAGCCAGGTGGTAAGGGCCACATGTGTCCAGACCTCAACGACTGGCATGCCCCTGAACTGTGAATGGGCGAAAGGCAATGGTTCAGGAACTGGAGCCGTGGAATTGATGATGAAGGAATCCGACCTGCTTTCATATATTTACGCAACCAGCCGGCCACTGCCGCCTGCTGTCAGCATCGGCCCAGGTGACGACATGGGGGCCGTGGTCATAGGCGGCCAACGTGTACTGGTAACGGTTGATCAGGTGATTGACGGGTTGCATTTTGACCTGCGAGCGACAAGCGTCGGCAAGATCGGGCGCAAGGCGGTGATGCGTAATTTGTCTGATGTGGCTGCGATGGCCGCAAAACCTTCGGGGGCCGTTGTGGCTGTGGCGTTGCCGAACGAGTTCGGTCAAGATCAAGCGACCAGCCTGTTTGATGTTATCAGGATGGAACTGGCGGGATATGGTTGTCCATTGATCGGGGGCGATATCGCCATAGGCAGGGGGCCGCTGGTGATTACGGTTACGGTTTTCGCGGAGACCGCAGGCGTTGAGCCGGTACTACGAAAAGGGGCGATACCCGATGATGTCATTTATGTGACCGGTGATCTCGGCGGCAGTATGGAAGAAGTCGACGGCCGATTACATCATCTTGACTTTACGCCGAGGCTTGATTTGGCAAGATCGCTGGCATCGGATACCAGGTTGCGTCCGCATTGCATGATCGATGTGAGTGACGGGCTGGCGAAGGATTTACTGAACCTCGGCAGGGCTTCGGGTGTGAATATGCGCATTGATTCACAGCGACTGCCGACCAGTACCGCATGTCTGGCGGCGGCCGATCGAAGCGGATTGCCGGCCTGGCAGCATGCCGTAGGTGATGGTGAAGACTATGAGTTGCTCTTTACCGCCTCGGAAGGCTTGATCCCCGGCGAACTCGTGGGCGTCAGGATTACACCGATCGGAATGGTTCTGGATCGATCAGATAAGCCGTGTGCCTGCATTCGATTACCTGACGATTCGATAGAATCACTTGATGAATATGGCTGGGAGCATGGGAAATGAACGCAGATTACGAATGGTTATCCACAAGTGTAGAACAGACGCATGCCATGGCATCAGCGGTTGCACGATGTCTCGAACGGGGTGATGTGATCGCCTTGTCCGGCGAGCTTGGCGCGGGTAAGACACAATTTGTTCAGGGCCTTGCCCGGGGACTGGCGATCGATCCACAAGCAGTATCGAGTCCGACTTTTGTGCTGGTGCAGGAATATGAATCACGACATATTGACAAACCGGTACTTGTGCATATCGATGCGTATCGCATGACAGGTCCCGAAGACATGGCGTCAATCGGGTGGGAGGAAGACGGTTGTGAATTCCGAGACGACGCAATCGTGGCGATCGAATGGGCGGATCGAGTTGTCCAGTGGCTGCCGGATGATCGACTCGATGTTCATATCTGCCATGCGGACCAGGGGCGTGTTATCAGTATGACCGGTTTCGGCGGTTGGTCGGACCGAATGGCGTACCTGCGTTCGAGTATCGAAGATGTTGAACATCATGACACATTCAGTGAACAGCAGAACCGTCCGCATGTCGGCCGGTGTCCGACCTGCACTCGGCCGGTCTCGCAGACCGGAGAGTATTTCCCATTCTGCAGCGACCGTTGTCGTCAGATCGACCTCGGCAAATGGCTTGATGAAAAGTACATCATCAGCCGAAAAGTCGAAGAGAGCGACCTGGATGAAGCGTAGGCCGTTGTGAAATGACTACCCGGTTATGGCGCCGGTTCGTTGATCCGGCTCGGGATTCTACCGCGAGGTAATGGAGCGGGCGGCGGCGTGCCGTAGCGGTTTTCATTACGAAGCTGACGGACGATATCGGCGATGATCCGTGGGTCGCGGTGTGCGTGATGGTGGGCAAGTGACATGGGGATATTCGGCAACCACCATGGGATTCTATCCGGCGGTGCTGCGTTTGCGGCACCGATGATTTCATCACCGAGACGGACGTAGGGAATGATTTCATATTCTGCGAACTGAAGCGATTCATCCAGGTTGGTAATGAATGCAGAATCGGGACGCATGTCCCGCTGGAGCTGGTCTAGTGCAGGCCAGTCGGCCATCGCTGCGCCGCGGTGTGGTGTAGCGATCGTGAATAACCGTTTGATTTTAAGATACCTGGCGGCTTCGTTTTCTGTGTCAGCGGCGTAACGCGCTACGAGCCCGCCCATCGAGAAGGCGATTACATCGACTTCCGTCGTATGCCGGGGATTGTCGGTCGGGAAAGTTCGATCCACGCTTGTAATAACGCAATGGCGGCATTCATCGAAAGTTTCACATTCAGCGAAACTGACATAGGTGATCCGGTTGTCGGTGAAGTATTGTTTCAAATCCTGCTCGATGATATAACCCGTATTGCCCGGGTTCAGCCAGCCGGCGAGGACGATAAGAGGACGATCAAGTGATTTCGGATCGTTCGCCATCTGCCTCAGATCTGATCTCGCCCGTGATTCACTGACCGCCAGCGACGGGTTCACCGGCCTGGCGGAACAGCCGGCGAGCTGTAGACCTGCCAGTAGCATCGTAACGTGCCGCATGATCGACTGCACCATGTGATTTCTATCGTCACATGAACACGGCTTGTGCGAATTAATTAGCGATGATCAAGACGATCACGGTACCGAGCACGATTGCTCTGTATTCGAAGCAGTTATGCAGGCTCCGATTTTCGGGGATTGAACGGTTCGATGACGCAAGTGAATGGATAATCTGCCAGATACATTATCAATGAAGTTGCGGATGGGCCCGCATGACTTTACTGTCCACGGCGCTATCAGTCATTGCGCTGTTGAGCTTCCGGGGAAATCGCGTAAATGACAAATCGGTGGCTGAGCGGCTCATAGCCGTACTCCCTGCAGATGCGATTGCGAAGAAATTCCAGTTCGCTGATATTGAACTCGATAACCTTGTTTGTTTCGACGCAGACGAGGTGTCCCATGGGTTGTCGGCCGAAGCTGAGTTCGTATCGCGCCTGTTTACTGTCAAGTAGAATTTCACTGACGATATTGGCTTCCTTGAGATGTTTGAGTGTTCGGTAAATGGTGGCCCGTCCAACGGGTTGGCCGGCCTGCATCATATCCTTGAGCAGAGCGTCGGGTTCGAACATACCTTTTTTTTCCAGTACCGCATCGAGAATCATGGCACGTTCGGTAGTGAATTTGAGTCCCTGTCGTTTGAGGAAACGCCTGAAAATGGCGCAAACAGGCAGGAACTGCTGATCGGAACGGGTTGACGGGGTATCGGCCATTAGTCTTATTTTAACGGGTATTTACATGATGCGGTAGTCACTTTGCTGGCTGAAGATGTCAGGGGATGTTATCCTGCACGCCCTGCGAGAGCCAGGTCTTGACCTGTTTCTGTTTTAAGGAGGATCGACGATGTCGCAATCAGCGATTGGTGTGGGACTCATCGGCTGCGGGACGATCGGCGGTGGTGTGGCCCAGTTGTTCAAGGAAATGCCCGATCTCTATTTTCGTCGACTCGGCAGACGCATCGAGTTGCGAAAGGTACTCGATCTGGATTTTGAACGTGCAATGAGTTGTGGAGCGGTCAGCGAATCACAGCTTACGAATGATCCGGACGACTTTTTCAATACGGATATGTCGATCGTGGTCGAACTGGCGGGCGGGAAGGGGGTAATCAGCCGTTTCGTCAGGCGTGGGCTCGAGACCGGGCGGCATGTGGTAACCGCGAATAAGAGCCTGCTGGCGTCGGAAGGCCCCGAATTATTCTCACTGGCAAGACGAAACGGCGTTTCCATTGCATTTGAAGCTTCCTGCGGCGGTGGTATTCCGTGTATCACGGCATTGCAGTTCGGACTGATGGCTAATGAGATACAGGGGCTTTACGGGATACTCAACGGTACATGCAACTATATCCTCACGGAAATGAGCAGGGGTGACAAGCCGTATGATATTGCACTCGGGGAAGCGAAGGAAAAGGGTTTTGCAGAGGCTGATCCGACGCTGGACGTATCCGGTGTCGACACAGCGCAGAAACTCGCGATTCTCAGCTCATTGGCATTCGGTATCCGACTCATGGGCGATCAGGTCGGCAGTATCGGGATCGATCGTCTCGATCTGCGAGATATCCGATTCGGGGCAGAGTTGGGATATGACATCAAGTTGTTGGGTATTGCCGAGCGTAAGGCCGGCGGCGTGAGTGTCGGTGTAGAACCATGTTTCATTCATCGCGATGAACTGCTCGCACGGGTCCATGGCGCATTCAATGCCCTTTCGGTCTACGGTCATGCCGTGGGTCACACCATGTATTACGGCGCCGGTGCGGGTCGACGGCCGACGGCTGGCGCGGTGATGAGTGATGTATTGAATATCGCCAGCGGCTGGTATCCGAAGGCGTTTACTCAGATGAATCTGACTCCGGACCTTCAGGAGCCGGCGGACCTGATTTCGCCGGAGGATCTGGCGAGTCGTTATTACCTTCGCATCAATACACGTGATCTGCCCGGGGTTCTGGCGAATGTGGCCTCGATTCTCGGTGGCAGGCAGATCGGCATATCCGCGGTGATGCAGCACGAGTCTGGCGGCGAGTTTGTACCGGTCGTCATTACCACCCATATCGCGAGGCGAGGCGATCTTGACGCCGCCGTCGGTCAGATCGAACAACTCGATGTCGTCGATGGTCGACCGGTGGTGGTGAGGATTGTGGATTTTTCGTGATGCATATTGATTAAATGCATTACGAATCCGCCGGCCGGACTGTGGTGTCATGTCGATCGAGCACGAATGGCGCGCCGCGCCGGGGTGAACAAGTCTGTGGTGTCGGGTCAGCGGTACAGTTTGTGTGATCGGATATAGTCGGCGACGGGTTGCGGGACGAGGTGTTCGATGGCTTTCCGCTTGCGGGCGAGTTTGCGGATTTCCGTCGCACTGATGTCCATCGCGGGTACCTGGATGATCCGCTTGCGCCAGATCGACTTGTCCATACCGAGGGGCAGGTTGTTGAGAATGGTATCCGCGGTGTCAGGCGGTCTGACCATCACGGCGGGGGGTGCGATCTGTTCGATGCGGTCGTATGACTTCCACTGTTTCCAGATCGCCAACTGGTCCGAACCGATCAGAAGTCTCATCCGTACATTGGTGTGCAGACGATCCCGGATCGCAATGAGTGTATCGATCGTATAGGATGGCTGACCAAGCCTGGCGCGTTCGATTTCGTCCTCGATAATCAGGGCGCCCGGTTCGTCCTCGATCGCCAGTCTGAGCATGGCGAGCCGATGCGAAGCGTCGGTCTGTCTACGGTCGATTTTATGAGGCGGCCGGCCGGCGGGAACGTACAGGACGGCATCCGCGTTCAGCAGCTCACGTACGAGCATGGGCAATCGAATATGAGCCCAGTGCGGCGGATCGAAGCTGCCGCCGTAGATGATCAACTGTTTACAGCGTGTTAAATCAACCATCTTTCACACCGGTTTCTTCCTTGAGCAGTCTGATGGTTTCATCGGCGAGTTTTTCAAGTGCATGCATCGACATTGTACGTAAGCGTATTGCACAGCGTATATGAGCGGGCCGGGTGATGAAATATCGAAGGGCGGTTGTAATTGGTACCACGCCCTGTTCGTTGACCATTGCCAGTAACCCAGCGGGAAAAGCCGTATCGGCGGTATCACTTACGGCCCGGATGATTCGAAGTTCGGTGGACGTATTTTCAAGTCGGCGGGCAATATGGAAACTTTCCATATCGACCAGGTCGACATGATGCTTCTGATGAATTTCGGCTTTGGATCGGCGGGTATTGGCCGGTTCGTCGACAGTCATAAGCCGGCCGCATGCTTGTAGGTCATTCAAACCGATCGATCCCCCGACGGGGTGACAGACTTGCCTGATTCGCATCACAGCGGCGGCGGGTAGAGCAGGATTGACGGCACCTGCCAGGCCAAGGTTGACGACAAGCTCCGGGTAGTATCGGTCCATTGCGGTATCGAGTGCGGCAAGTATACGTTGACCGCCCATGCCTCCTGCGACGGCGACAATGAGCCGGTTATTCAAAGAGTGGCATTTTGCAGGCTGGCCGAGTCCGATACCGAGTCTGACTGTCAACGGTTTCAGTTCAAAGGGCATGGCGGCGAGCAGCAGGATGGGAGGGTGTCCTTCTAAACTCATTTTATAAAAGCGCTTGCAGTGTTTTTCGCGGCGCGGCGTTCTCATGCGTTTCGGTCGACTCGAACGTCATTCGCTGTGGAGCCGTTTGAACGCTATCTTAACATCAGCCGGGTGTTGGTGTCACCGCTGTCGAATGCGTATCATGTCCAGTATGGCAATCTATCTTGATGATGAACGGCTGCTGGATATCGAAGCAACGGACCTGGGATCGGTGATCGAATCGGCATCGTGCCAGTTGGAATGCGCGGGCCGGATTGTGGTCGAAGTGAAGATCGACGGTGAGTCTCTGATCGGCGAGGAGGTGGCCAAACGGAGCGACGACCCTGTGGTTGATCACGAAGTACGGCTGTACTCGGCCAATCCGAAGACCCTGGTACTGGCGACACTGGAGCAGGTCCGTGAGCAGTTGGCCGAGGCGCTCAAGCTTCAGGAACAAGCCGCCGGCAAGCTTCAGCAGGACGAACCCTCCGAAGCCCTCAAGCAGTTGTCGCAGAGTATCGATATCTGGCTTCAGCTCCAGCAGGCGGTGTATCAGTCTTCCCGACTGCTCGGGGTGAATCTGGATGAGCTCGAGCTGGAACAGGGTTCCGTACCCGAGATGACCGACGAACTGGTTAATCGCCTGAAGGAGATGAAGGATCTTGTAACGAACAACGATACCGTCGGGTTGGCGGATATGCTGGCATATGAATGGCCGGATATTGCTAAACGCTGGGACTGCATGATCGAAAAGCTGATCGAATCAGTCGATGCCGCGTAATGCGTTTTACACTGTTTCAGGATCATCACCATGACAGAATTGACACTGAATCATCCGAGCTTATCGAACGTCAAGCAAGCGTTTCCTGATAAAGAACTTTATGCGACCTCGTTTCGAGGTCGGACGACGATCGTGGCCGCAAGGGATGATCTGCATGACCTGATGCAGTTCCTTCATGACGATCCCGGCTGTGCCTATGATTACCTGTCAGACATCGTGGGTGTGGATTACCTGGGATATCCTGAGAACAAGCTACCGGGTCCGACCGGCCGGTTCGGCGTGGTTTATAACCTGATCAGTACACGCGACAATCGCCGACTCTTTGTGAAGGTGCTGCTCGATCCGAGTGTGGATACGGGCGGCGTGGAACATGACCCGGCGTTGCATCTGCCGAGTGTCACGGATATCTGGCCGGGTGCTGAATGGCTGGAACGGGAAGTGTTCGACATGTTCGGCATTCACTTCGACGGCCATCCGGATTTGAGACGTATTCTTCTGTGGGAATCCTATCCTGCCTATCCGCTGCGAAAGGACTACCCGGTTCAGGGACGGCTTGAGAGGGAAATGTTTCATGTCGTGGAGCGCTATGACGCGTAGCCTTGGGCCGGAGGGTTTCATAAATTTTGCGAGTTTGTCACCATTTCCCGGTTCTTCCATTGCAGAGATCCGGACCTGTACCCATGCTGAATCCGTAAGTAGAGGGCAATATTTTGCTCTACAGTCTGTCTATGCGGCAAGATATTTCAACCGAAGTTCTTAGCACCGGGGGAATTCACCTGCCTGACTCTGTGGAACACTGTACCACATGATCCACCTACACCTTCCATTCGTAATTGTTGGGGTTCGCTAACTTCGTAAAAGTTCGGGTCATTTGACACCTGTCCATGCCACCGGAAGGAACAAGGGGAGTGGGGTGTGGACGTTGGTCAGGGTCGGATTCCGCTTGACATGAGGTCCGGATAACCGCATGATGTCATGTTCGGAGCGGGGAGAGAAAATACGATGCGAGGTGAGGGTGGCGAGGTCCGGTTCGGGTTATCTCCTCACGAGAAACTGAATATCTTCTCTGCCGGGTCCGAATATACGGCCTGCGGCGGGCATTTAATATGTCGGCTGGTAAAGGGCGATATAGAGTTAGCTTGCGGATATTACGGCATGAGCAGGGCGTGAGAACATGGCGGCTCTGCAGGCCGTAATAAGAAGAGTAGTACCGAGGCGGTGATGGCTGACATCACCCTTTTAACTTCACGTGAAAGTCGGATGATGATTGACCTTTCTTACCTGCATCATCGTCGCCGCAGCGTAGGTGCCGCGGTGGGATTTTCCATTTTACTTATCTTATGCACTGCACTTAGCGTAACGGCGCAGAACACGATCCCGCCCGATGTCGCGAAGCTCATGGAAGAGAGCCAGATGCAGGAGGTCGAGGTTGAAAGGGGCCGGATTGTACTTAATTTCCCCGAGAACGTGCCGCTGAAGACGCTGATCGCATACGTGAGCAGCAGGCTCAAGATGAATATCCTGTACGATGATAATCAGATCAATCATCCGATAACGCTCAAGACACCCTCCCCGATACCCCTCAACTCGCTGCTGGAGCTGCTCGAGACGGTTTTGAAGTCGAAGAATCTGACAATGCAGGACACCGGCATCCCGGGTCTTAAGCAGATCGTACCCAGCCAGAACCTCGCCCAGGGTGCGGGTCTGAAACTGCCCGAGGAGCAGATGCCCCGTGTGGGCGGGGTGACGCAGGTTTTCGCGCTGGAGAATGTTCGGGCGGAGCAGGCGAACAGTATGATACAGGCGTTTCTGACACGGCCGGGCGGCAGCAGTGTGGTGCTCACGGGCGGCCGGTTCCTGGTGGTTACTGATTTCCCGGATAATCTCGATAAGATCAGCAGACTCATCAGCCTGATCGACACGTCGCAGGACCAGACGATTATCGAGCCGATACAGGTCTATCACAGTGACGCGGCGGAGCTGCTGAAACTGGTTCAGCCGCTGCTGAAGGCCGAAGGCAAGACACCGGACCAGCAGCAACTGTTTATAACAAGCGATCCCAGGACGAATACCCTGATCGTGGCCGGTGTGCGGAACGATATCAACCGCGTGCAGGAGGTCGTCGCATCACTCGATGTGCCCCGTAAGGTCAAGCAGGTGGTCTATCGGCCGCAGGTGATATCACCGTCGCGGCTGAACAGCCTGATCAAGAAGGTGCTCGATCCGCAGGAGATCAAACGCGATTATCGCGGCGCGGATGACAAGACCAGCGGTACGCTCGTGGTAACCGCCACGGAATCCATTCACGCCCAGGTCGAAGCGCTCATTGCAGAGGTCGACCAGCTTCCGCATCGCAAGCCGAACCCCGTACGGTTTTACAAGCTTATCAATACCGTGGCCGAGGATGTGCTTGAAACATTGAAATCGCTTGAAGGAAAAAGCGGCCTGTCGTCCGTCTTGTTCGGCTCGGATGAATTCGCCGATAGCGGCGGCGGTGAAGTGCTTTTCGAGGAAGACACAGCCGCCGAGGAAGGTGATGTGGCTGATGATACCGGTGGAGGAGACGATGAAGAAGGCAGTGGTAAACGGAAAGCCACCATTGCCGCCGATACGTATACGAACAGCATTATTGTGATTGCACCACCTGAGCAGCAGCTCATTTACGAACAGGTGATCCGGCAACTCGATCAGCGACGGCCGCAGGTGCTGGTTGAAACGACCATCGTTGCGCTGGATACCTCCGACGATTTTTCACTTGGTGTTGAAATCGGTGACAGCTTCAGCCAGGGTGGTGAAGGCAAACTGATTACCTTCAGCAAGTTCGGCATCGGCATTAATAACAATGACGGCAGTCTGGGAATTGCCGACCCGGCCCCCCTGGGTCTGAATGTTGCCCTGCTTTCACCCAATATGGCTGATATTGTGATCAAAGCACTGGCACAGGACAGTAATACCCGGCTGGTTTCCATGCCGAGGATTCTTGTAAACGACAATGAAAAAGGTACGCTGAAAAGCAAAGCACAAGAACCATTTACCGTATCAACCATTTCCGGTGAATTTCAGACGACTTCAAGTGAAACAGCGGAGGCCGGTACGGAGATTACTGTCGAGCCGCATATCAGTGAAGGCGATTATCTGCAACTCAGTTATGAAGTGGAGTTGAGCAGTTTTACCGCGGAGGCCAGTGAAGGCCAGCGCCCGCCGTCTCAGACGAACAGTGTCAGCAGTCGCGTGACGATACCCGACAATCATACGATTGTCGTAGGCGGTCTCAATCGAACAGATTATCGCAAGAGCGTAACGAAAATCCCGTTACTCGGTGATATTCCCCTGCTGGAGCATCTGTTCCGCAGCGTATCCGAAGACAGGCAGGATACGACGCTGTTTATTTTCATCAAACCCACGATTTTACGCGACGATCGGTTCCGCGACCTGAAGTACCTGTCGGGTCTGGACCTGGAGAAGGCGGAGTTGCCGGACGATTTCCCCGACAGCGAGCCCATTCTGATCGATGTGCGGTAACGATCGATGGGGTGCAGGCGGGCAGGCGTGGTATAATTAAATGGCTATGGACCCGACGCACGGCGACATGTCGGATATACTGAACGAGGCGACCGGCTCGCAGCCGGAGTCGCCGATGCAGGCGAATTACGTCAAATTTCTGGACGACGATGAAGAGACCGGCGTTGAGCCGGCGCCCTTGTCGACGACCCACAGTCCCGAGGTGGACGACCAGCTCGCCGCGCTGAGTACGGCCGCGGCGCTCGGGCTGGCCCACTACGACAGCCTGGCGGCCGAGAAGGCATCGCCCGAGTTCGTCGAGAAGATTCCCATCCATTTTGCACGTCAACATAACCTGATCGGACTGGCGACTGACAACGGCCGCATGCGACTGGCGATCGCCGAACTGAGCGCGGTGGATAAGCTCGACCTGGTCAGCCGGTACCTGAACCGCCCGGTCGAGCCGGTGATCGCAGACAAGAAGCAGATACTCGACGCCATCAACGAGGCGTACGGCCGGCAGAACGTCGAAGTGGGGACTGTGCTTGACAAGATGGACCACCACGATGTGCTGGCGGAGATCGAGCAGTACGGCGGGCACGAGGACCTGCTCGAGAGCGCCGGCCGGGCACCGGTCATCAAGCTGGTGAATCTGATACTCTTCGAGGCAGTGAAGCAGCAGTCCTCGGATGTGCATATCCATCCCTACGAGCGGCGGCTGATGATCCGGATGCGGATCGACGGTGTACTTTACAACGCCTTTGAGCTGCCGAAGGAACTACAGGAAGAGATGGTCAGCCGCGTGAAGGTCATGGCGAAGATGGACATCGCCGAAAAGCGCCTGCCGCAGGACGGTCGCGCGACGGTCCAGGTGGGTGAACGGATCATCGATCTGCGAATCGCCAGCCTGCCGACGAGCTACGGCGAGCGTGTCGTCATTCGTCTGCTGGATAAAAGCGCTAGGCTGTACAAGCTCGATGAACTCGGGATGGACAAGTTCTCACTTGAGCGGTTCCGCAGCATCATCAGTGTCGAGCACGGCATGCTGCTGGTGACCGGGCCGACCGGCAGCGGCAAAACGACAACGCTTTATTCGGCCTTACTCGAGTTGAACAGTTTAGAGAAGAACATTCTCACTCTCGAGGACCCGATCGAGTACCAGCTCGAGGGGATCAGCCAGACGCAGGTGAGTACGAAGAAGGGAATGACATTCGCCAGCGGGGTGAGGAGTGTGTTGCGCCAGGACCCTGACATTATCATGGTCGGCGAAATTCGAGACCATGAAACCGCGACCATGGCGATTCAATCGGCACTGACGGGTCACCTGGTCTTCAGCACACTGCATACGAACGACGCGGCGAGTGCAATTACACGACTGCTGGACCTTGGCATCGAGCCGTACCTGGTGGCCAGTTCGGTCATCGGTGTGCTGGCACAACGTCTGGTCCGTCGTATCTGCTCGAAGTGCCGGGAGCCGCATCACCTGACGGACCTCGAGCTGACGAAGCTCGGTTTTGATGATATGCAACTGGACGATGTGAATTCATGTATCGGCACCGGTTGCGAGAACTGCCGTGAAACGGGTTACCGCGGGCGGGTGGGACTCTTCGAGCTGCTTATTGTCGACGACGCGATCCGGCATCACATCAGCCACCGCGCTTCGGCCGGTCAGATCAAGGCCGAGGCGATCCGGGCGGGTATGAAGGTGCTGCGTGACGACGGCCTGACGAAGATCGCATCGGGGATGACGACGGTGGATGAAGTGGTGCGAGTAGCGGCGAGGGTTTCGGAATAGCGTCATTTGAATTTGGGATTTTGTCTGACAGCGGGTGGGATCGAGGGTGACCATGAAGGGGGGTTAGCGGTTTGTTCCGATGGCAGGCTGTTCGCGTTGCGTGGGGTTGGTTGTAGAATAGCCGGTATGAATTCAGGAGCGTTTGGCGACAGGTGTAAGTAGCGTTTATGGCGGTATATGCATACAAGGCGACATCGGCGGAGCAGGTATCGGCGGGAAATCCGCTGATACGGGGTACGATCGCCGCGGATTCCCCGCCTGCGGCAAGGGAACTATTGCGTGCGAGGGGCCTTCGTGTGAAGGACCTCAAGCAGATTCGGGCCGGGGATAAGAAGGGCAGGCGATTCGGCCTGATCAAGCGGAAGTATGACAACCAGGTCGTTTCCTTCGGCCGTGAGCTGGCGACACTGCTCAGTGCGGGGATACCACTGATGCAGTCGATCGAGTCGATTGCCCAGCAGCACAAAGGCCATTTCGCATCCAGCCTGCTGGTGCTTCGAGATCGTGTCGCCGCCGGCATTTCACTGGCACAGGCGATGCGGGAGCAGACTGATATCTTCGATGAACTGAGCATCAGCATGGTGGACGTCGGCGAGCGTTCGGGCACACTTGATAAAGTGCTCGAGCAGATGGCGGGTTTCAAGTACCGTTCGCAGCAGTTCAAGGGCAAGATCGGCACGGCGCTGATCTATCCGGCGATCGTCATCACTGTGGGGATCGGGGTCATGCTGTTCCTCATGACGTTCGTGGTCCCGAACCTGCTGGAGGCGCTGATTGAATCGGGCAAGGAACTGCCAGCGACCACGCGTGTGGTTCAGATGGTGAGTAACGCGCTGATCAATTACTGGTGGCTGATACTGTTGTGTGTGATAGCGGTTGTCGGTGGTGTGATTTTTGCAATGCGCTTGTCGCGTGTGAAGTGGTACTGGCACAAGTTTCAGCTTGCGATGCCGGTGCTCGGCGACCTGATCCGCAAGCAGTCGATCGTTCGGATCGCCGTGACCATGTCGACGCTGACGCGAAGCGGCGTCGAGTTCATCACGGCGATCAGGATAGCGCGTCGTTCGACGAACAATCTTATTCTGAAGGATGCTTTGCAGAAGTGCGAATCGGCGATCGGCGCGGGGCGTGACATAGCGCCTGCGCTGGAGGCGACGGGCGCGTTTCCGGGCACGGTGGTGCAGATATTCGCGGTGGGCCAGGCATCCGGACAATTAGACCTTATGCTCGAACGACTCGCGGAGGATTACGACCTGCAGGTCCAGGTGGCGACACAGCGGCTGATATCTTTATTTGAGCCCATGCTGATCCTGATGCTGGCGGGTTTCGTAGGATTTATTGTACTGGCGATCATATTACCCTATCTGGAGGTTGGCCATGGCTTGTAAAGCCCGTAAAAAGTCCTTTAAGTGTACTGGTTTCTCACTGCTCGAGATGATGGCGGTGTTGCTGATCATCGGCCTGCTGGCCGGGATTGTGACGTTGAATGTCCGCGGCTTCATCGTGAGCAGCCGGCAGAAGAAGGCGATGGCGGATATCGCCACACTGAAGGACGGCATTGAGACTTATTATGCGATCAAGGGACGTTATCCCACCAACGAGGAAGGGATCAACGCGTTGACGCAGAAACAGGAAGACACCGGCGAGCCGATTGTGGATGAGATACCGAAGGATCCTTGGGGTAATGAATACCAGTACCGCGTACCCGGGCCGGATAATTATGCATTCGAGGTGATCAGCCTCGGCGCGGATAACCTCGAGGGAGGCGAAGGTGACAAGCGTGATATTGCGAACTGGAACCTTAAAGACACGATGGGCGGATAACGTCGTGAAAGGGCGGTACGGCCTGCATGTTCGCGGCGAGCGCGGTGTCACCCTGATCGAGATACTCGCCGCAGTGGTGATTCTGTCCATGCTGGCGGGCATGGCCGGTTTTTCACTCAGCCGGTTAAAGCGAGGCGTGGGCCTGGATGACGTGGCGAAGCAGATTACACAGTATGACGCCATCAGCCGCCTGATCGCGAAGCGGTTCAACAAGCCGTGCAGGCTGCGGTTCAACTTCGATCAGATCAACCAGTTGCCGATCGATGACGAGATCGAAGATCAGACGGTTCGCGGCCCGCTGGAGTTGCCCGCCGGGTATGAACTGGAAACCTTCTGGATCGGTGACGAGGAGACCTCGGGCGATGAAGAGATCGTTATTTCGAAGAGCGGCCGGTCACGCACCTATGCCTTGCACCTGGGTCACGAGCACAATCCGAACCAGCGATGGATCATCATCTGCGGGCTGACAGGCCGGTCGATGATTGTGAAAGACGAATATGAAGCACTGGACATTCTCGACATCCTCACACAGAGCCGGTTTGACGCTGATTGAAATACTGGCCGCGACGGTGATTCTTTCGAGCATGCTGGCCGGGATAATCATTGCGAAAGGTCGTGCCGAGCGTCAGTTCGCTCATGCTGACCGACGTCGTATCGCCGTGGCGTATGCTGATCAGCTTCTGGCGGAGTGGTGGGCTGCGGCGAAGGCGCAGTCGAAGCAGCGTGGCAGCGGTGAAGTCATCGACATGCGTTGGGCGCCGGGTTACAAGGCCGACTGGATCCCCGTAGGCGAGCAAGGCCAGATCGAAGGGTTCGAACATATCAAGTGGCAGACGAAGTATGTCGACTCGACGGTCGCGCCGAAATTGTTCTCGCGTATTGTCGAGCTGGCGTTTTATATCGAGGATCAGACCGACGAACGGAAGACGGAGTTTACACCGATCGTTTCCATCGAAGTGATGGTCCCGATGCCGGTGAAGGAAGTGGAGGAGAAGGACAAGAAGAAGGGGCAATCGTAACGGGCTAGCGTGTATGAACGGGTACAGACATGGATTCACGTTGATCGAGATACTTGCGGCCACCGCGCTGGCCGCAGTGCTGATTTTGACGATTCTGTTTGTCGTATCGAGTATGGACCGCACGCATCGTATGCTGATTCATCGTGACGAGAAACACGATGAACACGGTATGCTGATCGACCTGGTTCGCAATGATCTGTACCACGCTCGCGAGATCAAGCTGCCGGGAGGCCGGAAGATTGAACAGAAGGAGCAGATCGACCCGCAGAGTCCGGAGGAACTGCTCAAGCGTCACAAGGAGATGCTCAAGGGGCTCAGCCCGGAACTGGCCCGTCAGCTTGCGGTGCATCTGAAGCGGAATATGGGCCTCGATATCACGCAGAGCCTGCCCGAGGAAGACGAAGAGAAGAAAAAGAAGGAACCGCCGAAGGATAATCTGGACAAGGACCTGATTACGATCGAGGGTTATTATTCATTGGATCGCGGCAGTCTTGATATCGTGCACCGTCCGACGCGTGTAACGTACCGGATCATTGAACTGGGCGAGCACCGCTGCCTGGTCCGTGAGCAGGAGGTACTGAACAGCAGGTCGAATCTGGATACGTATCTGGAACTGCTTGATATCGGCGTGAGTGAATTTGAAGTGCGTGTGCCCGAGATCGAAGAGGCTGTGGATATCGTGCCGACGTTACCCAATGTCAAGCCGAATAAGAAGAAGAAGAAGGATGATCCGGTGGTTCAGCCGGATTATGCGATTATGAAACTCGACTGGGTGGACGAAGAGAAGGACCCGATAGAGAAACTTATTCTGCTCAGATAGAGATGTCGCAGGAAGCATGTTGAAACGAATGATGACAACCCGCGGATTTGCCCTGGTGACGACGCTGCTGCTGCTGACGTTGGCGGCGGTGGTGCTGGCGGATATCTCACGCCGGAGTATGAAGAACGCAGCGACGGCGGTGGAGAATGAAGAGCAGCTTCAGCGTAAGTGGGCAATGGCGAGTATCCGTTCGGCGGTGCTGCCGCGTGCCGAAAGGATTATTGCCGGCGCCGAAGGCCGGCTGGATGATGATGACAACGATGATGACGACCCGCCGTTGCAGAAGACGAAGACAACAATCACGATCATGCCCAAGGTGATCGCTGAATTGAAGCTGAACGATACGAAATACGAGCTGGTGATCAGCGACGAGCAGGCGAAGGCGAACCTGAACGTGGTGATCAACGGTAGCAGCAAGGAGGTAGCGGCGAAGACGGTGAGACGACTGGTGGGTGACAAGACAGGTAGACTCAACATTACCCTGTCGCCTGACCCGACGGACAAGGCGTTCGAATTCGGTACGAAGGACAAGAAACAGAGCAGTGCGCAGCAGGAATATGCCCGGGAGAACCAACAGGACATTCCAGATGATCTGATGTCCGAGGCGCTTCAGAAGCTGGCGGAAGATGAACAGGAGGATATAGCTGATCCCCGTGACGGGAAGGATTCCGATAAGAAAAAGGATGATAATGAAGAGGAACAAGAGGAATCAGTCCGCAAGCCGGACGAGCCGCGTGCATTCGCCAGTTGGGCGCAGGTCTTCAGCGAGCCAGATCCGGCGGCGTTATTCGGTGCGAAAATGACGGAGGAGGATGACGACTGGTACTGGGGCACGCTGGAGGAGGACCAGGTGAAGCAGCGACCGCTGGACTTCGTAACATGTTGGGGCGATGGCAAGCTGAACCTGTTGCGGGCTACGCCGGAATCAATCGAAGCTGTTGCGGGCACTCAACTTGTGCAATCCCAGCTCAAGACGCTGATCAAGGAGCGGAAGAAGCGTCCGGATCTGGGTCTGGAGGAGTTGCTGAAACTGATTCCTCAGGGTGCGAACCGGCAGGCGTTCGAGGAAGCCTGTACGGATAGTTCACGCTGTCATTCGCTTTTTATTCAGGTGGCAGACGAGCACCACACGGCGTATGAGCTGTCGGTAATCGAGCAGGTGCCTCTGAAGCAGCCGAAGAAGCCGGCGAAGGTCAATAATCCGAATAACCCGGCGGTGCAAGCGCAACAGAAGAAAAAACCCGATAAGGACTTAGACATGATTCGTTATATTTACAGTTTCAGTTGGTGAACAATATGAATGAACGCACACTTAAATCGTTATTGTGGCTGGCCAGTGCCGTGATGGTTCTGGTGATGGCCTTTTCGTTGATCTGGGTGTTACGAGGTCCGGGCTCGGTTGATACCGGCGATCGCAGAGCGGTGATCCGGACGAGCAGCGATGACCAGGACGATAAAAAGATATTAGTTACGGATGAACCTGCTCTCTCTGAGCTGGAGCAGATGTGGAAGAAGGACCTGAGACCGACGGAACTGTTTCCGCCGAATTACACGCCACCCGAGGAAATCGAGAGCGTACCGAGTGAGCCGGTGATACAGGCCCCGCCACGTAAACCCTTGAATGTCAAGCTGCTGGCGACTGCCATCGAGGCGGATGGCTCGTACGCCGTATTCGAGGATAACGAGCAGAAGATCCAGGTAATCCGTGAAGGCGATGAGATCGATTCCGCCATTGTCACCAGGATCTGGGCCAATGGCGTCAGGCTGGACCATGACGGTGAGGAGGTGAACCTGATTCTTCAGAATGACTATAATGGCGCCACATCGCCGTCTTATCCCTCTCCCTCGTATCAACCGCGTATGTCGCCGACGCCGCCGACGAGTCGGCCGGGTAATTACAGGAGACCCCCGCAGAGACGACCGTAAATGACCAAGAGCGATACATGTGTCATTTTCATTCAGGAACAAACCTGGCGCATCGGGCTGGCCGGGCCGGAGGGCGTGCAGTTTGTTGATCTGGTGATCCCCGAGGACGCTGATGTTGATCGACTCGCTGATCTGATCGCCGAGTCGGTGGATAAAGCGGAGGTGAGTGAACTGGTGCTGGCGCTGCCGTCGGCGTGGTGCTTGTGCGCTTCGATAGAAGGCCGGCCTGAAGGTCGGGGGTGGCGTCGCGAGCTGCTGTTCGAGCTGGAAGAGCAGTTGCCGGTGTCGGCCGAGGACATCGTCGGTGATTTCATCCTGCTGGACGATCGCTGCATCGGCGTGTGTACGGAAACTTCGCATCTGAATTCGCTGATCGATGCGATCGAATCGCGTGGTTTTTTCGTGGGCAGTATCTGTCCCGCGGCGTTGCTGGCGCTGCAGAACCGGATGAAGTCGGCGGACGCCCGTGAGGCGAATATCATGCTGTGGGCGGCAGGCGAGCATATCGATATGTTCATGCTCAAGAACGGCAAGCCGATCGCGTGGCATATGATTCCCGCCGAGCCTGACGACGTAGCCACGCGTCTGAAGATGCTGGCCTACAGTTACGCCACCGAGCAGATTTCACTGCTGGGCGACAGTGTCGGGCGTGAGATCATCGAACGGTGCAGCGCGATGCCGAATGTACAGCTTATGCCCGAGTCGGAGCCGGCGGGTGATCTGTATCACCAGGCGTGGGATACGGTGTCGCAGCTATCGGATGGCAAGCTGAAACCGATCGTCGACCTGAGGCGTGATGCACTGGCGTCGAAACATCAATACAGAAAGATCAAAACGCCGCTGACGGCGGCGGTGGTCTGTCTGGTTTTCATGCTGATGGTGGTCGGCGGCTCGCTGTTCTGGATGTCGCATCAGTATATCGGCCACGTCGGTGTGCTTCGCCATCAGCTGAATGCCGATTATAAGCGAGGCCTGCCTGAGGGCCGGCCGACCGAGCGTACGAGTGTCATGGTGAAGGAACTCGAGGATGAGCTCAGTATTCTGCAGGCGCAGTCGGGCAACGCGAGCGGGATCATTGAAACGTCCTCGGCGCTGCGGATACTGGTTGACCTTGTCAACAGTTTTCCGCCGAAGGACCAGGTCCATTTCAGACTGGTGAAGCTTCGGATCAGCGGTAATGACGTGCGGATGGAAGGCGAGGCTCAGACGCACCAGGATGCGGGCAAGATCAGTGAAGCGATCAGCCGAAGCGGTAAGTTCAACATGCAGCCGCCGCGTACGACGTCACTGCGTGATCGTGGTGTGAATTTTACGATGACGGGTGACTATATCGGCGGTGACGGCGGCGTTGGGAGGAGGCGATGAATGTTGAATGAAGTTCAGAGAAAGCTGCTGCTCGTGGGTGTGCTGATGGTCTGCCTGATCGGCGTGAATATCTGGTGTTATAACCAGTATGCCGAGTCGAAGCGTCAGGCGGACGCCGTGGCCGAGGACATCGAGAAGGTGGCGAAGATTGCAGACCAGATCGAACGGCTGAGACAGCAGCCGACGTTTACGAATGAGGAGCTTCCGGATCTGAAGATCAATCAGCTTATCTACGAAGCCACCGAGAAGAGCGGTTTGGATCCGGATAAGACAATTTCATCAATCGTCCCCCAGACGGCGCGTCGGATTACCGGAACCGCGTACAAGCAGAAGGATACGCATCTGAAGATCGATAACGTGAAAATGGCGGATTTATTACTGTTTCTTCATCAACTGGTATACGACAATCCCGGTCTGAAGGTGAAGAGCATTCAGCTTTCGCCGCCGAACGATGATATCGGAACCAACTGGGACGTTGAGCCATTAGTGATTTCATACTTGATTTATGCACCCTGACCCGGCCGATAGAAGGTATAGCCGGCGGGTGTTGATTGATTTCAGGGAGCGGAAGTTATGAGACGTATTGGATTGCTTTTAATCGTGGTGATGTTACTTGCCTGCGGCTGTGAGTCGAACAGGACGCTGGTCAAGGCGGCCGGTCCGCGTCCGCGTGATATGCGTCTGGCAATGGAGAAGACGACGCAAGCGGTCGGTTTGATCAAAGACGGTCATTACGAGCGTGCCGAGGAGCTGTTGGATGAAGCCGTCGAGGCCGATCCGTTCGCTGGGATTGCCCATAATAATCTGGGTCTTGTGTATTACCACCAGGGCCGGTTGTATGAGGCCGCGCGTGCGTTTCAGCATGCTGCGAAGCTGTTGCCTTATCATCCGGAGCCGGCGAACAACCTCGGGATGGTGTATGAAAGTGCCGGCAAGCTCGATGACGCCGTGGACCAGTATGAAACGGCGTACGAGCTTCAGGCGGACAATCCGGCGCTTCTGGGCAACCTGGTTCGCGCGCGACTCCGTCGTGGAGACGACCGCAGTAATATGCGTGACCAGTTGACTGAGCTGGTCATGAAGGAAACGCGTCCCGAGTGGCTGGAATGGGCCAAGCGTCAGCTCGGCCTGGCAGCGGAGACGGCCGAGCCGTAATTTCCATTTTTCCGGGTTCACCATCGTAGTAATATGTCTGTGAAATCAGCCAATGTAAACGTGAGTCCGGCACGGATGTGCCTGACCTGCGTTTACGGTTCATGATTGAGCCGGGCAGGTGGTTGCCTACCTGACGCGGAGGGTGATGATCTTATTGGGTCTGGCGTTGAAATAGACGGTGTGGCCGTCGACTTCGAGTTCCTTTTCGTTTTCTTCCATCAGGTTGCAGGTCCATGCTTTCTTGACCGGCTGATCGAAGGTCAGGCTGCCCTTGACGTTCTTGTTCTGCCGTTCGACCAGGCGGATGATGGTATCCCGGCCGTCTTCCGATTGTTTAATCGCTTCGAGTGTCATGCTGGATACATTATCGCAGCGGATGAACGAATGCTGTTGTTGTTCCGGCGCGTCGTCGGTGATAATCGGAACAACGGGGTTGTTCAGGTTGAGGGCTTCTTCATTGACGCCGGCGTCCTGCCAGTTACCGGTATGGGGGTAGAGCACGTAGGTGAAGTAATGTTTTTCCTTGTCCGATTCGGGATCGGGATACTTCGGGCCCTTGAGCAGTGTCAGGCGAAGGCGTTTGTCGTCGGCTTCGTGGCCGTACTTGCAGTCGTTGAGTAGTGCGACACCGTAGTCTGACTGCGACATATCCATCCAGAAGTGTGTGGGCACTTCGAATTTGGCGGCATCGAAGGGTGTGTTTCCGTGGTTGGCGCGGATCATGTTGCCGTAGGCGATATCGTGCGTGGCGTGGAGTGTGTTGATATCGACGGGGAAGGTGACTTTGAGCAGTCGTTCACGTTCGACCCAGTCGATTTCCGTTTCGAATGCGAGTTGCCTGCTGCCTGCGTACAGGCTGACGCGTTGTCGGATGCGTGAGTTCGCGGTGATCGATTTTTCGATCATGATCGACGCCCGGACCGGTCCGGTTTCATCTACGCTGACCCGTCCGTCCTGCGGCAGCTCGATTTCATGATCGACGTACGAGGCGACAATATCCCAGGCTTCGTAATGGCCGGGGGTGTCTTCGTACATCTGGAAGTGGTTGCCGATTTCACCTTCGACGAGAACTTCGCGTTCGTATTCCTTATCCCATAGCGAGACGAGATCGCCCTGGCTGTTGAACTGTGCGCGGAGGCATTCATTTTCCAGTGTGGTGCCGATGGCCGACACGGAGGACTCGGCGGCGGCGAGCTGTCCCGAGGCGACGACGTTGAACGCCCTGTACCCGACCTGCGGCACTTCGGGCGTTTTGACGAGCACGCGATGTGTTCCGTCGAGATCGGTCACCGGCTGCTGCGGCAGAATACCTTCATCGTCATCGGCGATACTGGCGTCACCGAGCATTTCTGCGGGCAGTGCGGCCCAGTCGCTGCGGTTGTGCATCAGTGAATTGAAAAGTGTGAGTGTATTGCCTGCGGCGGCCTTCGTCACGGTTCTACCGAACAGGGCGGCCAATCCCGCCTGGCGAACGCTGTCGCCGATGCTTTCGATCTGTTCATAGTCGGCGAGCAGTTCGGGGTAGACTTCGTTGATATGCGTACCAGGCAGTGAATCGTGGAATTGCGCGGTGAGCAGGTCCTTCCAGCCCTTGTCGAGCGGCTCGACAGGATAAGCGGCGCCTTTCAGTCTATCGGCAAGCGAGGCTGCGATTTCCGCTTCTCGGTAGAGCAGTTCCATTTTGCGGTTCAGCTTTTTGAGCTTGCCCTTGGTGGTGTAAGTGCCCCGATGCGCTTCGAGATAGATTTCATCTCGCAGGACTGGCAGATTCTTGACGCGTTCGGCTTTTTCGCGGATGCGATCGAACGCTTCCTCGGCGTTCGAGAATTTCGTCTTCGGCAGGCCGGGGAAATCGGCGTATCGGATACCACTTTCGATTTCCTCCGGGTCGGGTCCGCCGCCGCCGTCGCCCCAGCCGTAGATGTGCAGTGTTTCGTTGATGGTTTCCTTGTCGTTGAAGGTGTTCCACTGGCGGTCCATGATGTCGGGATCGACGGTGCCGATGAAGTGTCCCGGCGGGACGATGGACAGCACCCGTGACCCGTCAGCGCCTTCCCACCAGAAGGTATGCAGTTGCCACGGGTTGGTATCGTTCCATGCCATCATTTTATTGGTGAGGAAATACTCGATGCCTGCGCGTGCGAGAATCTGGGGCATGCACCAGGAAAGACCAAAGACATCCGGCTGCCAGCACGTTCGGCTTCGGAACCCGAATTCCTGCTCGAAGAACTTCTGGCCGTGGAGAATCTGTCGCACGAAGGATTCGCCTGAGATAAGGTTGCAATCAGGTTCGACCCAGAACGCCCCGATCAACTCCCATCGTCCTTCGGCGACGCGTTTTTTGATTTCCTCGTAAACGGTCGGGTAGTACTGCTTGATATCGGCGTAGAGTTTCGCCTGGCTCTGACAGAATCGGAACTGCGGGTACTGGTCCATGAGCCGGAGCATACTGGTATGGGTACGTGCGATTTTGCGGATGAACTCCTTGTACGGCCACATGAAGACGATATCGATATGCGAGTGTCCGACGAGGTGCATCATACCGCTGACGTGGAAGCGGTCGCAGTTGTAGATTTCCTTACGGAGCTTTTCGCCGCAGGCGAGGATGCCGCGTTTGACGGCGGCGGGTTCGTCGTCCTGGAGTGGCACGAGTTCGAGCGCGGCCATCATCCGGTCCGAGAGGAACGCTTCGAGTTTCTTGTCGAGGTTGGGGATATCGAACATCTTGAAGACGCACCAGGCATCCCAGTAGACGCGATTGATTTCATCGTCTACGACCGCCAGTTCGGCCATGCCGAAATCGTGCGGGTGTTCCTTTTCGGCGTGGTAGGTGACATAGGCTTCGAGTTCGACGTTGAACTTCTCACCCGCCTTGGCGTTTTCGGCGATGACAAACTCGAAGTGGAAGGGATCGAGTGCATGATGCGGCCGGCCGTTGATGGAGACGAGGGTATCGCCGTTCATGTGCATTCGCAGGAACACTTTTCTACCTGCGAAATTGTCGGGTATGACAACATCCTTCTGCAGGAAGGCGGTGCCTTCCTCGCCGCCCCATTTATCGCCGACGCGGATGGTCTGCCAGTCTTCGTCGAGATACTCGTACTTCTGCGGCGCGATATAGCGAGCCCGCTTGATCTGCCATTCATCGAGCGGATGCCGTGCGACGATAATGCGATCCTTGATCGCCTTGATTCGAGTCTGGGCGAGTGCGATGAAATCGGCACTGCCTCGGAATTTGCTTTTCACCCCGGAACGCCACCGCTGCAGAATCTGGTTGATTTTAACTTCCGTACTCATGCCGAACTCTTTTAAGTGATTGGTTTACAGGACAATAAGAAAACATTTGTACGCTGGGATACTTGCATTTCGTCGCCCGCGCGGATTTGATATACCGGCAAGACAGTTCACTCTACAACTCTTTGCCTGATCTTGCAATGCCGTGCTGTTCCCGAACGTGATCAGTGTCAGGACGCGTGGGTGAAGCGTGTAGGAGTGTGAAGGGTGGAGAGTGGGG
>CAYRND010000019.1:0-36513 GCA_964425365.1 uncultured Phycisphaeraceae bacterium
GGCCCGGATGTACCTCACTGATGATGGTATCCATATACCTCATGAGAGTCATAGCGCCCGGGTGCCATGGGCACAAGCTTGCCTGTGCTGACTACCGACCGAAAAAAGAGCATCACCCCCAACCTTGCCCCCCCCACTGCTTTACTGTTCTCTTCCTCAAGCCCCAAGCCGCCTCACGCCTCAAGCCGCTTCACGCCCCAAGCCCCCATCAACCGGTCAAGCTGACCGTTCGCTTCTTCAATCCGTGATAACGGAATCTCACCCCTGCTCACAGCATCGGCAATGCTGTCAACAGCACCGGGCACCTGGTCAGTACTGTGGCAGACCAAAATCAGATCAACTCCCGCCCCCGCGGCCTGGACGGCGACCCGGGCGAGTGGAAACTCAGCCGTCACCGCCTTCATGTCCATGTCGTCACTGATCACCAGGCCGCCGAATCCCATCTGACCACGCAACAAACCCCGGATCACCTTTCCACTCAACGACGACGGCCGCTCCGGATCAAGCTCTTCAAACAATACATGACTCACCATGATCGCGGCGACGTTGTGACGGATGGCGCCAACGAAAGGAACCAGTTCAACCTGCTCCAGTCGACGCATGTCATGCTTCAACCGCGGCAGCTCGATGTGGCTGTCTCGGTCAGTGTCGCCATGACCCGGAAAGTGCTTACCGCACGCCGCAAGTCCCGTCCCCTGAATCGCATCAATATAGGCACAACCCAGACGGCTGACCGTTTCCGGATCACTCGAAAATGACCGGTCGCCGATTACCGGGTTCAACGGATTGGTATCGACATCGAGGACCGGCGAAAGATTCATATCTATTCCCACGCCACGCAGTTCGCCCGCCACAATACGCGCCACCGCTTCGACCGCTTCCACATTACCGGATCGACCGAACTCACGCATGGCAGGTAGTCGACTGAACGGCGAAGGCATACGCTGTACTCGCCCACCTTCCTGATCGATCATGACCAGCATCGGCCGACACGCGTATTGTCTGATCTCGGCGATCAATCCGCATAGCTGAGCTCGCGATTCGATATTCCGGCCGAACAGAATCACGCTGCTCACACCAAGGTCGATCAGGTCACGTAACGCACGACACAGTGATCGGCCACGGAATCCCACACAGAACATCCGCGAGATTTGTGATTCGAGGGTAGTAGTCAATCCACTGACTCGTCGAAGACTATCCCGTTGCGGTCCAGCAGTGTGCCCATGACACGGTAAAGATCAGCGATCGCGGTGTTGTAGTCCGTCAGTGCCTGCGATTCCTGGTTTTCTGAGTTCGCCAGACGGTCCTGGGCACTCAGTTTCAAATCCAGCAGAAACTCAGGTGTCAACGCCATACCCGCCGCTTCCTGCTCCTCGATCGCTCGCAACGCATCTGTCGCGGCGTATCGCGCCGAACGCGTCGCGCCGATCAGTTCATAACTGGTCAGCAGATCTCGTAACGCGTTCTTCACTTCAAGAACCACCTGCTGCGACAGCTTCATATAACTCAATACCGCCTGCTCTCGCTCCAACTTGAACTGCTTGTACTGAGCCTCCGCCTGACGGTTGCCGATTGGCATCTCAAACTCGAGGCCAATACCGTAATCAATGTATTCACCGTCGCCGATATCACGGTAAATGTCGCCGATGTCGTCCCGACCTAGACCGTTGAATGCGATCTGACCCGTGATATCCAGCTGCGGCAGCCTCAGACTGTCCGCAACACGCTGGCGAATCGAGGCGTCCTTGATCTGCAGTAACGCGACGTTCAACTCGGGGCGATGACGCAACGCCGTCGCTACCGCGTCGTGAAGACTGAAGGCGATCGGCTCATCAACAGGAGCATCCACCGGCAGAAGCAGGGTTTCGTCCGAAATGGGTAGCTCCGGCGAGTTCATCAGCAGCTTCAGATTATCCGATGCCACCCTGGCGTTCTGACGGGCTCGAATAACGTCGGCATGACGAAGCTCAACGAAACTGTTCGCTTCCGTCAGACGAACGGGATTCACATCGAAGTCCTCCCGCTGCTTCAACCGGTTGCGGTCTTCAATCGTCCGTTCGTACAGCCGGGTCTGGATCATGAGCTGGCTCTTCGCATATACCAGGTCCCAGTATGCCCGTTCCACCGCCGCATTCAGTTCTATCAGATTCTGACGCAATGTCTGCGATTCCGACCGCTGAGTATTCTCCGCCAACAATATGCGGAAACGATTCACATCCGTACCGAAACCGCGTAGCAATGGCTGCTGCATCGACAGAATGATGTCGCCTTCCCAGTAAAGCGGATCAGTCGCTAGACTGGCGGATTCCTTCGTCTCGGTTCGATCCAGGTTGGTCTGAACGGCGACCGAGCCGCCGGTGATCAGTCGCTTACGGATTCCTGTGCTCAGCGATAACGTCTCCGATTGGATCGCAGTCGCCAGAATGGGCGCGGCGGCGGGATCCGTATTCTGCCATTCGAAACTCGTGAAAAACGTCGCATCAAACGCCGCTTCCTCCTGTAAAGTCTGCGTTTGCGCAACAGCCGGTGCAATGCGAAGTTCCTGCAGATCAAGGTTGTACTTCACCGCTGTTTCAATGGCATTCTGAAGCGACAGCTCAACAATCTTCATTTCTTCCTGACCCAGAAGGTCCGGGCCGATGTTGACCTTTTCCCCCTTGTAGGCCTCAGCACCACCCATTTCATCAAGCTCCGCACGCCTTTCCTCCGTCAGATCCTTCTCCACATCGCTGACTTCTCGTTCAATCTCGATCACCGGCCCGGGCGAGACCGATTCCAGATGACGCTGATGTGAGGCGATCAGTGACTCTCGCAACTGATCTTCACCGTCGAAATCGTACGGGGCCGTACAGCCGCTGTGCAGGACCAATGAGATGGCAAGCGCCGCGTATAAACACGCCGATAGCAGCCCTCTCTGGTTGACCCTTCTGTTCAACATAGGCTTGGACTATAGGTATCCATGACTAACGCGTCAAAGTCAGACCGTCCCGCGCTTGACCCCGCATGGTCTCTCATGACATTATCCGCTACAATACAACGTTAAAAATATTCATTAATGTATCGGGAAAACCGGCGTGATATCCCCATAAAATATCGTACGAAGGGAGTTTGCGAATGGCCCGCCCAATGACCATCACCGAAAAGATTATCGCCACCCACGCGGAAAAAGCCGAGGTCAGACCCGGCGATAATGTATGGGTCGATGTCGATATTCTCATGACACACGATGTCTGCGGCCCGGGGACCATCGGGATATTCCGTCAGGAGTTCGGCCGGGATGCTCGCGTCTGGGATACCGAACGTGTCGTTATCATACCGGACCATTATATCTTCACCGCCGATAGGAAATGCCATCGTAACATCCAGCTATTACGTGACTTCGTGAAAGAACAGGGCTTGAAATATTACTACGATCCGGACTTCCACCTGATGGCGGATGGCATCCCCAGCCCCTATCGAGACCCGATGAAAACGTCCTATAAGGGCGTCTGCCACAAAGCCTTGCCAGAGGAAGGGCACTGCCGACCCGGCGAGATCATGCTGGGGACCGACAGCCATACCTGCACCGCCGGCGCGTTCGGGCAGTTCGCAAGCGGAGTGGGGAATACAGACGCCGCCTTTACTCTCGGAACAGGTAAAACATGGCTTAAAGTCCCGCCAACCATGAAGTTCGTGTTCCACGGCCAGATTCCACCCTACCTGACCGCCAAAGACCTTATCCTCGCCGTTATCGGACAAATCGGCGTATCCGGAGCGACCTATAAAACAATGTACTTCACCGGAGAAGGAATTGCCTCACTGAATCTCGAAGACCGCATGACCCTGACGAATATGGCCATCGAGGCGGGTGGCAAGAACGGCGTGTGCGATGTTGACGAAAAAACCCTTCGCTACGTTCGAAAACGCTCTAACCGGCCAACGTGGACCGTCCATAAGGATGACCCCGGCGCAGAATACTGCTATACCCACGAGTGGGACCTCGCCACGCTCGAACCACTGGTCGCTAAGCCGCATAGCCCGGATAATCGCGATACCGCCGCCAACTGCAATGATGTCATACTCGACCGCGCCTACATCGGCTCGTGTACTGGCGGAAAAATTACCGACATGATCTTTGCCGCCAGCATACTCAACGGCCGGTCCGTTGCTATTCCCACTTACGTCGTGCCAGGGTCAACCGAAGTACACGCCGATATGCAACGGTTGAATATCCACGGCGAGCCGGTATCGAACGGCGGGAAATCGATCGAACAGGTCCTGCTCGATGCCGGATGTCAGATGGGACCGGCGTCATGTGCGGCGTGCCTCGGCGGGCCGGGCGATACCTTCGGCCGACTCAACGAACCCCTTAACTGCATCAGTACAACAAACCGCAATTTCCCCGGCCGAATGGGACACAAGCAGGCAGGTGTCTTTCTCGCCTCTCCACTCACTGTCGCGGCCAGCGCCCTCACCGGACGTGTTACCGATCCGCGGGAATTTGTCAGCGAGACCATACAAACCGGGTCCGCAGGCGAAGAATGAAATCGCCCGGCGGAGACGTCGTTTCATCATACTGCCTGTCTGACGCAAACAAGCCTGCACTCCCTGTCAGGTTCGATCGCAAATCCAACCTGACGGATTCCGCACGGGCTGTTGACTATTACCTTCACTTCAAGTCATCGTTGTTATAATGAGGCTCCAAAGGGAGCGATTCTGTGGCGGTTACATTTTCATGCAGTGGTTGTGGGCGGCGATACGAAGTCCCTGATGCAATGGCGGGCCGGCGCGTTCGATGCCGGGTCTGCGGCCGTGAATTGACGGTTCCTTATCTGAATACGAAATCACCCAACGTGGATTCGGCCCGCGATGGCATTCTGTGTCCGAATTGTCGCAAACCCTTGAAACATGGCCAGGTTCTATGTGTCAATTGCGGATTCGATCTGGTCAATCGCAGTCGCAGATCCACGGTGACGGTTGATAGTGGTCCGGATCACCAGGCCGGAACTCAAAATGATGACGAGTCGTACGCTGTAGAAGGTAGTCGTATGCCGATATGGCTTGCCGGGTTCATCGACAGGTTCCATCTCGTTCTGCCACTGCTCATTGTGACGGCGATTGCCGCTGACCTGCTGATTCCCGGCTGCGAGCTACAGTCGTTTTATGATGACCAGATCGGCGAGGTCGTACTCCGCAGCGAATCTCAACCGGGCAGTGAACAGGTGACAGGCAGCCTGGCTATGTTGCAGAACAGCGTGCAGGATCAGCTCATGGATTCGGAACTCATCTATGATGTCCCGGGAATCAACCTCGATAAGCCCGCGTTCGGCTGCAGACATATCATGTTGATTTCACGACGGTCGGAGCTGATGGAACCCGGCCTGGCTATTCCCGATCTGATCGAATCACTCGGCCGATATCGGGTCCGGCCGGTGCAATCGAATACGCCTGGAGCGTCTTATTTATGCGAACAATCGATCCTGGTCATCCGTTCACCGGACGAGACGATTCTCGCCTCGACTTTCAGGGAGGAGGCGATGATCACGTACATGCAACTGGCGTCGAGCGGCATGCCGACCGTCCCGGGACATGGTCGGACAAGCAGGCAGTTCTCGATGAATCATCTGAACGATGCCGTACCCGGCCGAACCTTCGCCGGTATCAACCACAACGGTAAAACATATCTGTTCAACTGCATCGTCCATAACCGGATGATGTACCTGTCTGCCGATCATTCGTGCCATGCGATCAACCTGGTCCAGCCGGATGACGATCATCCCGGCATTGACCAGGTCAGGCCGGGTACGCTGGCGCCCTCCGATCGAGACACATTCACCATGTTCATCGTTCATGTAACGAATGATGGTGACCGTATATGCGTTCGCACAATCGACGACTGCCTGGTGGCGGAGCGAGTAGCGTGTAATGATCTGAATTATCTGGTCGACAGCGATCAGGTTTATGTTACGTCAATCCTGCCCTATGGTTACGACACACTGGTCCTGTGGGATCAGTTCCACGCCTGCCGATTGCGCACACGGGAGTTGATCCACCGACTGGCCGAAGTATTCCCGGATGACGCGGCTTCAACCATATCCGAAGCGATCTACACGAAGTCGCAGGACTGCCGCACCGGCATAACGATGCATGGCCAGGTGATTACCGAAGGGATCGATCTGGCCTGCTTTTTCGATGACGACGAAGGTCAGAAGGATTTCGACTCGTATCTCGTCAAATTATCACCATCACCTCGCGTGATTCCCCAGCCCGGGGAAGATGTCAGGGCGGTGGCTTCACTTATGCCCGCGGGCAGAAAATATTATATCGCTCGCATACCGGCGAAAACGAGTGACTTCTTCTATGACGGCCACCTCGCCGCAGTCGTGTATATGGATGTGCCGACGAATCAACGCTATGAACTGGTGCGAAACAGGCAGGTGGTGAAAACGTTTTCACTGCCACTGAATCAGTATGACACGGGACACGTACTGTGGGTGGTTGTTGTCTTTACCATTCTGTCGGCCGTGTTCATGGTGGCGATTACGCGAGCTCAGATATGGGTCTATCGTCACAACCCTGCGATGCGCATCGGCTTGGCCGTTTTCGCCGGTTGTATCGTCGCTGCGTTGATCGGTCTGTATTCCGCCTGTTACGCCATGGGTGCTGTCCGCAGTATCACATCGTTTACACCGAACATGATCGATCTGGTAGGCATGGGATTGTGGAGTATATTCGGGTTGAGCAGTGTCCCGGCGGCCGTCTGGTTGAGCGGCGTTGTCAGCAGGCAGTATCATTGAAAGGATGGCGTATATGGCAGTGATACGGATATCGGCCGTTGCATTTCTGTTGCTTGTATCCGGATGCACGAAAATACCACTGACTCGCGAGCATTGCACGCCGGGGTTTCATGCCGATAGGTTGAAGGACGCCTGCGTAGTAATCGCTCCGCCGGTGAGTCGTGATCCCTTTCTCGATGAAGAAGACTTGAATATCGACCTGTCGTCAAGTCTGAAATCCAGTGCGAAGGTCGGCCACGCGGTATCGCTGCATTACGATTACGGTGACAGCGGCCGCCAGAGTCGGGTAAAAACGAGCCGGTCTGTTCTGCTGGCGGCGCAGTCGGCCGAGTGGATACCCCGCGATCGCTTCAAGCCGGTCGCCGATGCCTGGATGCAGGCACACGGCGCTGATCATGTCGTTTTTGTCGAAGTGGTGAGTGTATTGCCAAGACAGTACGAATCGACCAGTTCAAAAACGGATACGGAAAAGTTTTATGAGAATGAAAAACTGGTGAAGGAAGTCACGTACTACATCAAAGACCTTTATCATGTCAGCGAATTGCAGCTTACGATGCGCGTGAGTCTGATGCGATTGTCTGACCTGGAATTACTGTGGTTGGGTGAAGGCGACTGGACCGAGCGGAGTCATTTATTGGTGAAAACAACACGAGACCGGCGAGAACCACCCGGTTTCGATCGTTTTTTCGAGGAGTTGGGATCAAATATGCTGGAAGATTTCTGGGGTGATCTGTTGAATCCGTATGATGAATCCGGTTCAACTGCGCAACCGTATTACCCGCCATATCCTGTATACCAGGCATTGCGGCATACCTTCGAAGGTATTACAGCGAATCTGCGAGATGTGAAATAACGCATGATCACACATCGTTCATCAATGTTCGACGGTTCATTCAATCAATACCCTTAAGGGATAATCAGTAGTTGATTTCGCTTCGGTATCTCGTCCGGCAGTGCTATAGTTGTGATGAAGGTCAGAGGTGGTGAAACCGGAGACAGCCGGATACGAGGGGAGGCATACGGGCGCTTCTGGCCTGCGGCGAAGGCCGACCATGCAGGGCTGTAATGCGGCGGAAGGAGCCAGCGGCCTTGTATGGCCGGCTTATTTCATCTGCCGCTGGACCTTCTCACTCAAAACCGCTACGCTTCACGGCTATGAGTACGAATATCCTGATCATCGGAGGTGGCGGGCGTGAACATGCCCTTGGCTGGAAGCTGAAACAGTCCAAACGTTGCGGAAATCTGTATTTCGCGCCGGGCAACGGCGGAACGGCCAGACTGGGAACGAACCTCGATATCCACCCCGATCGTGTGGATACGAAAACCGTCGATGAAATCGATTATTTCTGTCGACAGAACAAAGTCGGCCTGATCGTGATCGGGCCGGAGGACCCGCTGGCGCAGGGGCTTGCAGACCGGCTCGCACGACCCGGTCGAGCCGTGTTCGGGCCGACGGCGGCGGCGTCGAGGCTCGAAGCGGATAAGGCGTTCGCCAAGCAGCTGATGAAAGGTGCTTCCATCCCCACGGCCGACTCGCGCACATTTACAGATTACTCGGCGGCCGTTCGATACGTCGAAAACCGCGAGACCCCGGTGGTCGTCAAGGCGGCCGGACTTGCGAAGGGTAAAGGTGCGATCGTCTGCGATGATATTCCACAGGCCGTCGAGGCGCTGAGATTGTGTATGAAGGATAAGGCTTTCGGCGAGGCAGGATTGACCGTTGTCGTTGAAGAACGTCTGGTCGGACAGGAGGTGTCGATACTCGCTATCGTCGACGGCCGGAATATATTCGTGCTCGATCCGGCCCAGGATCATAAACAGGTCGGCGAAGGTGATACGGGACTGAACACCGGCGGCATGGGCGCCTATTCGCCGACGCCGCTGGTCAATGATGCTCTGATCAGCCAGATCGAAAGCGAAATACTCGTACCGACCGTTGACGCCTTCAGACGCGATGGGATCGAGTATCGCGGCGTGCTTTATGCCGGACTTATGCTGACCGCGGGCGGACCGAAAACACTCGAATTCAACTGCCGGTTCGGCGATCCCGAAACCCAGCCGCTCATGATGCGACTCAAAGGTGATCTGGTCGATATCATGCTGGCGACCTGTGAAGGTCGGCTGGATGAAGTAGACCTGAGCTGGGACCCTCGCTGCTGTTGCTGCGTGGTCATGGCCTCGGGCGGCTATCCGGGCGAATATCGAAAAGGACTTCCGATTACCGGAATCGAAGACGCCGAACAGGACAGTGAGGTAACAGTGTTCCACGCAGGAACGAAACTGGACAAATCCGGTGAACTGGTGACCAGCGGCGGACGTGTCCTGAATGTCTGCGCGATGGGCAGCGATTTGAAGGATGCCCGACGAAAAGCCAACGCCGCATGTGACAAAATCCATTTCGAAGACGCTTACTACCGGCGTGACATCGGCTATCGTGTCATGAAGCCCGAATCATGCGGCGCATGAAAAATCATGATTGTGCGAATATATCAGTAAGAACTGCCCCGAGTTCGCCCAACGCGTTCTTTACCACAACAGTCACATTCATAACCCCGATTTCAAGACAGAACCACCATGCTCAACGCATAAAAGAGCCGCGGGCGGGACACCCGCGGCCAAAGGGAGGATTTGTGCCCAAGTGACGCGGCTCAGGCACAGCTATGCGCCGGATTCTGCAATTCTGTGCTTGAATGACCTTTTCTGTCATGCCAGAAAATCCGATTCCAGTGCAACTCTGATCTTATCGAGCGCCTTGTTCTGGATCTGTCTGACACGTTCTTTTGTCACCCCGATGATCCGGCCGACCTGCTCGAGTGTCATGCCGGACCCGGTGTCCGCTTTTTTCAATGTATGGTTCCGGGTGGCTACCTGGTATCTGCTTCGAGGTTGCGGTGTTGCGTCCGGATCGGGATCGAATGGGAATCGGTGTTCGATTACTTCCCGTTCCACGTTCGACAGTTCCGCACGGTTGTCTCGGATAATCTGGCGGATTTCATCGACGCAGTCGTCACGATGCTCGGCCCGACGTGTTTCAACATGGTCGGATTTCTCGAGTGCGGGATCGAAATCAGTCGGAAACAGTTGTCTGTACCGGCTCATTTTCATTCCCGCGCGTGAAAACGCCTTAAGAATCGCCCGGCAGGCGTAAGTCGAAAACTTGTATCCGCGACCGACGTCGAATTTATCCACCGCCCTGAGCAGTGCCATATTGCCTTCACTGACCAGGTCCGCGAAGTCGAGGCCGGTGCTGCTCTCCGGTCCGACGCGGCAGCGTTTTGCCATCGCCAGGACCAGCGCAAGGTTAGTCTGGGCAATTTTCTCACGATAGTGTTCCGCTTTTTCATGCCAGTCCAGCAGTTCGCGGGCAGGCTCATACGCGATCAGATCGTGTCGGCTGAGTAATTCTCGCAACAGGCAGACCTGGTACCGGCAATAGTTGTACTGTAGAAAAATAGCCCGTTCCTGCTTTGAAGTCAGCAGGACGTTGCCGACTCTTTTGTTGATGCGGGAGTTAGCGCTATCCGTGTTATCTAGCACCGGGTGATACCAGCTGGTGTCCGGTTCTTTGATTTCGGGTGCCTTTTCGAAAATCTGTTTTTCCGCTTCCGGCCGGTCCAGATGAAAAAGCTCGTTCTCGACGTATTCGTACTTCCCGGCCAGTATCCGCTTGAGCGTGGCCTGGTCGGCCGGGCTGAGTTGTCTGGTATCACCCGGCCAGTGCTTGATTCTTTCCGAGGCCGTTTGCCTGGCTAGTGGCGAATTGGGGTGGGTGAGTTTCATGGTTGATGCTTCCAATCTTTTCCCTTGCTTCTTACCATTCCCTGATCAGCAGGCAGGTCCATCTGTCGATTTACGGTGTCTTTCTACTGTGGATACCGCAATCGCCATTCTTTTGTTCCATGGATTTCAGAATAATTCCGGCATAGACACTTTGTTAATAAAAATAACATTAATGCTGTTTTGCTTTTTCTTTTCAGAAAACCTCTGCCCGGTTGCTATTATTGTTTTTCCCAAAGCCATTTACATCAAGCCGTCAAGCAAGGTTGTTGTTGCGGCGTATTGGACGAAAACTATTGCGGCGAGCACATCAGGTTTTTGGAAGGGTGCCTTTTCGCCTGATTTTCTTTTAGCGAAATGTCAATGGAAGAAAAAAGACTCTGCGGCGGTTATTCTTTGCGTAGCAATGTCCGGCTCCGCTGTGATATACGGGTACAGGTGCCGGTCAGGTATTATCATGGACAGCACTCTGGACTATAAGAACAGGAGATACATGATGGCGTTTGAACTTCCACAGCTTCCATATGCGACAGATGCACTTGAGCCGGTTATCGATAGGACCACAATGGAAATCCACCACGGCAAGCATCACGGCAGTTATGTATCCAAGCTGAATGATGCCCTGGCGGGTACGGGGCTCGAATCAAAAGGCATTGAAGCGATTCTTTCAGATCTCGGCTCGGTACCGGATGAGAAGCGTACGTCGGTGCGCAATAACGGCGGCGGTCATTACAACCACAGTTTATTCTGGCAGATCATGACCCGGCCCGGGCAGGGCGGCGGGCCGGCAGGCGCGTTGGCAAAAGCGATCGATGATGATCTGGGCGGGTTTGACTCATTCAAGGATGAGTTCGCTGTTGCCGCCGCTGGCCGGTTCGGCTCCGGCTGGGCGTGGTTATGTGTGAATGAAAACGACAGGCTGTGTATCTGCTCGACGCCGAACCAGGACAATCCGATCATGACCGGTCTGGTGGAATGTCCCGGCCGTCCGATTCTTGGATTGGACGTATGGGAGCATGCCTATTACCTCAAATATCAGAATCGCAGGCCGGACTATATCAAGGCCTGGTTCGATGTCATCAACTGGGAGAAGGTCGGTTTCTATTACGAAAGTGTGTTGAAGCAGAAGGCATGTGTTTGTGTGTGATATGAACAGAATAACTTGGTGCCACCTGCGGCCGATGCTACCAGCATCGGCCCTTTTTTATCAGATCGGGGAACAGTGGTGTCATTCGTCCATTCCGTTATTCGCTGTCTCTGATGTGACGGGTATAGCTGGGTAGCGCCAACCGGTATACATATATTTATTACACCGGCCGGTACCCTTTGGGCTTCGTGTCTGGTGATCAGAGGGCGGGTCAGGCGTTCGATCGGATCGGCGGTGACCAGTCGAGCGTGCGGGGTATCGTGCTCACGGCGTCAGACCTTAATATTTCGTGCTTTTTGATCGAGCTGATCAAGGCATTTTAAGTGGTGATCCGAATCGTTACTGACCATCGTATTGATCTGCTGCAATTTCTGCCGGCAGTCCTGTTATTTCGTATAGGATATTGTCATGGCAATCATGGTAACCGGCGCAACGGGTTATGTAGGTCGGCGGCTGGTGCCGCGTCTGATTTCACGTGGCTTCAAGGTTCGTGTGTTGGTAAGTGATGCGGCGAAACTCCGGGCTATGCCGTGGCGGGATGGCGTCGAGGTTCGAACGGTTGACCTGCTCGACAGGCGGTCGCTTGACGGGGCATTCGACGATATCAGTCAGGCGTATTACCTTGTCCACTCGATGTGGTCGGGTCCGGACTTCGCAGATTGCGACCGACAGGCGTCGAAACATTTTTCGGATGCGGCGGCGGGTAGTTCGGTTTCACATGTGATTTACCTCGGCGGCCTGCAGCCCCCATCAGGCAAGCGGGTGACCAGCCATTTGAACAGCCGCGCCGAGGTCGGCCGCATCCTGCGAGAGCGGTTGCCCGTCACCGAACTTCAGGCCGGGCCGATCATCGGGTCGGGCTCGGCGTCGTTCGAAATAGTCCGGTATCTGACGGAGCGTCTACCGGTGATGATCTCGCCGAAATGGGTGATGAATCCGGTGCATCCGATCGGCGTGGATGATATGCTCGCCTATCTTGTCGCCGCGGCGGATATCAGCCCGTCTGGCATTATTCCGGTGGGCGCGGATTGCCTGACATTCAAAGCGATGATGGAAACGTATGCCCGGCTACGCGGGCTGCGACGAATGATTCTTCGTGTGCCGGTCCTTGCACCGAAGCTGGCGGGACAATGGGTGGGTCTGGTTACCCCCATCCCGAATCGCCTGGCCGTGCCAGTGATCGAGGGGATGATCCATGAACTGCGAATCGATACCACGAAGGCGAATGCCCTGTTCCCTGCGATCAGGCCGATGACGTATGACCAGGCGGTCGCGGCTGTACTCGACGATAAGGACGAATACGCATTTCACGACCCGTCGGGAGAAGCGGTTGAAGCGGTCGGCGATTACTGCAAACGGTCCGACTGTGAAGGCGTGCTGTTCGAAGTCCACGCAACCGATGTTCGAGCTTCGCCGCAACGGGTCTACGACGTATTCAGCTCACTGGGCGGTAGTCGCGGCTGGCTGAGCTGGAACTGGGCGTGGCGATTCCGCGGCCTGCTGGACAGGCTCATCGGCGGACCGGGTCTCCGCCGCGTCAGACCCGATCGGCAATCGCTGCGAACCGGTGATCAGATCGACTGGTGGCGGATCGAATCGCTCGAGCAGGGGCACCGGCTCCGGCTGCGTGCCGAGATGCGTCTACCCGGCACCGGGCGGCTCGAATGGCGCGTGGTGCCGCGTTCTGAGAACCGGTCTCGGCTGATCCAGATCGCCGAATTCAAACCACTCGGCCTCACCGGTGTGCTCTACTGGTACGCGCTCTACCCCATGCACCGTCCCATTTTCCGATCACTCCTCAATGCCATTGCCCGTGAAGCGGAACGATAAATGAAACAAAAAGCCGCTGCCCTGCGCACGGGGTCAGACCTTGACACTTGACATAAACAATATCAAGGCCGGCTTTAACCGACCTCTTTTCATTGACAACTGGCAACGGAAACATCTGTGATTCGTGTTCGAACGAATCAGAAAGTGTCAAGGTCTGACCCAGGGCGCGGCGTTATCGAGCAGTTGTTGCAGTGACGGGTCGATTCGGCCGCCGAGTTGTATGACGGTATCTGCGTCGTCGTCGGCACGTGCGGGATCACCTGCGTGGTACCAGGCGATTGCGCGGGCGTGGTAGTGGTCGGGGTTGTCCGGCTCGATCTGGATCGCACGGGTGAAGTCGTTGATCGCCTGCATGTTCAGGCCCCGTTCACGTTCGATCAGGCCGCGGGTATGGAACGCTTCGGCGGATGAGGGGTTCAGGCCGATTGCGCGTGACAGATCGTCGATGGCTTGTTCGTATCTGCCGAGTTTGGCGCGTGCTCTACCCCGACCGATGAAACCGGCGGAGAAGTCGGGGTCCAGCTCGATCGCGTGCGTAAAGTCTTCCTCGGCCGCCGCCGCATTACCCATTGTCAACATGAGCCGGCCGCGGTGATAGTAGCCGGGGTCATATTCCGGTACGCGTTGAATCGTGCGGTTGAACTTGACGAGTGCATCGTAATACCGGCCCTGTTCCATCAGGTGCAGACCGAGCAGGCGGTTTACCGCCAGGTACTCGCCGCGACTCAGTGGAAACAGCGGGTCTTCACGCAAGGCACGAATCGGCACAACCGTGACCTGAACGACTACCAGGGCGGCAGTCAACCCGGCAGCGATCGCCACCGCCTGCCATCGCTTCGCCAGCAGCCAGTTCCACAGCCACGTGATCAGTACCGCCGCGTAGACCATCAGCACCGGCACCAGGCTCAAACGGTAGCGGCCGTTCGCCGTCACCACCATCAGCGCAGCCAGTATCGAGAGGAAATACACCATCACAAGCACATGTTCACGTCTCCGCCACCAGCAGCTCAGTACCATGCCGCTGATGCCCACTGCAGCCAGCGGCCAGAACGACAGCGAATACTGAAGTGCCGGCGAATGCGCCCGGCTGTTCGCGTAAGCGATATTATCCGGAATATCATAAGGTTCGAAGATTCCTCTGAACTTCGTCAACTGGTGATACAGAAAACCGGCGACGCTGTCATGGGTTGCAAGCGTATGCCGGACTACACCCCACAGACTGCCGTCCGCCGCCTCCAGTATTTCATACTGCGAATCCGGGTGTTCAAGCCCTACCGGCGAACCGTCTGCGGCATTACCGAGAATGAACCCTTCAGCGGTGCGGTTGTGCAGTGAAAAGACCGGCGCGCCGACAACTATGTTACGTACCAGCAGCGGTGATAGGGCAATAACCAGTCCCACGCAGAAAAAGCTCGCCGCCTGAAATCGCCACCCTCTGTTTTCATGGCGTAGCAGCAGGATCCATATCAACACCGCGGGAAGAAACAACAGAATAAACGACCTCGCCAGCAGCGCTATACCGAATAACAGGCCGGGTAGCAGCCATCTGCACCATTTCGTCCACCGCGATCGCAGCGATGAATCGCCTGGCGCAGCAATCAGTGACAGCAGGACCAGCGGCTCGATCACCGGCGGCAACCAATCGCGAAGCAGAACACCTTCGTAAAAAATAAACGGCCCGTACGCCACTGCCATGCCCGCAGCGATCAGCCCCACTCGATTATCACACAGCCGCCTGCCCAGAAAGTACAGTACCAGCGGATGAATCGAACCGATCAGCAGTTGCACGAACAGTGGCATGACGAGCGAGCCGTTGCTCAGGTATCGTACACCAGCCAGGAAATATGGATATAACGGCTCCTGGTGAAATATCTCACGGCCACCCCACCAACGGTACCACTGCTCCATCGGCGCCAGCTTCGTCATCCAGTCGAATTGCGGGTGATAGGTATCGCGGCCGAGAACGTCACCGGCGAGTATCGTATCAGACCACTGCATGAATGCATGCATGTCCGTATGCACCCACAAAGCCGGGATTCGATACTCGTGCTCCAGGTAAATTGTCCGCAGATGGACCATCCGCCATGCGACCGCCGCCAGGACAAGAATAAACAGCCACATCACTGTTCTATTCAGCTTCGCTTTCATTCTGCCTTGCGATCCATTCCGGCTCATCACCACAATCATACCATGTCCCACCCGACTGTCCCCACTGCCCTCATCTCTGTCTACCTCTGGTCCTACAACCATCTCACATGTAAACTGAGTTCAGATACAGGCACTATGATTAAAGTCTGATAGGCTGAAAACTGAAAGATTCATCCCCATGCGTATCATTGCCGGCCAACATCGGAGCCGAAAGCTCATCGGACCAAAAGACGCCGAGACCACGCGTCCCATCACCGACCGGGTGAAGGAAAGCCTCTTCAGCCGGTTGACGTCGCTCGGGATGATCGGCGAAGGCCGGGTTCTCGATATTTTCAGTGGAACCGGATCACTCGGCCTCGAGGCGCTCTCACGCGGGGCGGCGGCGTGCACCTTCATTGAAAGAGATCGCGAGGCTGTCAGACGACTTGAGCGGAATATCCGTGAGCTTGATCTCGATGATCGATGCCACGTCATCACGGCAAGCGCCTTCACCACCTACTGGCTGCTCGCTGTGAAAAATGATTCAGTTCGCATCGCCTTCATCGATCCGCCTTACGCCGTCACTGACAACCATGACGGTCTGCGTCAGGCACTTCACCTGATCGAACTGCTGGCACCCCGACTCGAAGACGGCGGCGTAGTGGTTTTGCGGACACGCAGCACCGTCAGTACACCTGAAGTCAGCGGTTGTGACGGCCCCGCGTCATTCACCTACGGTACGATGGCTCTGCATTTTTATCAGCGCCCGTCGGCGGAGGAAATGGAATGATCCCTATTCGGCAGGGATTAACAGATGACATTGCGACGCGGTGACAGCGGATTGGCACTTCGCCCATGCTGAACGATGAACCATTCACTCCCGTTGCCATTGTTCGAGTTGCCAGCGGGCCAGCTTCGCCAGCAGGCGTTTTTCCGGCCCGTCGTTCCAGTGTTTGACCAGGCCCCAGATCACCATCATCACACTGAACAACAGCATCACACTTACAACGCCCTGTATCATCATCATCATTTTGCCCTGGTTGCTGTCATGAACCAGCAGGATCAGGCGTTTCAATTCGCTTTTATACCATTCATCACCCGGTACAGCCCCACGTGGATAGGGCTGCTCGATTTTCTCGAGAACGTCGTACCGACCCTGCACATCCTGCCAGAATCCCCACATCCACATGGCCGCCACACCTATGATGAACAGGCACACCACCATGATCAGCACACGCAATGCCCGCCAGTAATTCGCCGATCGCTCCAGCCTCGTCACCAGGCGCTCGGCCAACATCCGCTCTTTCGGATCCAGCTCAGGATGATCCAGCATGATGTTATCCTCCTTCATGGTGTGTGACAGCTATATCATACAAAACCTGCATCTGTTTTTTGCTCTTTTTCCCGCACCAGGATGAATAAAGATTATCGCATTTCACCTTGCCGGCGCCAACAGATACCCTATTTTAACAATATCCCGCTTCACGGCACCCGACAGGGTATGACACACGCCGGTCTGCTGTCTATAATCCCGTTCTCCGGTCAATCGCCTGGCCACTGGACCGTTATCAACAGGGTCAGACACAATCATGTTCAACACACTCTCTGAAAAGTTCGAAGGAGCACTTCGCAAGCTTTCCGGACGTGGCCGGATCAGCGAATCCAACGTCCGCGAGTCCATGGACGAAGTACGAACCGCATTGCTTGAAGCCGATGTGCATTACGAAGTCGTCGAGCAGTTCACTGATCATATTCTCCGGAAATCGCTTGGTCAGGAGGTTCTACAATCGCTGAAACCCGCCCAGCAGATGATCAAAATCGTTTATGACGAGCTGGTCACCATACTCGGCGGTGAAGATGAAGACCCCAACCAGCCCGACGCGCCGCCGGTGATGTTCGTTCAGCCCGGCCCGACGGTCATCATGATGTGCGGTCTGCAGGGCTCGGGTAAGACCACCACGTGTGGTAAACTGGCGGGTTACATGAAGCGTCATGGCAGGAACACCATGCTCGCCGCCGCCGACCTGCAGCGTCCCGCCGCCGTGGATCAGCTCGAGATCATCGCCAACCAGGTCCGCGACGAGGCGGAGGGTCAGGGCAGCGTCCATTTCTATTCCGAACCTGAACGCGTACGCGAGTACGGCAAAGCCGTCGGCGCGGCGGTCACCGTTTGCCGCAACGCCGTCAAGGCCGCTCAGAAAACAGGTTGTGATGTGCTCATTCTTGATACCGCCGGACGCCTGCACGTCAACAGCGACCTGATGAACGAACTAGGTCAGGTCAACGCCGCAGTCAATCCGCACCAGATTTATCTCGTCATCGACGCGATGACCGGCCAGGACGCCGTCAACTCGGCCAGGGCGTTCAACGAGCAGCTCGAACTCGATGGCGTCATTCTCACCAAGTTTGACAGCGATACCCGTGGTGGAGCGGCGCTCTCCGTCAAGCAGATCACCGGCAAGCCCATCAAGTTCATCGGTATCGGCGAGAAACTAGACGCACTCGAAGCGTTTCATCCGCGTCGGATCGCTTCTCGCATCCTCGGTATGGGCGATATCGTTTCACTGGTCGAAAAAGCGCAGCAGCAGGTCAGTGCGGAAGAGGCCATGGCACTACAGGAGAAAATGGCCGCCGGCAAGATGACCATGGACGATTTCCTGAACCAGCTCAGAAGTGTCCGGAAGATGGGCTCGATGAAGTCCATCATGGGCATGATGCCCGGCATCGGCAAGCACCTCAAGGATATGGATGTCGACGACAGCCAGATCGATCAGACCGAAGCGATCATCCAGTCAATGACACGCGAGGAGCGTAAGGACGTCGATCTGCTCAACAACTCGCGTAGACGTCGGGTCGCCCGCGGCTCGGGTACCGATACTAAAGACGTCAGCCAGCTCGTCAAGGGTTTTGAAATGGTCAGCCAGATGAGCAAGCAGATGTCCGGCATGAGCATGATGCAGCGAATGAAGGCGATGACCGGTTTGGGCAATATGGACCTGTCAGGCTTAGGCAGTCGGGGCGGCCGGACGCCTTCACTGGCCGGTGCCGGCAAAAAGCCGCCGAAAAAACAGAAGTTCAAACAGCGGAAACGGAAAAGCCGGTAGGTCTATCACCTGTAACATCAGATCGTCTGAATTGGTAGAATAATGAGCTTCCACAGCCGAATTACCCATCCGGCATAACAGAAGCAAGTGCCTGGCAGTCAACATCTTAATACAACGAGTAGACCCGTGAGTGATATGATTACCCAGACCGACCTGCCTAAAACCTATAACCCCGCGAAGGTGGAGTCCCTGATCAGCGAGAAGTGGAACGCCGCCCGAGCCTGGCACGCCGAACCCGACGACACCGGCAAACCTTACGCTATTGTCATTCCCCCGCCGAACGTCACGGCGGCACTACACCTCGGGCATGCTCTCAATAATACCCTGCAGGATATCCTCATCCGATACCACCGCATGATCGGGCGATGCACACTCTGGATGCCCGGCACCGACCACGCAGGCATTGCTACGCAGACCGTCGTCGAGAAACGCGTACTCGCGGAGGAAAAGAAAAAACGCACCGACTTCGATCGCGAAACATTCGTTGCAAAAATCCAGGCGTGGAAAGATGAATATGAAGCGTTCATCACCAACCAGCTCCGCGAGATGGGCTGCTCCTGTGACTGGGACCGCCAGCGATTCACCATGGACCCAGTCTGCGCCCGTGCGGTTCGCGAGGCGTTTTTTCAGCTTTTCAAAGACGGGCTGATCTACCGCGGCAAGCGACTGGTCAACTGGGACCCCGTCACACAGACCGCATTGGCCGACGATGAAGTTGAAATGCAGGAGATCGACGGGAACTTCTGGTACATGAAGTACCCGGTTGTCGATGACAGCGGCAATGAAACCGGCCGGTTCGCCACCGTAGCGACCACTCGGCCCGAGACCATGCTCGGCGATACCGCAGTGGCGGTGAATCCGAACGATTCTGAACGTGCAGCTTTCATCGGCAGGCATGTCAGACTGCCGATCGTCAACCGGATCATCCCTGTCATCGCCGACGACTACGTTGTCATACCCGATCCCGAATCCGACGACGTCAAAGCTCGTTACGCTTCCGGCTTCCTCAAGGTTACCCCGGCCCATGATCCGAACGACTACGACATCGGCCGGCGACATGATCTGCCCATTGTCAACGTCATGGCGCCAGACGCATCGATCAGTGACAGACACGGCTGGGAGGATATCGGCGAGGCCGGCTTCCTGCTCGGCCGGTCGCGTGAAGAGTCTCGCAAGCTGATTATCCAGTGGTTCAAGAAACACGACCTGATGGCAGACATCAGGCCGTACCGCCACGCCGTGGGTCACAGCTACCGTTCGCATGTGCCCATCGAACCTTATCTCAGTGACCAGTGGTATGTGAAAGTCACCGACGACCGGCTCGCCGGCGCCGCTCTGCGTGCCATGGCCAGAGAGCAGCGGTCGCCAGGTGACGGGTGTACGTGGAAAGCTACCGATCCGTTCGACGGTGAACAGGGTGAAGAACTCTGGGAAGGCCAGCTCCGGTTCGTCCCGCCGCGTTACGCGAAGACGTTCCAGACCTGGCATGAGAATATCCGCGACTGGTGCATATCGAGGCAACTGTGGTGGGGACATCGGATTCCGGTATGGTCATGTGAATCGGAAAGTCTGGTACCGGATCAGATCAGAAATGACACGCAGAACGCTGCTGTCAGAGTGATCGACGACGTCTGTTACATCTGTTTGCGTCAGGACAATCCGGCGTACGCCCGCCTGCTCGAATCCGCGGGTATTACACAGGACCCTGACGTTCTCGACACCTGGTTCTCCTCGGCGCTCTGGCCGCTGTCGACCATGGGCTGGCCCGAGCCGGATGCGTTTCCCCATGAAATACCCGAAGGTCGGAAACTGCTGGAAACGTGGAACCCGACCAACCTGCTCTGCACCGCGCGCGAGATCATCACCCTCTGGGTCTCACGAATGGTCATGTTCAATATCTACTTCCGTGATACCCTGCCGTTCTATGACGTCTATATCCATGCGATGATCCAGGACGGTCACGGCCAGAAGATGTCGAAGAGCCTTGGCAACGGCGTGGACCCGATGGACATCATCCACAGTCACGGCTCGGACGCCATGCGATTCACACTCGCCTCGATGACCACTCATACCCAGGACGTCCGCATGCCGGTCGATATGGTCTGTCCCCACACCGGCCAGATATTCACGCCGAAGTTCATCACCACCGGCGGTGGACATAAGGTCGCCGCACCTGTGCAGCAGTGTCCGACCGACGCGAAGAAGCAGATCGCCTCGTCTTTCGGGGTGGCATCCGGCCAGGTCCAGCCGACCGAGGCCATACCCGCCGCGCGGAATACCAGCGAAAAATTCGACCTCGGCCGGCGGTTCGCCAATAAGCTGTGGAACGCCGCCCGGTTCGCACTTTATAACATCGAGCAGGGTTTGGCCGCCACCGGCGGCCATCCCGGTCGGGTCTGTCCGAACGAACTCGATCTGGTCGACAGGTGGATACTCAGCCGCATCAACCGGACACTCGATGACACCGTGAAGGCTATCGAGCAATACGAGTTCGCCAACTTCGCCCAGGGGCTCTATGATTTCATCTGGCGGGATTTCTGCGACTGGTACATCGAGGCGGTCAAACCCACAATCCAATCCAACCCAGCCACGCAACAGGTGCTCGCCACCTGCCTCGACGTAGCACTTCGGATTCTTCACCCTGTTATGCCATTCATCACCGAACGGTTGTGGGAACGGCTCAATGAAATCGTGCCCGAGCGTCATGTGGATGGTATTGAGCTGGTTGGCGGGGAAAGTGACGGGGGTGGGGAAGGTAGTGCGGATGAACTGCTCATGAAATCGCACTGGCCGCAAGTCACCCGGCCGCTGATCGACGAAGAGATCGAACGGACATTCGAGCTGATACAGCAGGTAGTCTCGGCCATCCGTGAAGCGAGAACCACGCACAAAATCCCGCCGCGTCAAAAGGTGGAATGCTCGGCCTCCGCACCCCCAGCGCTGGCTCAGAAACTGCTCGAGCACCGGCACCTGATTGAAACGCTCAGCAACAGTGCCGGACGGGAAATCGGCCCGCACGTCGATCGACCCCGTGATGCCGCGGTAACGATCGCCGGTGATGTCCAGATTTACATCCACGGCCTGGTCGATACCGAAACCGAACGCAAACGTCTTCAGAAACGCCACGATGACCTTCAGAAGACCATCCGGACACTCGAAGGACGACTTGCCAACAGAAACTATACGGATAAGGCACCTGCCCATCTTGTCGAACAGACCCGTGAACAGTTGACCGCCGCACAGAGGGAAATGGACAGTCTCGAATCCCAGATGGATCAGTTGAGTTAATTCCCTCTCCATGGAAGTGAGGGGGAGATGGACTTTCACCCGGTTCTGAGCAAGGCCTATGGCGCGATTCAAGGATCAGGCAATCTGCATACGTGAATTCGACTGGTCGGAAACCAGTCAGGTTGTTGTGCTGGTCACCGAGCGGCACGGCAAGATCCGCGGACTGGCGAAAGGCTCGAAGCGGCTCAGTCCATCGAGTATCGAGCGGTTCTCCGGCGGCATAGACCTGTTGACCCTCGGGCAGGTCGTGGGTGTGATCCGGCCGGCGGCCGAACTGGTCACCGTCACCGAATGGGATTTACAGAACGATTACCATCATTTGCGAACCGATCTGGCCGCCCAGCAACGAGCCATGTACGCCGCCGATCTCGCGGGCGCCCTGCTGGCCGATCACGACGTTCATCCCGTGACTTTCAACGCCATTGCAACACTGCTCGATGATCTCGCAGAACCGGCCACGGTTGAATCGGCCCTGCTCCGCTTCCAGTGGCGACTGCTCGAGGATGCCGGATTCAAACCTGAGCTCAATAATGATATCCGCACCGGCTCACTGATCAGAAGCACAAACGCATATACTTTCGATCCGAAAGCAGGTGGCTTCACTTCACAGAAACAACCCGGCGACCTGCGGGTGCGTAAACAGACGCTTGATCTGCTCAGGCAGATCGCTGCCGGCATCTGCAGCCATACAACCTGCGACGACGAGTCCATCCGACGCGCCAACCGCCTGCTCTGTGTTTATGCCGGAGCCATTCTCGACAGGGAACTGCCGACCATGCAGCTTGTTTTGAATAGCATCTGACGGCGTGAGACTATGTAAGTAAGTTCCGCCGCGGTCCCAGTCCATTCGTGCCGAATACCCGTTCCCTCTTCAATCACCACTTGTCACCTCGCCCCCCAAGGAATGCGGCATACACAGTCATATAACCCTTATTTTTGCATATATTTAAAATATTATTTGCACTATATTTACCAGTATTGTAAAATATAGGTAATATATGGCCTGAAGCATTTCTGCAGAATGAAGGAATATCTGCCAGTGACGGAAAGGACCGGATACATACTGGAAGCGTTTGGAACGCGTAAGCAGAAGCTGGTCGCCGAACGGATTCTGTCATTCATTCGTGACGCTTCATTTAATGAACATGGATTTCTACCCCCGCAGCATGACCTGGCGGACATGCTCGATGTGTCCAGTCCGACGCTCAGACAGATTCTGACGACTTTCGATGAATTGGGGGTCACCACGAATATTGGTGGCCGGCGGAAAATCGCCGAGGACTGGCTTAGGCGGCCGGGGCCGGTATCGGTGATGAATAATACGGTCCTGATCGTGGGCGAAGCGTTCTGGCAGAGTTACGATAATCTCGGACCGGGCGATCTGTGGACCATTAAAGTCGGCAGTATCAACCAGTTGGGATACGAGCAGATCAGCGGACTCACCTTCAGCCCGAGAAAATTGATAGACCGGCGTGTGAATGAATTGATCGAGCAGGGTATCAAGGGTGTCATTACATACATCGATACCTTCAACAATTACCCTGAAATGAAGGTACTTGAACGCTTCCAGGAAGCGGGCATACCCGTGGCGGTTTACGGCTACGGGCCACAGGTTGACATGTTCGATACCATCGAATCTGACCAGCAGTCCGGCGCCTATCAGTTGACACGGCTGCTTATCGAACGGGGGTGCCGGCGAATACTGCGATACTGGGAATTACGCGGCGATGAAAACCCGCGATACCCTGACTGGCTGCATCAACGGGATGCAGGTTACCAGTCTGCAATCGCAGAGGCAGGACTGGAACCGCTTGATCCACTGGTCTGCGACGCCATGCTCTCATGGTCGGAAAAAGAACAGAAATACACATACGAGCCGACGGATCAGAAAACCTACGATCTGCGTGTGAACTACATGCTGGGTAATCTCACCAGATGGATCTCGGAAAAAACCGGTGAGTTCGACGCCGTTATGGCGATCTCCGATGGAATTACTTTTGTGCTTGCTTCAGCCTGTCGTCTGCTGAGTGAAACCGTACCGATCGTCGGCTACGACAATTACTGGTACTACAGCAGTCTGAGGCAGTATGAACATGCCCGGCCGCTGGCGACGATCGATAAGCATAACGGGCTGATGGGGGCAAAACTGGTTGAGCTGTTATTGAGACGCGTTAATGGAGAATTGGAGTCAGGTCGACCTTGCCATGAGAAAGTCGACCCCGAATTGATTGTTACCGGTATATCGGAGGAGGTTCAACAGGCGGGCAGGTGAATACCATTTCAGACAGTATCGCCTGGTTGACATGTCAACTGACTGATCATCTGACATTTTTACTGACAGGAGAGTAGAGAAATGGCCGTATTGAAATCATTCCATGTCGCCATCGCCGTCGCCATTCTGATGTCGGCGGCCGCCCATGTGGGATTGGCCGATGCGCCCACGGATCTGCAGGTGAATTTCATTTCACCGACGAACATGTCGCTCACCTGGATCGATACATCGAGCGAGGAGGACGGTTTTGTGGTACAGCGCCGGCCGCACCAGAGCAATAACGTCTGGACGACACTCGCATCGCTCCCACCTGACACGACATCTTACATCGATACCGAACCGACCTACGGTCTGGTGAGCTACATGTATCGCGTGGGTGCGATCGTAACGATCGAAATACCTGATAATGACTGGACCCCGCTGTGGGTAACGGTCAATGACGACGACCCTGCGATCATCTATACCGGCACGTGGGGTACGCAGAACTGGTCGCCGCGATTATTCAATTCGCATCATGAGACGGAAGTGCAGGGTGCATCGGCCGAGTTCACGTTTAATGGTACGGCAGTTCAGCTTATCGGCGAGAAGCACGGCTGGGCGGGCGAAGCGGATATCTATATAGATAATCAATTGATTACACGTGCGAGTTATGTGGCTCCGTACGACAAGTTCATTCAGGTGATTTTCAGTATCGACGACCTCGAGCCGGACTGGCACACGATTCGTGTTGAGAAGTCGGCGGGCGGCTACATTTTCGTGGAGGCGATCCGGTACCTGCCTGCGCCGCCGCTGTCGGCGCCGTCATCGGCTCCGTTGAACCTGACGGCGTACTCGCAGACGCCGACCCAGGTGAAGCTGGCGTGGGATGATACGAATGATAACGAGTATGGTTTCAAAATCGAGCGTAAGACGGGCGCGGGTGGTGTGTACGAGCTGCTCGTGACGGCGATTCGTGACGCGGATACGCACATGGATGCGGGTCTGGAGCCGAACACGCAGTATTCGTACCGCATTTCGGCGTACAACGAAGTGGGCGATTCGCCGGATTCGAATGAAGTGACGGTGACGACTTCATCCGGGCCGGCGATCCCGTCACCTGTGAATATCGTAACGCATCTGCCGGAGAATCCGAAGTATTTCCAGTACAAGGGTCTGCCCATGTTCCTTTTCTGGGGCACGCATCATTACGGGTGGGCGAGCACCCCGAACGATGAGCAGGTGGCATGGTCGGGTACGTATGCGAACTACATTACGTTGAATCTGCTCGAGTCGCGTTATACCGACATCGGCGGGGTGTGGAACAAGATCAACGACGACGGCCGATGGGGCGTGATTCGCAATGCGATCCAATCGGGTTACAACCGTGACGTAATGTTCCATATGTATTTCTTCGAGGGATATACCTCTGGCGCGATCATGGTGAATCCGAACGGTCCGGCGATGGATGAGGAGATTCTGCCGGGTGTGACGAGAAGGCAGTTCCATCATCGTCTGTTCGACAAGACGGTTCAGTACGTATGGGATCTGCCGAACGTGCTGACGGACGTCGGCTTCGAGTTGGGCGCGGTGCATCTACCGCAGAATGAGCTGGAGGCGTACCTGGACTGGTTCAACAGCGAGCTGAAGGCCCGCGGGCGTGCGGCGTATCCGAATATGATTCACATGTGCGGTGCGCAGTGGGGCGGCATGCACCGGATTTTCGGGCCTGGTGCGGTCAATCATCCGAACAACTGGAGCGCCGATTTCATTCAGGGCGAGCATAACGACGCCGGGTTCAACTGGAATCCGTACGTCATCTGGGAAGAGGTGTATGATCTGCATACGCCGCTGGTGCGAATGGCGATAACGGACCTGAATCATGATGGTATTTCGGGTCCGGCACCGACCCTGGGCGACTACATGCAGGCGGATAACCGGAACTGCGCGAACATGCGGATGCAGATATTCAACGGTATCCACGGTGCCGAGGCTTACGGCGGCAAGGAATGGCCGCGAGACCTGATGACCGATGAAGTGCGATTGAATGTGCTTCAGATCAGGTGGTACATCGAGAACGTGCGTAGCTGGGGTGATGAACCGCATGCGGAGATCAGTGACGTACATCTGCCGCGTGTTCATATGACGACCCGGCCGGTAATTACCAACCCCGGCGGATACAGCAACGGTGTGCGGACAAGCGGAAGCAATTACGATTTTGCCTGTGTCTATACTGACGCGGACAACGACCCCCCCGCCCAGGCGGAAGTGTGGGTCGACGTCAACGGCGACGGCCGGTTCGATCCGAATCCCGCACATGGCGAACGGTTTGCCATGGAATCGAGTGCGACGAATTATTCGAGCGGCGTGCTTTATACCGTGAATGACGTGAGTACGTCGGGCAACCGCTATGTCTTCCGCTTCGCAGACCAGTGGTGGTCGCCGCCCCAGGGCACGGGTCTTTACCACAACAATAACGCAGGCGGCCCCCACTGGGGCGGCATCAGCTACGACACGTGGACACTGCCGTAATCAACTGAAGCTATCAATGTTCGCGACGCCCATTCAAGCCCGTTGCGAGCACCTGTGACAATCGAATACGGAAAATACGCCCTTGTATGCTACGGTCTAAATGTCGAGTGTTTTTATTGATTGATATCCCGTTGAATGGAAGGAATGAGTTATGCTGCAGATGCGACATGTTCGGTTCATGGCGATGGCGGCCATGTTATGCGTAATGTTTTTCGGGCTTACTGCGTGGGCACGCGGTCAGACGCCGTCGAATCTTGAGATAACGTTCGTCACGGAGGGAATTCAGCTTTCCTGGCAGGACAATTCGGACGAAGAGGAGGCTTACGTCATTCAACGTAAGCGTCATACGCCGCTTGCCGATTGGCAGACGATCGATATCCTGCCGCCAGTAACAGCTCCGGCACCGAGTACCGTGACGTACATTGACAGCGACAGTCTCTTCGGGTTGGTCGAGTACAAGTACCGTGTCGGAGCCGTTATCCAGGGCATTGATCCCGAGCAGGTTGCTGCGATCAGTGTGAATTTCAACGGCGGAACCATCGGTATCTTCAGCGACGCCCACATTGCGGGCGTGGTGCCCATGCCCTACTGGAATCATGCCCAGGGTATCGAAGGCACCAACATTTCGCTCTACGATTCCACCGGTGCCTGGACCGATGCCACCGTGACCTACGCGGCCACACCCGGCATGTGGATCCGGACCGAACTGATGAACCTCGAGGAGCCGCCCGACACCTGGCCGGCGGACGTCAACCGCAGGCTCTTCCAGGACGGTCTGGACAACAGGGAAACGAATACCATCCACATCGATGATATCCCATACGATGTTTACGATCTGATCATCTACCTCGAAACCGGCAGTGCGCACGAAGGGTCGGTTGTGGCGAATACCGGCTATACTGTTGACGGTGTCAATTACATCTGGGCGCAGGACAACAAGCAGTATTACGACGATGAGAATTTCTACCTCGCCACCGCCACCAGCGACCTTGGCGCGGCACTACCCCACGCCAATTACGTCAAGTTCGAAGGGCTTACACAGCGTGATATCGACGTAACCGCTGTACCCGGCTGGTCGGGCAGCGGCGGGCCGCGAGCACCTTTCAACGGATTCCAGATCATCGGGTACAGTGAGCAGCTCATCCACGATGCACCGGCGCCGCCCGACAGTCTGGCCGCGGCGGCGGTGGATTACAACGAAGTGCAATTAAGCTGGAACGATAACGGCTCGAACGAACTCTGGTTCCGCATCGAGCGGTCGACCGAAGGCGGCGACTTCGAATTCATCACCAACGTCTGCACGGATAAGACGACATACCTCGACCGTCACCTCGAGCCGCTGAACAGCTATACATATCGCGTACTGGCATTTAATAACGGCGGCAACTCCGCCTGGTCCGACACCGGGAACGCAATGACGCCGCAGGGTCCCGGTGGGTCGACCAGCCTGACACTTCTGCCGGAAAACCACAAGTACCTCCAGTACAAGGGCCTGCCCTGTATGACATACTGGGGCACGCATCACTGGGGCTGGGCGTCGCATCCGAACGACGAACAGGTTGCCTGGACCGCGACGTACGCTAACTTCGGAACCCTCCAGTGCACCAACTTCCGATACACCGACGGCTATCCGACCTACTGGAACCGGATCAATGACGACAGCTACTGGCTTGGCGTGAAGAACTCGTTGCAGTCGGGCCTGAACCGTGACGTCATATTCCACGTCTATTTTTATGACGGGCTTTACGCGCTCGGCGGGAACTGGAGCGATACCGATACACTGCTCCTGCCGATCGATGACCCGCGTATGTACGAAGATCTCGGACCGTACGGGCTACCGGGCAAGACACGTTACGACGTTCACATGAAAGTCATCGAGAAAACCGTCCAGCACTTCTGGGACCTGCCGAATATCGTTTTCGACGTCTCATTCGAGATCGGCGCGACCTATGACTGGTTCGCCACGGGTACAAGCTGGTGGTTCTCGGAGCTGAAAAGTCAGGGCGCGGCCCATAACCCGAACGTCACACATCTGTGCGGTACACAACGCGGCGGGGGCGGGCGTGACGGTAACGTTCAGCACCCCAACGAGTTCTCCGCCGATTTCATTCTCGGCCAGCACTTGAACCAGGGACATTACGCCTATCCCATCCGCGTTGTACCCCGTATCTTCGATTTCTACTGCCCGCTGCTTCGCATGTCACTGAGACATCCGATCAGCATTGACGGCGATCATATCGATGTGTTCGACGACGAGTATGACCTGATCCGCGACCAGGTCGTTCACGGTATCCATTCCTCGGAAACCTACGGCGGCAAGGACTGGCCGCGGAATATTTCATCCGACCAGGCTCGGTTCTGGTACCTGCAGATGCGGCATTACGTCGAGAACATTCATAGCTGGTCGAATGAACCGGGCGATGAAATCACCGATGCCAACCTGCCGCATTACGTTGCCACCACCCGGCCCACCATTACCAATCCCGCAGGTTATACCAACGGCGCAAGAAACGTGGGCGGCGATAACTACGATTTCGCCTGTATCTATACCGATGCCGATAACGATCCGCCCGCACAGGCTGAAGTATGGATCGATATCAACGGCGACGGCCGATATGACCCGAACCCGGCCCACGGCGAGCGCATCACCATGCAGCCGGCGGGTTCGACTTACTCGTCGGGCGTGCTGTATACCACCAATGGCGTCAGTGCAAGCGGAGATATGTACGTCTTCCGCTTCGCTGATCAGCACTGGTCGCCGCCGCAGGGCACGGGTGTGTATCACAATAACAACGCCGATGGTTATCACCCCGGCGGGATCAGCTATAGTTCGTGGCAACTGCCGTAATCAACTGACGATGTAACCGTTTGCGACCAGTTCAAATCCGTTTCGAACACCAGTAGCAATCGAATACGGGAAAATTCACTTATGCGCAGTGCGTGGGGTCAGGGAGACAATCGTGTGATGTGCCACTGGCGAAGCGGGTTTCGTTCATAAAGCAGCCGGTCGTGCAGGCGGTTCGGGCGGCCTTGCCAGAACTCGATGGTTTGGGGTTCGAGCCGGTAGCCCGTCCATGAACCGGGCATCGGGATTTCTTTGTTTTCGTATTTCTTCTCGATCCGGGCGATACTATTTTCGAGTTCGTTCCGGCCGGCGATGACCTCACTCTGACGCGTTGCATGAGCGGCGAGTTGGCTGCCTCGAGGCCGGGTACAGAAGTAAGCGATATTTTCATCGTAAGTCAGTTCATGCACTCTGCCGGTGATGCGGACCTGTCGCTCGCACATAGGCCAGTAGAACAGGATTGCGGCGTTTGGGTTTTCCGCCAGGTCACGGCCTTTACGGCTTTGACGATGGGTGTGGAAGATGAAACCATGCTCGTCGACATTTTTGATGAGAACAATCCTGGCCGACGGTTCGCCCCCGGCCGAGCTGGTGGCGAGTGTAGCGGCGTTGACCTCGAACCATTCGGCGGGTCGTGCCCCGGCAGCTTCATTGAACCAGCGGTTGAACTGGTTGATGGGATCGGGATCGAGGTCCTGCTTGTTCAATGAACCTTGCAGGTATTCCCGCCGCATATTGTTCAGTGAATCTGACATCAACAGTCAATTCATTACACAGGTTCTATGCACGACGGCCTGTCGTGATCAGGATTATTCACGAGCTTGCTCACCGGATGGAATATCATGCGATCGGCTGGGTATGGCCTCAACAACGGTGCCAGTTTGTCCGTGTCATTCATATCGGGATCGAGCCACTGTGAATATTCATCGGGATCGATAATAGCCGGCATACGGTGGTGTATTTCGGCCGTCATTTCGTTCGGTTCCGTGGTGATTACAGCGCAGGATTCGATTTCATTGCCTGCTTCATCCAGTCGGCATTCATAGAGTCCTGCCAATCCGAAGGGTTGTTCATCGGCCATACGGATCAGATAGGGTTGTTTCCGTGACCGGTCCGAACTCTGCCATTCGTAATAGCCGTCCGCGGGAATCAGGCACCGCCGGTATCTGAAAGCGGTTTTGAAGGAAGGTTTCTTCGCGAGCGTTTCAGCACGGGCATTGATCATGCGTGCTCCGGTGGCGGCTTCTTTCGCCCATTGTGGGATCAGTCCCCAGTGAAGCAGGTCGATCCGTCGCCTGGCCGGATCATGGCCCATCGTCCGCACGACAGCCACGGGCCGGCTGGGCGAAATGTTGTAACGCGATACCAGCCTGGCAGTTACTTCCGCTGCAAACTGACGGGCAAGCTGTTTTTCATCGCTGGTCAAAACATATCGGCCGCACATGGCAATATATTCTAGGCTGAAAATCGCCTGCAGACATTTTATTTTACCGGCGAATGCGAATACGCCGCTTTTCTGATCGCTCGCAGTTCCGACGCCGTCAGCATCCGCCACGCACCGGGCGCAAGCCCCTTGAGCTTCAACGGACCGATTGCGATGCGTTTGAGCTTTCTGACTTTGAATCCCAGTCGTGCGAGCAGACGGCGTATTTCACGGTTCTGGCCTTCACGTAATGTGATCACCAGCGAGGTCCGGTCGCCACGTGTCCGGTCGACCTGACGTGTCAGAATCCGAACCCGCTCCATCGCTGCTCGCTTCACCGATCGAGACAGGTCTGATTCGGCGGCCGGTTTCGTCAGCAGCAATCCTTTCTTCAGCTTCGCAATATCCTCACCCCCCAGTTTGCCCTTGATCGACACTTCATACTGCTTGCTCACTTCATATCGCGGATGCGTCAGCCGATTCGCCAGCTCGCCGTCATTCGTCAGCAGGATCAGGCCTGTGGAATCCGCATCCAGCCGGCCCACGGGGAACAACCTTGTTCGACCTGGCAGTTTCACCAGATCGATCACACGTTTTCGACCCTGCGGGTCGCGGTTCGTTGAAATAACGTTCCGCGGCTTATTCACCATGACATATATTTTCCCTGACCGGCCGGTCGGCGTGCCCGATTCCGCCGACTTGCGTCGTGGTAACAATCGTCCGTCAACTTCAATACGATCAGTAGAAGGATCAACCCACACCGGCAGCTTACTCACCGTGCGGCCGTTGACCCTCACCCGGCCGTCGGTAATCATCTCTTCGCACCCTCGCCTCGAAGCCACACCCGACTCCGCCAAGACCTTCTGCAAGCGAAGGCCGTGCGATGCATCCTTTAACACCCCGATATCGTCGGGGTTATTTCGAGTACCGGTTTGTCGGGAGGGTTTCCTGCTCATCTGTCATTTCAATCTTATCAGTCATATTCTCTTTGGGCGATTCAGACTCGCGACGCATGGCACGCTGGTCGATCAACCGGATACTCATTACCGCCAGCACAATCAGGATCAGGTAAACCATCACGCGCTTCCGCCGGGATGACAGCCGATTGCAACTTTCAGATCGTGTAACATCGTGACAAGGCATAGCAGGTCTCAGTCGAATTCATCCCCTTTGAACGTATGGCCGAGGTACAGTTTCCGAACCTGTTCGTTATTGATAATCGTTTTCGGCGTGCCCTCGGCAAAGACTTTACCCTCGAAAATGACATAAGCACGGTCCACAATCTCAAGTGTACGCTGGACATTGTGATCCGTAACGAGCATTGCGATGTTGTGCTCGGTACGCAGTCGATGAATTTCCTGCTGGAGTTCCTCGACGGCCACGGGGTCGACGCCGCTGAAAGGTTCATCGAGGAGTATAAGCGACGGTTCGGTGATGAGTGCCCGAGCGATTTCGAGTTTCCGTCGTTCGCCGCCTGAGAGTGTTCTGGCGTGCTGTTTGCGAAGTTTCATGAGGTCGAACTGGTTCATGAGTTCTTCGGCTCGTTGTTTTCGCTGCGAGTGAGTCATGGGCCGGGTTTCGAGAATAGCCAGGAGGTTTTCCTCGACGGTAAGTCTCTGGAAGATGCTGGGTTCCTGAGAGAGGTAACCCATGCCGCGTTGTGCCCGCTGGTACATGGCGAGCCGTGTGACGTCCATGCCGTTGAAGACGATTTCGCCTGCGTCGGCTTGGATCATGCCGATGGTGATGCGAAAGCTGGTGGTTTTCCCTGCTCCGTTTCGTCCGAGCAGTCCGACGATTTCCCCTTCGGAGACATCGAAGCAGACGCGGTCGACCACGGTACGTCCGCTGTAGGTTTTGACCAGATTATCGGCTTTGAGAATGAACATCTTCAGTCCGGTCATGATACTGAATTGGTGGCGTTCCGGCATCTATGTGGTTGATTGCTGTGTGAATAAGTGGTACAGGACGGCGGCATCAATAACAGTGTGTTTTATCTTGACTTGTGGTTCAGGTGTCAGGCTGGCGGTATTATCGGCCGGCGGGTACTGGCGAAATCGGGGTGGAACCTGTTATTCTGTGGGTCGATCATGACATGGATTTATGCGTGGTTCTGGCGTCTGCTGATCGCCAACCCGATGATAGTGCGAATCATCGCGGGTGGTTCACGTCGTCGCAGTCATTTGTGGGTGCGTATGGGGTATCTTGGCGTGCTGGTCATGCTGGTTTTGTTTTGGCTGATGTTCGGCGGGGTGATGGGCAGCCAGGTGAATATGAACGAGTTGGCGAAGGCGGGAACGCAGATATTCGCGTTGGTTTCTTACGGCCAGGTGGTGCTGGTCTGTCTGCTGGCGCCGGTGTTCATGGCGGGTGCGATCGCATCGGAGCAATCGGGCAAGACCTACAACATACTTCTGACAACCCCGCTGTCGAATCTTCAGATAGTTTTCGGTTCGCTGTTCGGCCGCCTGTTTTTCGTACTGGTTCTGTTGATGAGCAGTCTGCCGCTGTTTTCGATCCTGATGATTTTCGGTGGTGTTCCGATCCGATCGGTTTTCGTGAGTTTTGCGGTGGCGGGTCTGACGGCGCTACTGGTCGGTGCGGTTGCGGTGACGTTATCGGTGTTTCGTGCCGGCGGCCGCAAGGCGGTATTTACATTTGTTATTTCCGTGGCGGCGTATCTTGTGGCGGGCTATCTTTTCGACACGTACGTAATGAAGTACCTGTCAGGTTCGGCGGACAGCACGACATGGCTGACGCCGCTGCATCCGCTACTGGTACTCCGATCGGTCCAGAGTGCGAATTATCGTCCGCCGTCGGTGGACAGTCTTGTGGGGTATTCATCGTGGCTGGTGTTTTACCTGTCGCGGCCGTTTGCTGCGTATGCGGTTATCAGTACAGCGGTGAGTCTTCTGCTTCTGCTGACCAGCGCGGTCATGCTTCGCCGGATCGGCCAGGGTGAAGGCCGGTTTCAGATCTGGCTGAAGCGGAAGCTGAGGCTGATGGGAAATGAAGGAGGCACTGCCCGTCGCCGTCCGGCGCGAGAGGTATGGACGAATCCGATCGCCTGGCGTGAAGCGAATACACGTGGCAAGGTGGCTGCGGGTATTATTGCTCGTTACGGTTTTTTCTTTTTCGGGATCGTCATCAGTGCGGTGCTGCTTCTGATGCATCATCACGGCCGGTTGCCGGCGCTTGGCGGTGGTGCGGGGATATCACAAGCTGCGGGTTTTCACGTGGCGCTGAAGATCGTCATTATCATCGAGATAGCGGTGATCACACTGGTGGCCATGTTTATGAGTGCGGGCTGCGTCAGTCGTGAGCGTGAGGACGGCACGCTTGACCTGATGCTGACCACACCGATCACACCAAAGCAGTATATCTGGGGCAAGCTTCGCGGCCTGGTAAGTTACCTGTCGCTGCTGATCAGTGTACCGGTGCTGACACTGCTGATGACGAGTCTGTATGCGATAGTCGGTTATTATGCCGGTTGGCCGGGCGCGAAGTTTCTGCATACCGAGTTCACCTACGGAGGTGCGAAGATCACGCATGAGCCGCTACTGATTCTCCTGGAGGCGCCGCTGCTCATGCTGTTTGTTCTGGTTCCCTTTGTAGCCCTGTGTGTGGCGACGGGGATGACATGGTCGCTGAAGTCGAAGGGTGTGCTGGGCGCGGTGGTACCGTCCGTGATGATCATTGGAATTGCGACACTGGTTCTGGGGTTGTGCGGATTGAATGCAGCGGGTCAGGTGATCTTCATCGGCCCGATACTGAACGCCTTCAGTCCGGTGACCAGCCCGCTGATGTGGATCAATCCCTGGGAGTGTGTCAGTAATTACGCTTCGGACCCTGTTTTCGGGCGCCTGTCGTTATTGATTGCAGCCATCGCCGCCGCAGTCGGTTACAGCGTGATCGTCTACGCCATGATCATCGGCATGGTAAAAGGATTCGACCATACTGTTCGCAAATTATCAGGGGCCGGCTGATCTGACCCTGTCATCATTCGACGCGACTCGTTCATCACCTATAATGATATGTTTCACCTTGTTTCAACCGGATTGAACGCATCAATGTACTGGCAGCCGCTTATCCCGTCGCACTATAACGAAAAGACCCGAGACGAACTGGTCGAGTCGATTCGTTCAAGGCGACAGTCACTCGGGGACCAGGTCCTCATACTCGGGCACCATTACCAGCATGATGATGTGATTCAGTTCGCTGACATGACCGGCGACAGCTTCAAACTCAGCCGTCAGGCCGCCGAACACGTTGTCCGAACCGGTGCTCGATACGTCATTTTCGCCGGCGTTCATTTCATGGCCGAAAGCGCTGATATACTGACACCCGACCACGTCGCCGTCATTCTCCCCGATCTCGGAGCCGGCTGCTCGATGGCCGATATGGCCGATATCGACGACACATACGACGCATGGTCACATCTCCACAAGGTGCTCGACGGTTCCGATACCCGTGTGATACCCATCTGTTACATGAACTCGTCCGCGGCGATCAAGGCATTCTGCGGTGAACACGGCGGCGCGGTCTGCACCAGCTCGAACTGCGAACAGATATTCAAATGGGCACTCGCAGGCGGGACCCGACCGCTGGAACACGGCCGACACGTAAAAATACTCTTCCTCCCGGACCAGCACCTCGGCCGAAATACAGCCGCGGCACTCGGCTATCATCCAGAATCCGATCTCGCCGTATGGGATCCCAGAACCTCCGATGGTCGAGGCGGACTTGACAATGACATCATCCGAAATGCCACGTTCATTCTCTGGAAAGGACATTGCTCAGTCCACAGGCTATTCCGGCCCGAACACGTCGACCAGGTCCGCAATCTGTGGCCCGATGTCAATGTGATGGTCCACCCCGAGTGTGAGTACGAAGTTGCACAGAAAGCCGATTACACCGGCTCGACCGAAGCTATCCTCCAAACCGTTCGTAATGCCTCACCCGGCAGTCGGTGGGCTATCGGCACGGAGTTCAATATGGTCAACCGGCTCGCCAGGGAAATGGCGACGAAAGACGTTGAGGTGCGTATTCTCTCCAACTGCCAGTGCCTCTGTACCACCATGTTCCGAATCGACCTGCCGCATCTCAATTACGTCATCGACCAGCTATCCACAGGTACAGTCGTCAATCAGATCAAAGTCAAGCCCCGCATTGCCGAACAGGCAACGCTCGCTCTCGAGCGCATGCTCACCATTACCACCTGACGGAAAATACCCAATATCCCAAATCAATCTTCCCTTTATCTTCAAGCATGATAAACTTGACAAACCTTCGATTTTACAAACATCATCCATAGCCTTACCGCGTCATATGCATTCTGTTCAGATATTGCGCGTAATCAGTATGCTAACACTACAGCGCTATCAAGGTCCCCTGGTGCGCTTCAGTCGTGACCTGA
>CAYRND010000020.1:0-34351 GCA_964425365.1 uncultured Phycisphaeraceae bacterium
AAAGGATTCGCCTGAAGGCGAGGGTTTTAAACCCATCGCAGGGACAATAAAAACGGCTACACCGTAGCGTTCTGGCATGAAAAGGCGGGAAACGATACGATGTGCCCGCTGAATCCGCGTCGGTTAGGGTAACGTTCCCGAACGGAAGGGCCGGTCCATGCTGCGTGTCGATACGAAATATGCCAAGTCTGGCATGAAGCTGGCTTTGCCCGTGCTCAATCCACGTGATCCGTCAAAGGTACTGCTCAAAATCGCCTACGAACTGACGGATGAAGTCATCGACAAGCTCAGCGAATACGCCGTTCGCACTATCTGGATCAAATATCCCAGCCTCTCATTCCTCGAACAGTTCATCAGCCCGCAAACCGCCCAGGCGTGCAACAAGCTCGTCAGTCAGGTCTCATCCGCTTTCGAGATCATGCAGGAACGCGCTACGGCCAAACTGCCCTATCACACCTATGTCAGGTCCATCTCGCAACTGGTCGACCAGTTGATCAACAACCCGAAGACCGCCATGTACCTCGGCGATATATCCGACGCCGATCACGACCTGATGCGTCACAGCTCAAATGTCTGCTATCTCTCCGTTCTGATGGGCCTGAAACTGGCGGGGTACATCGTCAAGGAACGCCGCCATGTCGACCCGACTCGGGCCGCCGACGTCGTCAACCTCGGCATGGGCGCCATGCTCCACGACGTCGGCATGCTGCTACTTGCCCCGGATGTGTTCGACCGGTATTACGAATTCCACGATGAAAATGATAAGCAGTGGCGGGAACATACCGTACTCGGTTACCAGAAAGTCCGCGGCCACGTCGAGCCCTCGGCCGCTACGGTCGTGTTGAATCACCACCAGCGATACAACGGCACCGGCTTCGCCGCAAGCGATTACGCCGTACTCGAAGGTAAACGCATTCATGTCTTCGCCCGAATCGCCGCCGTTGCCGACCAGTTCGACCGGCTGCGACAGCCGCGAAACCGGCCAACTATCCCCACGGTACGGGCGCTCAAACAGATGATCGCCCCACCACTCAATACACGTTTCGACCCCCATATCGTCAACGCTCTTTTCTGCGTTGTCCCGCCCTATCCACCCGGCGCCATTGTGAAAATGAGCGATGGACGATACGCCATCTGCATCGACCACAACATCCATGATCCCTGCCGGCCGACAATTCAATTCATTCCCGGCCCGGACAAACTCGACGCCGATCACCACTACGACGATCCGCCGCTCGACCTGAGCGAAGCCACACAGAAACTCTACATCGCCGAAATCGACGGCCATAACGTCGCCGATGACAATTTCGACGGCCTGGCGATCCCACGGGAAGACAACTACGCCGAATGGCTTTAACACATACGCGTGAGATACTACTTGAGCGGCCGCATTTTCCGTTCAACACGCTTCCGGTTGACCATCGCCAGTGCCGCTGGTTCTTTCGCTATCAGCTTGACCAACTGCGACATGGTCAGATCCAATACGATCGCTGCTTTGTCGATCTTGTAATGTTTCTGCTCGATGATATCAATCGCCTCGGCCAGTATCGCGGGATAGTCGTGATGTTTTGTATTGATCGCGATCTTTCCGCCACGGCATCGTGACCGAAACAACTCGCCCGGCGAGGTACCCGGCTCACGATAGCCCCGGACCTGCATGGCAAGATTGAGCCTCAGCCGGAACAACGCCTTGCGATAGTTCTCCTGCTGACTGCGACGCTCGCCCGCTATACCGATTACACCCGTCGGCTCATGGACGATCCGGACAAACGTCTCGACTTTGTTACGATGCTGCCCACCCGCACCGCTGCCCCGGCCACGCTCCACCCGGCATGACTGCAACAGCTTAGAATCGGACAACTCCGCGGGATGGACTGGCGAAACATCGCTCATATCCCTATCGTAACAGCACATGGCAGAACTGGAAGGCAATCAACACAGCCCGAATCCGCGTCGATCCATCCTGCAACGGCTCGACGAGGAAATTCGACAGAACCCCTGGTACCCCCGTGTCATACCCTTTTTCGTATACGCCGTGTTCATCGCGGTGATCCAGTGGGGCCTGGAAATATCGGTGTTCAGCTACCCACTGCTGTACCTTCTCCAATGCATCACCGTCGGCCTGCTGCTGTGGCGGTACCGTAAACTTCTGCCCGAGCTGACTTTGAGCTTCCACTGGCTGGCCGTCCCTACAGGGGTGGGGTTGCTGTTCGCCTGGATAGCACTCGGCCGGCTCATGGTTCACATCAATCCCGATTGGTTCGGACCCGAACAACAGCAGCATTACCTGCAGGAATTGACGGACAGCTCCGTCGCCATCGGCACCGCGGCACTGGGAATGCGACTCCTGGGAATGTCGATCCTCGTACCGATGTTCGAGGAACTGTTCATCCGATCCACCATGCTGCGGGCATTGAACGACTACCGGCGAACAGGCATCGGCGTTCTGCAGATACTGACTGATATGCCGTTGATCGGCGACTGGCTGATCCATACCTCCATCGGCCGGCGCGTCGGACGCCACCAGCACGTCTTCACAAAACAACTGGTGGAAACGCCTCTCGGCAGCATCACCGTATTCGGCGTCGCGGCGTCAACGGTCGTGTTCATGGTAAGCCACGTCCTCCGCGACTGGCCGGGCTGCATCGCCTGTGGCGTCACATGGTGCCTGCTGCTCTGGTATACCAATCGCCCGAACCGCAGGAAGAAACTCGGATTGGGGCCGGTCATCTGGTCGCACGGCATCACGAACGCACTACTCTGGGCATACAGCCTCTACACCAACGACTGGCAGTTCATGTAATACGCAAATCAGAAAATACGCAGGTGCAGCTCCGGTGCCGGACATCCGTCTCATCGCCGAACAACCGGAAATGATCATAGAACCTGATACGCTGAAAACATATCACCGGAAACGATGTCAGGGTCCGGCCATGCACTATATAATAACCGCAGTTCCGCCGCGAACACCCAAGGAAACCACACCGAATCAGGAAATTCAAAGATGACAAAATCACACATAGTAAAGATAGCGGCGTTAATCGCAGTGCTCCTCTTGCAGGCAGCCGGCCTGGCTGCAATGAAAATGGAAGGAATCGCACTCGACAGCACCGGCCTGGTCCAGACTTATATGCACCTGATTCCCGTCAGCCCCGACGGCCGGCAGTTGACCAGTCAACAACTCACCAATCGCGAGGGCCGGTTCCAGTTCCGGCTGAACGGGCCGGTGGGATGGTTGTATGTGATCGATCGTCAGCATAATGTGGTGAACCGGATCGACGGGCCGTGGAACGATGACGTCGGACTGAAAATCGACCTGTCACAGGGTAAGTACCACACATACAGCGGAATAATCACGGACTCCGGGAATACAATGCTCCAGTACCTCATGGACCCCGGAGCAAAATGGTCGGGTGAGTTCGATCACATCGGCAGTCGCATGGTCTCGATACAGGCTTACAGCGGTAAAACAAACGTAATGACAGTCAACCCCGCCGTGGATGGTAAATTCCAGTTCCAGGCTGATTTCACCATCGATCGCATCACGGTCACCGTTGACGCCGGCGGCGTATACCTGGAAGAACACGGGCCATGGCAGAACGGCGGCGAGATCAACTTCGACTTCATGAACATGGGTGTGTTCTCGATCACCGGCCAGGCACTCGATTTCAATAATAAACCGCTGCCACGTGAAATGATCCACGCCTTCGACAAAAACAAAAACAAACTGATGTACGTCTATACCGATACCGCAGGACGATTCGAACTGAGGAGCAACGTGGCGATCGGTTTCGTCGGCGCCCAGGTCAAAGGCGCTGAACTGGCCGTCGCAGGACCCTGGCAGTCAAACGCTGCGATATCACTCAAGATGACCTCGCTGCCTCGAAATATGATCCGCGGCCGCGTTACCGATGAAAACGGCAATCCGATCCCCAAAGTCCGCGTCGTACCGCTCGATAAGGACGGCCGGTCAAAGGATATGGTCGACCAGGGGTATACCGACAGTAACGGTCACTACGAAGCAACCGCGACAACGGATATCAGCGGCGTGGCCGCATACCGCAAAAACGGCCAGGAGGTGAAGCTGAACGGACCATTCCATGATCACAACGCCGTTGACCTGGTCTTCTCCAGCAAGGATGTCTACTTCATTCGCGGCCGCGTCACGGACCGCAAGGGCGATCCCGTCTATCACGCCCTGGTGACAACATCCGATGGCAACTACCATATCAAGTCAACTAACACGGACCGCGATGGTTTCTACGAACTGGAAATGGTCAAACCCGCCGCAGAACTGATCGTCTACGGCGGCGAGGAAACAGAAAGCAAAACAATGGAAGGCCCGTTTAATCAGGATACCACGGTGAATGTGGTACTCGATGAATAATGATACAGTCTCCGTGTTCGACCACGGTTGTCAAAGGAGTTTGAAAGATGAAAGTCGTCGCATTCAACGGAAGCCCCCGACCCGAGGGTAATACCGCCACGCTGATTCGCATCGTCCTGTCGGAACTGGAAAAAGAAGGTCTGGATACGGAACTCGTTCAGGTCGGCGGACACCGACTCAGCGGATGCACCGCCTGCGGCCATTGCATCGCGAATAAGAACAGTCGATGCGTCGTCGACGATGATATCGTCAACGACTGCATCGCCAAGATGATCGACGCCGACGGTATGATACTCGGCTCACCGACCTACTTCGCCGATCTGACCACCGAAATGAAAGCGCTGATCGACCGCGCCGGATTCGTCTGCCGGGCAAGCGGCGACCTGCTCAGACGAAAAGCCGGCGCCGCCGTCGTCGCCGTACGACGCGCTGGCGCTATCCACGTCTTCGATTCCATCAACCACTTCTTCACCATCAGCCAGATGATCATCCCCGGCTCAAGCTACTGGAACCTCGGCATCGGCCGCGAACAAGGTGAAGTCGAAAACGACAATGAAGCCGTACAGACCATGCAGACACTCGCCCGGAACATGGCATGGCTACTCCGGAAAATCAAAACATGACTCCCGTAAAATGGGCTTCAGTCCATCTTAAACCACCCCACATTCACAACCATTCCAATTCGACGCCAACACGCTTCTCTTATGTTATGTATCAGAATTAATCGCACATGTAATATATTTCAGATATCACCCCGAATCACAACAATCCTGAAAATCCACAGTAACCACTAAAACACCCATAGCAGTTTGCACAGCAATCCGTTATAATACTTCTTGAAAAACAGGCGGCACTTTCTTCAACTGAAGGATGTGGAGATGGTACTACTTGGAAGAAGATCGCCCGGAATACAGACCGCATTCTTGCACACCAACAACAGATATCACGCGTATCTGCTGCTGACGTGCATCATACCGTTGGTATTCACATCGTCAGCCTGTCACACCGCCCGGGCGGATCAGGATATTGCTCAAACCGAATTCAAGGCTGAAAAGAAACACGATCAACCGGCCGCCACTATGGAACGGGCGATACTGGAATACCTCGAACTGAATGACGAACAAACCGGACCTTTCCTGCAGGCCCTGCGGTCATTTCACGAAAAAAAGGACCGGATCCGATCTGAACGACGGCAACTGCTGGCAGAATACGAAAGCGGCGAAAGCAATATGAACGCCGCAGCCATTGCCGAACGATTGAAAATGCTGCTGGTCCGGGAAATACTGGTTGCCAAGGAATTCCACCACCGGCTGGAAGATTCGATGCCGGCCGAAAAAGTGATCGAGTACTACCTGGTAGTTGAAAAAGGCAGCGAATAACCCGACACGACACCGTCGGATTTAGGATGAGGAACAAAGCGCCCGTTATACGAAGGAAATGTTCATGTCCGCATGGAATCTGCATATACATTCCATTTCCATGATCTGCATACTGACAATATGCCTGGCCGCATCACCCGTAAATAGTACGACATACTACATTTCAACAACCGGCATCGACGATCCCGGCCGAGACGGAACCACGTGGCAGTCAGCATGGGCGACTCTCAGCTTCGCCTCTGACCGCATACCGACAGGTGACCATACCATTCAACTCGGACCCGGAACATTCATCGAAACAACAACCGCCGAGCCGAAAACCGGCGTGACCATTGCAGGCAACGGACGCAACGGCCCTGATCAGACACGTGTCATCGCATCCCCGGACTGGGTACTAGCCGGTACTCCGGCCGACAATCTCGCCGCCGATTACCTGATCCATATTCATGATGCCGATCATGTCACCATTCGTGATATCGAATTCCGATCCGATCCCTCCAACCTGATTAACGGCGCAATCTGGTGCCCCTATTCACCCTATGTCATCGTCCACGACGTTAATGTCATCGATTTTCGACTGGCAGGAATGTATTTTTATCACTGCCATCATATCACTATCCACCACTGCCATATGGAAAATGCAAACCTGCAGCAGGACCCCTGGTGGAGCGGCAATCTGCGAACACGGTGGATCAGCGATTCGGAAATTCACGACAATACCTTCCTGTCCGACATCAGCCATGGCTACGGTTACAAGGCCGGCGGCCATGAAAACGTCAAAATCTATAACAACACCTTCGATATCCTGGGAGAATTCGCCATTGAATCGGCGCATGAAAACGAATACGGCGTCGAGATTTTCAATAATTACATCAACCGGTGCATCTCCGTGCCAAAATCAGGGCAGGCCGACAATCCAAATAACCGTGGATACGAATATTCCTTCTGGATACATGACAATGTCATGACTGATAGTTACACCATCGAAGGACCTCGCAACCATCTCCGGCTCAGCCGCAATTTCATCCACATCGAAAAGACAGGCGGCAGGTGCTATTCCCAGCACGGTGGCACGAACTACGGGCCGATCTGGATACACCATAACGTAGTGGTAAACGTCGACCGGGCATTCATCTGGAAAAATGACGGGCTTGCTGAAAATATCTTCGCATGGAACAACACGATCTACTGCGCCGACGCCCAGGACCGCACGGCACCGGTGCTGGATACCTGGTGGGCGGATGGAATCAACAACTGGGTGTTTCAGAACAACGTCGTCGTCGCACCGATAAGCCGGCCGCGTGCACTCTATCAGGACGGCGGCGGTGCCGGCGGGAAAATCATCGCCTCCCATAATGTGTGCCGATACATCACCGGCCTACCGGCGAATAACTTCGATCATGATCCCGAACTGACACATGCCGGCGAAAAACCTCACCCCTACTATGCCCCTGCGGGACCCGATAGTTATGTCGTCGATCGCGGTATGGATGTGGGATTTCCATACCAGGGTACCGCACCGGATATCGGTGCATACGAATATGACGGCCAAGCCGTTCTGACACCGCCGGAAAACATCGTTCTGATACCGGGTGCATACGGCGATACCGTCTTTATCTCCTGGATGGACACATCGACCAACGAAGATGGGTTCCTGATCGAACGCCGACCTTATCTCAGAAACGGTCAGGCATGGACCCAGGTGGCAGACCTGCCCGCTGATACAACCGATTACACGGATAACATGCACATCAAGGGACTGGTCCAATACACGTACCGGATCGGCGCATACCAATACGAATGAAGGGAAGAAGAAAAGGATGAAGGAGGTTGATATGACGAATAGACTGTTTCCAGAATATCACATTCACCGTCAAGTAACATACTACCTGATGGCCATATTTATAATGGCCGGCGTAACCGTTACGCACGCAACCACGTATTACGTGTCTACAACAGGTTCCGACGACCCCGGCAACAACGGAACCACGTGGCAGACAGCATGGGCAACTCTCAGCTACGCCTGTGACCGCGTGCCGGCAGGCAGCCATACCATTCAACTCGGACCCGGCACCTTCCAGGAAACAACAAATGCATACCCGGAAAATGGTATCACAGTTATAGGCAACGGCCGATCAGGACCCGATAGAACCACCATTGTCGCACCTGATGCCTGGGATTACACCGGCGACGGCTGCTCCGTTAATATGAACGGTTATATCATCGTTATCGACGGCGGCAGCCAGATTGCCATCAGTGGTATCGAATTCATCAACGATCCCGGACACCGGGCTAATGGCGCCATCTATATCAATCGCAGTGATCATGTCGAAGTTCATGATGTGGACATCTTGAATTTCCGATACGCCGGCATGTATATCTACATCGCGAATAATATCTTCGTCTATAACTGTTATTTTCAGAATTCCGCTTATAACGGCATCTGTGATGCATCTGAACTGGGTAATATCACACTGCGATACATCAGCGACAGTGAATTCCATGACAATACATTCTATACCGACGGTGATTACGGTTACGGCTATCGCGGCCGAAGCCAGACAAATGTAAAGATATACAACAATATCTTCAACGTTATGCCGATCGGACCCGCCTTTGATATCGAAATAGCACATGAACATGAATACGGTGTCGAGATATACAATAACGACTGCCATTCGCCGATCTCCATACCCCGTGTAGTCGATCAGCCCACCCCGGGCGGCCAGGGCTATGATTACACTATCCGCATTCACGATAATATCTCCTCGTCAAGCTATGCGGTCGAAGGATCGCGAAACCATACTGAAATCGACCACAACTTCTTCTACGGTGACGGAAAGGGCGGCCGATGCTACCAGGACCACGGCGCTAACTCGAGCGGACCGATCTGGATTCATCATAACATCGCTGAAAACGTCGACCGCGGTTTTATCTTCGCCACAGGTAATACCGACAACGTGGAAATCTACCACAACACCGTCTATATGAATGAAAACTACAGTAATACCTTCATCGAAATCTACCAGGGCGGCGGCACGGAAAACTGGAGGTGCGGAATAATATCATCGTTACGACGCAGGCAAACCCGGGAACGCTTCTCTATTCGCATGGATACACCGTACCCAACTTCATCGCAACACATAACGTGTATCAGACAATCGGCGGCATGCCTGCCGAGAATTATGAGCATGATCCAGAACTGATGCTCACTGGCGAAAAGCCGTACCCCTACTATGCGCCGAATGGCCCCGCCAGCTTCGTGGTCGACCGTGGCTTTGACGTCGGCTTCCCCTATCAGGGCACAGCACTTGATATCGGTGCATTTGAATACGACGGCCAGACGGTATTGAATCCGCCGGTAAATGTCATATTGACACCTCATACCACCGGCGACGCCGTTACTATCTCCTGGTCGGATACATCGACCGGAGAAGACGGATTCATCATCGAGCGGCACCCCTTCCTCAGAAACGACCAGCAGTGGACTCAGATCGCAGACCTGCCCGCCGATATAACCAGCTACACAGACACACAACACATCAAGGGACTCGTTCAATACCACTACCGCATCGGCGCTTATCAAAACGAATAACGTGATCCTGCAGAATGGGCATCAGTCCATATTAAAAACCCTCCAAAATGCAACCGGATGGAAATCTCACACTAGTCGATATTGATCTTCAATCCATTATCAGGTTCGAGGTCAATACTGATATCTGCACCGTCCGCCACCTCGCCCGCAACAATCGCCCGGCCAAGCTTTGTCTCCACCTGGTGCTGCAGATACCGCTTCAGCGGACGGGCGCCGTATACCGGATCGTAGCCTGCGTCCGCAATGTGACGCCGGGCCGCTTCCGTCAGCTTCAAATGTATCCGACGCTCCGACAGACGCCGGCTCAGATCGTTGACCTGCAGGTCGACGATCCGCTCGATCTCGTCCATCGTCAGCGGCTTGAACACGACAATGTCATCCACACGATTCAGAAACTCCGGCCGGAAGTGGCTTCGCAACTCACTCATCACCGCATTACGCGCCGCATCGGCAATACCGCCGTCTCCAATCATGGCGTGATCCAGCAGGTACTGCGAGCCGATGTTGCTCGTCATGATGATCACGGTGTTCTTGAAATTCACCGTCCGGCCCTGGGCATCCGTTACGCGGCCGTCGTCAAGTATCTGGAGCAGCACATTGAACACCTCGTGATGCGCCTTTTCTATCTCGTCGAAAAGAATCACACTGTACGGCCGGCGACGCACAGCCTCGGTGAGCTGGCCGCCTTCCTCGTAACCAACGTAACCCGGCGGTGCGCCGATCAGACGTGATACCGTGTGCTTCTCCATGTACTCACTCATATCGATCCGAACGATATTCTCCTCGGAATCGAACAGTGCCTCCGCCAACGCACGCGCCAGTTCCGTCTTGCCTACACCCGTCGGACCGAGAAAGATGAACGATCCGATCGGCCGGCGAGGGTCCTTGATACCCGACCGTGCACGAATAACCGCATCAGCAACGAGGCTTACCGCCTCGTCCTGGCCGATCACACGCTGGTGAAGTACTTCGTCGAGCTTCAACAGCTTCTCACGTTCACCCTCGATCAAACGCGAAACAGGAATACCCGTCCACCGCGATACGATCTGGGATATCTCCTCTTCTGTTACCTGCTCGCGTACGAGTCGATCACTGCCCCCGCTTCCGGCTTCACTCATCTTACGCTCGGCGGAATCGAGCGACTTCTGAAGCTCGGGTAACCGCCCGTACTTCAGCTCGGCGGCCTTCTCGAGCTGGTAGTCACGCTCCGCCTGCTCGATGTCGCGACGAAGCCGGTCGAGCTGCTCCCTCAGGTCCTGAACTTCGTGCACCAGATTCTTCTCGGCGTCCCACTGTGCACGCATGGCATCGGCCGCTTCACGCGTTTCAGCCAGTTCCTTACGAAGCGACGACAGACGCTGCTGCGAGGACTGGTCCTTTTCATGCTTGAGCGCCGCTTCTTCGATCTCGAGCTGCATCACCCGACGGGTCACGGCATCCAACTCGGCCGGCATCGAATCGATCTCCGTCCGGATCATCGCACAGGCTTCATCAACCAGATCAATTGCCTTGTCGGGCAGGAACCGATCGGTAATGTAACGATTCGATAGAATCGCCGCCGCCACGATCGCATTGTCCTGTATCTTCACGCCGTGATGCACCTCGAACCGTTCACGTAATCCGCGGAGTATCGATATGGTGTCCTCGACCGTCGGCTGGTCGACCAGCACGGTCTGGAACCGGCGCTCGAGCGCGGCGTCCTTCTCGATATACTGACGGTACTCACGCAGCGTCGTCGCACCAATACAGTGCAACTCGCCGCGGGCCAGCATCGGCTTGAGCATATTGCCCGCATCGACGGCCCCCTCGGCCCGGCCGGCGCCGACTATCAGATGCAACTCATCGATAAACAGAATAATCCGACCTTCCGCTTCCTTGATTTCATTCAGCACGGCCTTCAGACGCTCTTCAAATTCGCCGCGGAACTTCGCACCGGCGACAAGGGCACTGATATCCAGCGAGAAAATCGTCTTATCCTTCAGTCCCTCCGGTACATCGCCGCGTACAATCCGCTGCGCCAGACCCTCGACAATCGCCGTCTTGCCCACTCCCGGCTCGCCGATCAGAACCGGATTGTTCTTCGTCTTCCGTGACAGAATACGGATCGCCCGCCTGATTTCATCATCACGACCGATGACAGGGTCCAGCTTACCTGACTTCGCTTCACGAACCAGGTCACGGCCGTAACGCGCCAGCGCTTCGTACGTCGCCTCCGGATTCGCCGACTGAACCCGCTGGCTCCCGCGTACAGAAGTAAGCACCTGCAGAAAACTGTCGCGGTTAATACCCAACGCGGTCAATATCCGGCCGGCCGACGTCGCATTCGGCTGGTCCAATACCGCCAGCACGATATGTTCCACCGAAACGTATTCATCTTTCAGCCGCTTGGCCTGCTTCTCACTGCTGACCAGTACTTCATTCAACTCCTGCGTCAGGTAGACCTTGCCGGGTTCACTGCCCGGCCCGGAAACACTCGGCCGCTTATCCAGTTCACGCACCAGCTCAGACTCGATCACACCCACCGGCCGATCTAAACGCTCGAACAAACGCGGGACCAATCCGCCCTCCTGCTGGCATAATGCCAGCATCAGATGCTCGACGTCTACTGCCTGATGACCACGCTGGATCGCTATATTCTGAGCTTCGTAAAGCGATTCCTGTGTCTTCTCCGTCAGTTTGTTACCGTTCATATTATTCACCCCCTTGGTTTGAACCGGGATGCTTTCGCGAGCTGTTCATAAAGTTCACGTTCTTTGTCACTGAGTGATTTCGGCACGGCTACCATCAGATTGACCAACAGGTCGCCGCGGCCTTTGTTCTTACCTTTCGGTAGCCCTCTACCCTTCAACCTCAGCTTCTGACCGGACTGAGCACCGGCGGGAACACTAAGTGTCACCGTACCGTCAAGCGTCGCGACGTCCACCTTCTCGCCCAGTGCGGCCTCCGACGGTGAAAGCTTCAGGTCTACCGCCAGGTCATGACCGGATACAGAGAATCGCGGATGACGGGCCAACCGGATTTTCAAGACCAGCCCTTCGCCGCGAAGCCGCACCTTCGAACCGTCGATCGAGCCGGCTGGGATTTTTACATCAACTGTCTTTCGCCCCGAGGCCGTCTGAAGTTCCAATCGCCGCGTGGCGCCGTGATACGCTTCCTCAAGCGATATCTCCAGCTCGACCTGCTGATGCCCGTCACCCGGCTGACGCTGACTGAATCCGCCCCGGCCGAACCCGGCATGAGGATCAGACCGGCCACCGAAAAGGTCCTCAAACCCGCCACCGCCACGACCACCGGCAACACGGGGACCGAAAAACATCTCGAAAAAGTCGCTGAAGTTGCCCGAACTGAAGTCGCCGCCACGACCGCCAGGACCTCCGAACTCAAAGTGCATATGCTCGAAACCCGGCGGCGGACGAAAGTCCTGACCCGCCTTCCAGTTCGAACCCAATGCATCATATTTCTTTCGCTTCTCCGGGTCCTTCAACACCTCGTACGCTTCATTGACCTTCCCAAACTTCTCAGCAGATTGCGGGTCCTTATTCACGTCTGGATGATACTGACGCGCCAGTTTCCGATAGGCACGCTGGATATCATCCTGTGACGCCACACGATTCACACCGAGTATTTCATAATAATCTTCATATTTCACTGGCATCGTTCTATCCCTCAGATTTACCATGCAAAACCACTGCCGCGAAATCATCGCCTAAGTATCGATTTTATCACTATTTGCCTGACAGTTCTGTCACACCGGAATGCCGAATTGGCAGTCACGGGATGGCTTCAGCCACATCTTGAAGCCTGACGCGATAGGCAACAGAATCGACGGACTCAGATCCAACTTACGAAATCGTCTTCAAAAACGCATCGATATCCCCCGGCGGCGACCACCAGCCATCCAGCCTCGGATCCTCGATACCCATCCGCTTCTTCAACTCAAGCAGTTCATCGATCTTACTCGCCGGCAACTGCCTCACACGGCCGACCTGCTTCGCCAATAGCAGGATCCGGGCGTACATATCGACCGTCTCGATGTGAAAGTACGCCTGGGTAAGGTCTTTGTCACACGCTACCACGCCGTGATTCGCAAGAAGGATCGTATTCGCCTTGTTCCTCAAATGCGGGAGTATCGTATTCGCGAATTCACTGCTGCCGGGCGTATCGTAGTCTGCCAGCGGCACCGGACCGAGAAAAATCTCAACCTCCGGCAGAATGCCGACAGGCAGCGGCAGACCCGCCACCGCAAACGCCGTGGCATGCGGCGGATGGGCGTGGCAGACGGCATGAATATGCGCCAGCTCCCGGTATATCGCCAGGTGAAGACGGATTTCACTCGTACACCTGAGATCACCCGAAAGCTGATGGCCTTCGCCGTCAACCACCGCAATATCCGCTGGATCGATATAACCCTTCGATACACCCGTCGGAGTACACAGGTATCGCCCGTCACCAAGCCGGCAACTGATATTGCCGTCGTTCGCCGCCACATACCCGCGATCATAAACACGCCTGCCGATTTCACAGATCGCACACCTGAGATCATGTTCACTGGACATGGCAGTATTCTAAAGCCTCATTCGCTCAAGGTGAAACCCGGTGACTCGTCCAGGTGCAAACAACAACAAAACCGCTTGAAAAAATACAATTTTAATCTGTATCCACAAAGCTGATCTTGCCATAATAGTATCAAACAAGGACGCGACTATGATCACTCATGATGTGAAAATCTTGATCCCGGAACGGATTATGAAAAACTGGCAGGAGATGGTGAATATCCTTGCTGAAATGATCCATGTCCCCGCCGCACTGATCATGAAGTATAACGAACCGGAGATCGAGGTGCTGGTATCAAGCGAAAACGCCGGGAACCCCTATCACACCGGCGATCATGAAAAGCTCGAAGGTTCCGGACTCTACTGCGAGCATGTAATCCGGTCGCAGAACCGCCTTCTCGTTCCCGATGCATCGGCCGATGAACATTGGCGAAACAATCCCGACGTCAGGCTGAACATGATCTCTTACCTGGGTTTCCCGATCAGACTGCCTGATCGCAAACCGTTTGGAACCCTCTGCATATTGGACAATAAGCCGAACCACTATTCAGAACTGGTTGAAAACCTGATGCTCAAGTTCCGTGATATGATCGAATCGCACATCGACGTTATCTACATGAATCAAAGTCTCGGCGATAAGAACCGACAATTGACCGACTATCTGATGGAACTGCAGGCATTTCGCGGCATCGTACCCATCTGCGCCAACTGCAAAAGCATCAAAAATCCTCAGGGCCGATGGCATCCCATTGAAAAATACCTCATCCGCCATCCCGAAGCGGATTTCAGCCACGGCATCTGTCCGACCTGCATGAACAAGCTTTACGCAGAGCCCTGCGACAAGCCTTGACCGGCTGATCCGGTCGGTGAACTGCACGTAAACATCATTTCATCCGAACCGATCCGCACGGAAATCCGGCGGCAAATCATGACGAATGCCTTTCGTTTGTGATCTGCCCGGCATTGTGATGCGACGTCACAACGCCGGGCGGATGAATTCATGTCAGGGAATGGCGTTGATAATGAGCTTCTGCGTAATCAGCCCACCTGAATACACATCATAAAACTCGACGTACGTGTAGCGGAGCATCCCCTGCTCCTTGACACGCACAATCCGGATTTCATCGTTCAAATCATTATTCAGAAAATCACCGCACGCTGAAAGTACATAATCAACACGCCAGTTACCGGTATTGACTTCATCAATATACTTCTCCCACAACTTATTGCCGCTCTGCATATCAAATGCAAACAACGAACACCGCGTGATATTCTGCCATCCCTCCAGACTGTTGCTGTATGCACCGCCAAGAACACGCCCGAAAACCAGGATACGGCTATCTCTGAATTGCGCAACGCCGAGCCCGACCAGACCGCTGTCGGGATAATCATCATTCAACGGGTCGACTTCATCGCCATCCATATCGTAATAATCCGTCGGATGGTTACCCCCGGGCTGCCACATCGGGTTGTTCGGGTCCGGGTACGGACGACTCAACGAATCAGCTATGTCGTAGTTAAGCAGAAGCGTCGTTGCATCCGAAGTATAGATGTTGAACTGGAACCGTTCGACACCGACGACGTGAGTCGCGCTCTGGGGAACTTCGTATATCGACATCACAGGCGAAATGAACTCCAGACCCGCAGTAGAGGTGTCATAATCAATCCCATTCACCACTCGTGAAAATCCGGTGTAATCAGGAATGAACTCCCACAAACCGAATGCGCCCGAAGGTTCCTCAACTGCAAATGCTCCCTGCGAACACATACACATAACGATCAGGATGATAATTGAACTAAATCGTTTCATTCTCAAACCTCCCTGCTGGTGTGAAAGATAAATTAAAAAGACAACGTCGCCCGGACTACACGCGAGCTTATAAGACAATAACAGAAACATGTTAATAACGCATGAGGATCGTCAGGAACGGATACCCGAATTGCCCGATCCCCCGCCGACTCGCCCATCGGACAACGCCTGCCAGGTGCCGACGCGATACGCTACCGGGCCGATGGTTTCTTTCACGCTCTTACCGACCACCGTCCGATATAAAAATACGGTTAGCGTGAGGCTTGACGGTATGATGATCAACGGGCCAAAAAACGATTGTGAAAACGCCTGCCCGTTTATCAACTACGGCGACTCACGTTGTGCAGCACGATTCAGCTTATGCCAGATCGAACAGGCCTATTTGTTCTGCCTGAGCAGTTACACGGCATGCTCAACGTTTTATCAACTGGCGACGGAGCTCAAAACGGTTGATCCACACACCTTTGACATCACGATCAAAGGCAGAACGCTCGAAGCCTACCACCGCTACAACCAGGCCGGCGTCGCACTTCGACGGACCGGTTCGTGATTTCCTCAACTATTGCCGCATCGAATGCGGATTCGCACAGGCGACCATCGCCGCTTACGCCGCTGACCTGCGAGATATCTGGGTATTCATGGTCGAATCAGGCCATTCCGGCTGGCATGACCTGACACTGCCACTGATCTCCAAACACCTCCAGAAACTCCAGGTGAAAGGGCTGGAAATATCCAGTATCGCAAGGCATGTCGCCACCATCCGCGTCTTCTGCCGGTTCATCGCCTCGGCCGGGTATATCCGCAAAAACCCCGCTGAACTTCTCAGCCAGCCATCGAGCTGGAAACGACTACCCAACGTACTCGCTGCGGAACAGATCGGAAAACTCATTCAAGCGCCCGATACCGACGACCCGCTCTGTTTACGGGATATCGCACTGCTTGAACTGCTCTACGCGGGCGGATTGCGGGCCAGTGAACTGGCGAAACTCAAAATCGACTGGTTCCACCCGGACCTCGGGGTGATACGCGTCATGGGCAAGGGCAGAAAGGAACGACTCGTCCCCATCGGAAAACCCGCCGTCAAGGCCTTGCAGAATTACCTCGGCGAACTCAGACCACAACTCGTCAGAGAAGACCGGCAGACCGATCTCATGTTCCTCTCACGCACCGGCCTGCCCATCACCCGCGTCGTCGTCTGGCAGATCGTCAAACGAATGGCACAACGCGCCGGCCTACGCGATGTCCATCCCCATACTCTCCGCCACTCGTTCGCCACTCACCTGCTCGCTGGCGGCGCCGACCTGCGAGTCGTACAGGAACTGCTCGGACACAGCAATATCAGAACCACGCAGATCTACACCCACGTCGACCACACCCGACTCCAGCAAGTCATCAATAAATTCCACCCCCGACCATAACCGGTGGCGAGGACAACCAAGTCGTCAGTACCCGCAACTTCACCACCCCCATGCATGTAGTAAGTATCATTCTTCCTCAATCCGCAAAACCTGGCCTTGCATCTCCTGCTCGATCAACCGGCTGAAGGTCTGCTGCGGGAAACGGATCGACATATTGATCGTCTGCGTTTCGACTGTATTGCGCCCCACGGCTTCATGGCGACTTAAATCGTAAATGATCTGCGATTCCTGGCTGCCGCTGATCAAATCCACATCGACCGGCGGCGAGCCGGGTGGCATATCAGAATCATCGTACTCGAGTTTCAGCTTCGACCGGCCGGTGACGGTCGCAATCGGGATATCAGCGATCAGCTCAATCCCATCTAGCGTATACGTGGTCTCGTAATGCATAAAGCCCATGTCATGATTCCACTTGAAGGGGACCTTCCAGCTCCCGCCCGGTTCGATCCCGGCCGGTGCACCGGACAACGTCGCCAGATCACTTGCCGACTCGATGAAGTCGAGGTCTTCAGGCACGATCTCCGGCTGGTCCACTGCTCGGGCGATCTGGGCTCTACCGCTGATACTGCTGATACTGCCGTCACTTGCCACTTCAACTACCAGTGTTCTGCCTGACATAGCACGGAGCAACTGGTGCAACGATTCAATATCGCCGCTGCCACGCCTCGAATCGCTGTACTGCTCTTCACCGTCCGGGTCGGTTACGGTTATCGCAATCCAGTCAAGCGTCATACTGCACGTGGCAGAACCGTCCGGCCTGACACGATCGACCCGCCAGGTAATCTCGCCCTCCGATTCGAGTGTATTGCTCATCTCACGCTGACGCCCGGCGATTTCCATGGTGGTGTTCTGCCGCCTGCTGTTCCAGAACTCATACCGGCAGGTCTGTCCCTCACGCCAATCGGGTTGAAGGTCGATATGCTGTTCATCAACCTGGCCGTAGGCCGCCAGTGGAACCAGTAATACCGCGGCTGTCACCAACCTGAGGTAATACGCTCGAATACCTGCACCAATTACACCATCATGCATCAATACATCCATTCATAGGTTTGATTCAATACGTCTGATCATAATCAGATTCACATGGCCTGCACGCCCTGAACTTTCAGGCACTGGATTTCAACCACCTCCCAGCTCGCATCATGCAACTTCCGCCAGGTCAACTGCCAGGACGATACACAGACGGCACGCGGTTCAATTTTGAACCGGCTGTGAAGTTCACACATTGAAATCCCCGTCCCAGATTCCGTGATCCCTGCATCAATAGCGACGATATCGTGACCCACGACATCGTAATTCTGCAGACTGACCTGCATCTGCTGCCTGCTCATCCACGACTGACCATCCGACTTGGTGATAATGACCTGTGGACTGACCATCCCGTCGATCACCGGCCAGTTCAGCGGTTTTGTCGCCGCAATGAGTGTTTTTGTCTGGTCCAGCAGTTGCTCGCGATCGGTAACCACAACAGCGGCGAGCAGATACACACCCATCGCGACCGCAAGCCCTGCCGCCGCCACCAACGCCGGATTCTTTCGCCGCCAGTAAATTGCCAGCAGTAATATCAGAACCATCGGCAAGCCCAGTGCAAGCACCAGGTCGAAGGGCTCCTCCAGCAGCAGATACTCCCAGAGAGGTGGTTGGTTCAGCGTCATGATGCTCATCATGACCGACACAATACAATCGAGCAAGTACCGGACAAACGAACCATGTTTATAAGTAAGATTGAAGGTTCGTAAAAGGTTACGGGTCTTTGCCGGAGTGAAAACAGCCATCATATGAAAAATCCCATCCCCGCCGGCGTTTCAAGTGTGAGGATGTATCATTCCGATAAGAGCCTTGAGGTATGCCTGCATCTGATTCGTCCATCCTGAAGGCCAACCTCGATGCCATTCGACGCCGGGACCCCGATCTGGCAAGTCGCATCGAACAGGCCTCGCCGACGTGCCTGGCCTGGTCACAAGCGAAAACCGGCCATGCCGTGGCATCGATCAATCAGAACAACAGAACCATTGCATTGGCAAGCCGTTACGATCCGCTCGCCGAAGCGGATAAACTCGTCAGTTCTGTCGAATACCAGAAGATCGGCTGCGTGGTCTTCATGGGACTGGGGCTCGGATATCACGTCGCGTCCATGGCTGAGAAAATGGGCAAACGTGGTGTAATGGTCGTCTACGAGCCGGACCCCGGCCTATGGCGAGCGGTACTCGAGCAGATCGACCATACCCGCTGGCTCGGTCGAACCGGAACCATCCTGGCAGACCAGAGTGTTACCCGCCCGGCTCTGACCAGGCGTATCGAGGGGTATTCCGCCGTGGTCACTACCGGAATGAAGCTGGTAACGCACCCGGCGAGCAGGCAGCTCAATAACGAGTCATTCAACACCTTCGGCCAGATGGTTATGGATATCCTGGCTTTCTGCCGGACGAACATCGCCACCGCACTGGTCAATTCAGCACGTACGTGTCGTAACCTGGCGTGCAATCTGGCCCATTACGCGGCCGGAGCAACCACTAATGATCTGTACCAGGCCGCAAAGGGCTACCCGGCGGTCTGTCTCGGAGCGGGGCCCAGTCTGGCAAAGAATATCGAACTGCTGAAAGATGCAGGGCCGAGAGACAAGTACATACTCATTACCGTACAGACCGGCCTCAAGCTCCTGCTCGAGCGAGGGATTCGACCCGACTTCGTCACCGCTCTCGATTACTCGCAGATCTGCACCCGGTTCTATGAAGATCTGCCTCCGCTTCCCGACGTCACACTGGTATTCGAACCCAAAGGCCATCCTGCGATTCTGGATAACTATCCCGGCCCGGCCAGGTTGCTGGCGTCACAGTTCAATGACATTCTCCTCGGCCCGATGGCCGTGCCGCGAATTCCCATGAGAATGGGCTGCACGGTGGCGCACCTGTCGTTTTATCTTGCACAGCACCTTGGTTGCGATCCGATTATCTTCATCGGTCAGGACCTGGGATTCTCCGAGGGCCTCTACTACATGCCCGGTACGGCGATCCACCAGGTCTGGTCTTCGGAGCTGAATCAGTTCAATACCACCGAAATGATGGAATGGCGCAGGATCATCAGGATGCGAGGCCATCTACGACGCGAGACGGATGTCAACGGCAGGCCGATGTTCACCGACGAACAGATGATTACGTACCTCAAACAGTTCGAACGCGATTTCGCCAACGCCGAACAGAAGATCATCGACGCGACCGAAGGCGGCATACCAAAGGCCCATACGGAGCGAATGACGCTGGCTGAGGCGTTTGAGCTATTCGCCACGCGTCCCGTTCCAAATCTGGCGGTCCCGCCCATCGAACTGGATCATGACCGACTGAAACAGGCACTGGAACTGCTGATCAAAAGAACCGATGAGATAAATGACCTCAGAGCAACCACCAAACGGACCATTCCTATTCTCACCCAGATGCAGAAACACCATCGTGATAACGCGAAAATGAAAAAGCTGTTCGATAAGCTGACAAAGGAACAGCATCACGTCGAGAATGATTTATCCTCAGCGTTTGCACTGGTTAATGCGTTGAACACCATAGGAGCGTTCAAGCGGAATAAAGCAGATCATGCCATCAGCTATATTACCGACGATAAATATCAGCGACAGATTCAACAGCTCGAACGCGACCAGGAGAACCTGGACTGGCTGGTTCAGGTCTGCGATGAGGCGATCGAAATCTGCAGCGAAGCCCGGTCGCGACTGGATATTTTTTTGAAAAAGTCCAAGTCGGCAACATCCGGCAAGAAGAAAGCCGGTATTGCCGCAGCCTAGAATCAAACGTGGAGTTCGTATTAACCTGTGATGAATGCCATTGCCCTCATTCCGACCGATGTCAATCGCAACTGGCTTGGTCTGAGCGCCCGTCTCAATGAAAAGCTGGGTGATGACAATGTCTTGCAGCATACCGTCCGGCGAGCCGCCGCAGTCAGACAGGTCAATAAAATCGTTCTGGTCCATCCAAAAGACCAGGACCCCATGCCACTGCTTGAAAATCGCAAGTTCGACAAACCCGTCTCCGCCTTCCCCGTCAACGGCAGCCTGTCGAACGTCAATATGCAACATTGGATCGCCGCGAGAAAATGGGCACTTGCGAACTGGCGAGGCGGACTGGGAAACGCCTGCTGCTACGACGAAATCCTCCCCACCAACCCGCTGGTAGAAGCACTTCACGCTAACCACGGCGAAGCCGCGTTCATTATCCGATGCGACTGGTGCCTCTTCGATGTCGATTATGCTCAGGAACAACTTGCCATGCACCTGAAGCATCCCGACGCCTATAAACTCACCTTTACACAGGCACCACCCGGACTCTCCGGTATCGCAACCAGCCTGACCGTACTCGAACAGATCGCGGAAAATAACGGGTCATTCGCGCAGATTCTGGGATATAACCCATATAAGCCGGTGATCGACCCGATCGGACGTGAACCGAACCATCCCATTCCGCCATCCGTCCGCGATTGCTATCGACGGTTCATCTATGACACGCCGCGAAGCGTCAAGCTGATCCGTGATATGGCCAAGCACATGGGCGAATCATTCAAAACCGCATGCGCCACAGACGTAACCAATGCCTGCCGGGAGGTCGAAGCTAACGCGCCGCGGAATGGCCTGTCACGTTTGCCCCAGCAGGTCACTCTCGAACTGACGCCACGCAGACTCGTCAGCGGCTATATCGTCCCGCATCATCACGTGAAATTCGATCGGCCGGATATCGAACTCGACCTTGCCAGACGTTTGCTCGAACAACTCGGCGACGAACACGCTGGCGGAGATATTGCACTGCTGATCGGCGGGCTGGGCGATCCCCTGCTGCACGCGAAGTGGGAAGAGATTATCCGCTACGCCCATGAATCCGGGGTCTTCAGTATCGGGGTCGAAACAGACCTGCTCTGCGAGGAAACAACACTGCGAAAGCTGCTTGAATTGCCGATCGATCTGTTGTCGATGCGACTGAACGCCGATACCGGCGAAACGTACCGACAGGTGATGGGTAACGACGCCTTCGGCCAGATCGTCCATAACATGCAGTGGCTGTTCGAGGAACGTAACCGGCGGTCACTGGCCGGCCAGTCATGCGCGTCCATGCCATGGTTCGTCCCGAGGTTGATCAAGACAAACGAAACACTGAACGATTTGGAATCGTTCTTCGAACGATGGGCCAGGCTGTACGCCCATCCGGTGATCGAGCCGGCGAAGTCCGGTTGCGGACTTATGCCCACTCTGACTCCCGTGCCCATGGAACCTGCCCGTCGACGGCCATGCCGCCAGCTCAAACAGCGGATGACCATCCTGTCAACAGGACAGGTCGCGCTCTGCGACCAGGACTGGCTCGGACGTGCTGTACTCGGTGACGCAAACAAACAACGCCTTATCGATATCTGGCAGAACGTTCAAACCATCTACGAACAACATCTTGATGGCCGATACACCGAACTGCCGCTCTGTAAAAACTGCTCGGAATGGCACAGACCGTAAACCGGCGAAGCCGGGTTTGTTCACAGGTCAACGGTCAAAGTCGGCCGAGACAGAATAGGTATTAACAACCTTGAACATTGAACAAGATCGGCAAAAACAGCCGATCTTATACTACATGAACACACTAGGAGTCATTCTGGCCCGGGCGGGAAGTAAGGGTTTGCCGCATAAGAACAGTCTGCCGGTCGGCGGTAAGCCGATGATCGCATGGACAATCGAGCATACCCTCGCGTGCCAGTCACTGGATCAGATTGTACTGTCGACGGATGACCACAACATCGCTGAAATCGGGTCGCATTACCAGATCGATGTGGTCTGGCGGCCGGACCACCTGGCGAGTGATACCGCCACGGTCGATAGTGCCACAAGGCATGCATTGGAGGAAATGGAATCTCGGTTCACAGCGAACTTCAATTACATTGCCATACTCTACGGAAATGTGCCGCTACGGCCTGCTGATCTGACGGACCGTGCCATGCAGAAGCTCCAGCGAGAAGGCTGCGATAGTGTCCAGAGCGTCTGCCCGGTCGGAAAGATGCATCCGTACTGGATGAAGGTGCTGGAAGGTGATCAGGGCGACTTCATCACTGACTACGCGCCGAACGATATCTATCGCAGGCAGGACCTGCCGCCGGTGTACATGCTGGACGGCGGAATCATTACGGTGACGCGATTCTGTCTGTTCAGTGTGATACCCGAGCGCCCGCATGCGTTTCTGGGTATGAACCGCAGGGCGATTGTGACCGAGCCTGGTCAAGTAGTCGACGTCGATTGCCAGCTCGATCTTGACCTGGCTCAGACGATTCTCCAATCGAAAGCGTCGCGGGGCGAGGCGGCCTGACCGAGCCTTGTGGGTTTATCCCGATCAGCCGGTATGCAACGCAGAAACCGCCACATCATGGTCGTTACAGGCACGCGTGCCGAGTTCGGCCTGCTCCGATCGGTGATGGATGCCGTTGCGGATTGTCAACAATTGAAACTGCATACTGCGGTGACGGGTTCGCATCTGACCAGTTCGAGTTGGCGAGATATTGTCAACAGTGGGTTTACGATCGATTCACGTGTTCGCATGCAGCGACGTAACGAGACCGGCCGGGAGTCGGACGCGGCTGCGCTCGGTCGCGGGGTGACGGGGTTCGGACAGGTGATTGCGAGTGTAAAACCCGACGTTCTAATGGTATTGGGTGATCGTATTGAAGTGCTTGCGGCGGCGAGTGCCGCAAGTGTGATGGGAATTCACATCGCCCATCTCCATGGGGGTGACCGTGCCGAGGGTGTGGCGGACGAAGCGATCCGGCACGCGGTCAGTAAGATGGCGCACCTGCACTTTCCCGCGACGACAGAAAGTAAGAATCGACTGGTGCGTATGGGCGAAGCTGCCGAGTATATATTTATGACGGGTTCACCGGCGATCGACGGCCTCAAGTCGGTAAAGCCGCATCCTGCTCCGCCGCTTTGTATTGTGGCCCAGCACCCGATCGGCGAATCGAACAAATGCGAACGGATGTGGATGATCGAGACGCTCGATGCGGTCCAGCAGTTGATCAAAAAACGGATCGACCATCCGTGGATTCTGCTGATCAGCCCGAATAGCGACCCCGGCTCGGAGGGCATCCGATCGGCGATTCGCATGAAAGCAGGTAAAGGCCACCTGCCCCGTGATCGGTTCCTGCCACTTCTGGCGGGTGCGGGTGTGATTGTGGGTAATTCGTCGGCGGGTCTGATCGAGGCTGCCGCGTTGAAGACGCCGTGTGTGAACATCGGCCCGAGACAGGCAGGCAGGCAGAAGCCGGGTAATGTGATCGATTGCAACTACGGTACTGCGAATGTTCTGAAGGCACTCAAGCAGGCGTTGAAGCTTGACCTGCGCAGGCTACGCCATCCCTACGGCCGCGGCGATGCGGGCAGACGGATCGCGGAAGTACTGGCGAGTGTCGATCTGGATCGGGTGCCGGTGCGTAAGCGGAATGGGTATTGAATCAGTCTTTCAGTACGGATTGTGGTGGAGAATACGGTAAGCAGGCAAAAAGTGTGTTGTCCACTTTGCCTGGACCTTTGCCCGGTACCGTTGCCATTCGTACGCCGAAGCCCTGCGAAGTCAAGAATTGAACGCCGTTGATGGAATGGTTTTCGATGCATTCGAAATAACGAAATCCATCAGGCGGCAGTGATTCGCCAGTTTGAAATCATTGGTGAAGCAACCAAACGGCTATCCACATCGTTTAGAAAGGAATATCCACAGATCCCATGGCGGGAAATGGCCGGCATGCGAGATGTACTGCTCCACAGCTATGATAGGATTAAACTGGAAGATGTGTGGGATACGTCGAAAAACGCTATCCCTGAGTTGATCAGGTGTATCTCGCCTTTATCACCGGATGATGCAACAGTGTAGTTTTTAAGAGAGCCGATTCTTTCAGGTAGATCGGCAACCTTAACATTTGTGGGGCCAGGGCAAGGGGGCAAGATACAATAATTCATTAATCAATATCTGATATCCCCTTTTCTCAGATCATGAATCAACGGCGAACGAAATGTCACCAATTCATCGGCCGAAACCTTCCCCGGGTGTTATTTTATATAAATTAACAGGTTATGAAATTATGCCGTAGCGGGAAACATTTCTGACTGCCAGTGCGTCCAACCAGGGGTAATGGGGTTAAGACGTGCATGGGCCTAGCAGAAAGAAAGGAACCTGCTATGAAATTCCGCCGCTTTGGATTTGTAATGATCGGGGCCGTGTCAGTCATGAGTGTTTCGGTTTATGCCGGGCCGAAGGTATCGGTGACGATTGATGTGCCGCCTGATACTGACGTGACGATCTTGACGGTGGATGAGCCGGCGATTCAGATTGCACTGCTGCTGGATACGAGCAACTCGATGGACGGGTTGATCAACCAGGCGAAATCACAGCTCTGGTCGATTGTGAATGAGTTTGCGAAAACAAAGCACGACGGCCAGTCGCCGCCGGTGCAGGTGGCGATGTTTGAATACGGCAACAATAACCTGCCGTCGCAGGAGGGGTATATCCGCCAGGTGCTGGGGCTGACGCGTGACCTTGACAGCATCTCCGAGGCGCTGTTCGCACTTTCGACGAATGGTGGTGATGAGTACTGCGGCCAGACGATTTCAGAATCGCTCAAGCGGCTGGCGTGGAGCAGTTCAAATCAGCATTACAAGGCGATTTTCATTGCGGGTAATGAGCCGTTCACACAGGGTCCGGTGCATTATGAATACGCCTGCCGGTTGGCGCAGGAGAAGGGTATTGTCGTCAATACGATCCACTGCGGAGCGTATGACACCGGCGTGCAGGGCATGTGGCAGCAGGGTGCCCGGCTCGGCGGGGGGACGTATATGAATATCGACCAGGACCAGTCGCCTGTGCATATCGATGCGCCGCAGGACGACGAGATCATGCGGCTGAATATCGAACTGAATGCGACGTACATTCCCTACGGGCCGAAGGGCGAATCGTTCAAGCACCGCCAGGAGGAGCAGGACCGCAACGCGGCGAGCATCTCCGCACCGACGCTCGCCGAGCGTGTGCAGACCAAGAACAGCGGGCTCTATACGAATTCGGATTGGGATCTGGTGGATGCCGCGAAAGATGAAAGTTTCGCCATCAGCAAGGTCGAAAAGGAACATCTGCCCGAGACGATGCAGAAGATGACGGAGGAAGAACAGGTCGCTTATATCAACCAGCAGACGTCGAAGCGCCAGGCGATCCAGAATCGAATCGCACAGCTTACACAGGAGCGAGAAGCTTACGTGGAAGCTGAAAAGAAGAAGCTGGCTGATCAAGGCGGCGAATCGACACTCGGCGATGTGATGGTCGAATCTGTTCGCAAGCAGTTGAAGGACGCCGGCTACGAAGTGGCCGAGTAAGGTCGGCGTTATTCAACTTATGTATTCATAGCCAGTGGTTTTCCAATGTGAATATTGAGGCCCCGCCGGTATCGTGCATTCACGCTGTTTGCCTGCGATATCGGTGGGTTTTTCTATATGCTTGCATGTTTCGCTTAATATCTGCAAGCCCGCAGTAGACCACCTCAGGCGGAGATCAGTGGGCTTGTTCTTGTCATGTGGTGGTATCTTGTGACTGTGTCAGGTCTGCGGATTAAGTGAAATGAACACGGCGCCGATGACCATCAGTACAGAACCAATCGCCAGTCGCCAGGAGAACGTTTCACCAAGTACAATCACAGCGAGCAAAACGACAAAAACGATACTCATCCGGTCGATTGCGACGACGGCCGAGGCCGGCCCGGTGCGCAGTGCGAGAAAATAAAACAGCCATGACAGTGCACCGCTGGCGCCGGCCAGGACGATCAGCAGCCAGTCCCTGCTACTGATTGATGATGCGGTGAAGTCTGTGAACTTACCCAGTACACCGGCAGCAATAACCAGGAACACGGCCATTATGATCGACCGGATCGTTGTCGCCAGCGTGGGATCGACCTGTTTCAAACCCGGTTTGGCGAATATGGCGACCAGTGCCGCCGTCAGTGCCGACAGACAAGCGTAGGTGATCCACATGGCTTGGACTCGCGACATCATGAGAACTGATCGAATGATTTGTCTTTTAACAAACTGAAGATTATTCTCTGCAGCCTTGACTGCATCATGCAGGCAAGCACGTGATTCATGCTGCATACAACTGAAGCGTTAAAAACAGCATACAATAGATTATACTACGGCCTGGTCAACCGGTTCAATAAGGAGCCACTAATGGATCAATCCCGTTCGAACTGCAGCCCTGCCCCGTTCTTCAGCACCCCCGGCCTGAGTGCGGCGGCGGTTTTTACCGGTATGTACATGAGTGTCTCGGCCGTTGTTGCGGTCCGTGAATCGAACTTCGAGTTCATTTTCTACGTCGGCGTTGTGCTGGTGCTCATCAGTCTGCTGACCCTGGTGCACTGGAAGTTCCGGTTCTCGACGGGTCTGATCTGGTGCCTGTGTCTCTGGGGATTCCTGCACATGGCGGGTGGGCTTGTGGCGGTGCCGGAGAGCTGGCCGATCAACGGGCCGAACCGGGTTCTGTATTCGTGGTGGATCATCCCTGCCGGTGAAGGCGCCTCGATCGAAGGTTGGCTGAAATATGACAACGTCATCCACGCGTTCGGGTTCGGGACCACGGCGTGGCTGTGCTGGCAGGGTCTGCGAAACGGGATCAGGCTGAAATATAACATGACTATTGTGCCGACGATCGCCATGATGACGATCTGCATCACCGCGTCACTCGGGTTCGGGGCACTGAACGAAATTGTCGAGTTCATTGCCGCGATGACAATGGAATCGAATGTGGGCGGATATGTGAATACGGGGCTCGACCTGGTATTCAACACGGTGGGTGCGGTGATTGCAGCGACGCTGATTTATTTCAGGTCAGCATGAAAGTGACGGCGGAACCAGCAAGAAGCTTTGAATGATTCCCGATGATCACATTGTACGACGATCTGCCGGATGTTTTCGGCTGATTGAGCTCTGCAGCAGTAACGCATGAAGCTGTTTTGCAGCTATTCCGAGAACGCGCCGACACGGTATGTGTATGTCACATAGCCGTGCAGTGTGCTGGTATCTGTGTAACTGGTGGTATTCGAATCGAGCGAAGCCAACTCGTGCCAGGCATTGTTGCCGTTGAAGGGTTTTCGTTCGACTTTGAATCCCGCTTCATTATCCGAGTTATCCTGCCAGACCAGTTCGACAGTATTGGATGACGGCGATGTAGCAGACACGATGGTCGGCGGTTCAAGCAGTGAATTGTAATTGCCGCTCCATATCGCCTGGCCTGGCTCGGGGAAGTCGCTGCGGCCGGCGTTATCGACCACGAGCACCCAGTCGTTACCGAAGTATTCGCCGCCCGGAGGGTCGAATGACCGCGAGCCTGCATTCGCGTATGTACCGATGAGTGTGGCTGCGGCATCGCGTGGGTTGTACCACCAAACCTTGACGTCGGCGCCGCCGATGCGGCCCATGTTGATTGTGAGCGTCCGGCCGGTGCCGGTATAAACGAAGAGGTAGTCCTCGCCGCGAGTCGCCTGGACGCGATTTTCACCGGAAGAAGCATCCATATCGAGCAGTGACTGGTCGGGTACGCGTGTGAAAAACGGACGGGAGAGCATAAGTGCCTTGACGTGTGTCATATGGAACGTTCCCGGCCGGTCGAGTGCTTCCAGCCAGGTCCGGTCGGGGTAGTTCACACCCCAATCGCCTGTTTCATGCCACTGCCAGACGCTGTGATGGCCGTAGGTATGACCGAATCCACCGGCGAAGATCGACCAGTACGCCGCCTCGCGGACATCGGCATCGCGGAAGTAGCCGTTCGACGGGTTCCAGCTCACAGGGTGATCTTCATACCGCGGCTCGCCGTCGAGTGTCGGCTTCACGGGCGACAGGTTGTAATCATTTGCGATCATGGAATAGTTATCGAGGTGAAAGGAGTAATGGCCTGATTGCAGCATATTGAAGTCGAGCCAGCTATCGTTATGGAACCACTCGGACGAAGAATGGCCGCCGTAGGGATGGTAGGTCATGATGTGATTGCTATCACGTGACAGAATCCCTTCGGCCATGGCGTCCCATATAGCGTTGTAGCCGCCCCCGCCGCTGCGGTCGCCACCGTTGATCCAGATGATATTCGGCCGGTCCTTGTAACGATCACCCAGCCACTGGCCGTAGATATATGCGTTACTGGTATTGAAAATGGGTGAATTAACGACCTTATCACCCCAGGTGGGTAGCAGGCCGATGTACATGCCGCGCAGTTCCGCCTGCGTAATGATCCAGTCGGCGTGGTCCCAGTAGTCATCGTCGGGGCCGGGTTTCACATCGGGCGTGGTGGGATCGTTATTCAGCAGCGGCCGATTCCCTTCTGCGTTCGGCGTGTTCAGGCCGTCGAGTTCGGCAAGCAGTACCGCCTGCACCACGGTGTAACCTTTGGCCTGGCGGTTGTCGAGCAACTGTATCACTTCACTATCGGTTGCCTGATGAAAAAACTCCCAGACCGTATTACCCAGCCAGTAGAAGGCCGTGCCGTCTTCGTGTTGGATGAACCGGTTGTTATTCGATATTTCGAGCCGGCCATGATCCCACGGCAGGCCGTCCGGCGGGAAGGTGACGGCGAAAGTCAAAACGGAAACCATGTGTGCGAGTTGGATCAGTCCCATGAAATGTCTTCTCCTGAAAGTGAGTCAGTAGTTCTCATGACATGCAATCGGCAGGATCGGCCCCGCGCTGAAAAGAACATGATCATGACTCTCTTTGCACCACTCGCAACTCGTATTATAGCCGATCAGGCATGCGGAAACAATCATATTGACGGGCGATAGGAGCAAACCCACTCATGGCCTCGAATCCGACTCCAAGGTCGGACCCAATGCCATTCGTGGGCCTGTTGTTATCTGCGGGTTTGTTATTGCAGGATATTATTTATTTATGGATCGGACGTTAATTCTTGTACGCACCGACACGATACGTATAACTGACCAGGCCGTGGAGTGAATCGGTATCGGTATAGCTGGTAACGTTTCCGGCCAGGTCAACTACTTCATACCATTCGTTGATGCCGCCGTAGGGTTTTCGCTCGACGACGAATCCGTCTTCGTTATCCGAGTTATCCTGCCAGCTCAGTTCCACTTCATCAGCCGAACCGGCATAGGCGGTAAGATTCGTCGGACCTTCGAGCATGGGCGTATAGTTACCGTCCCATATCGCCTGGCCTGGCTCGGGGAAGTCGCTGCGGCCGGCGTTATCGACCACGAGCACCCAGTCGTTACCGAAGTATTCGCCGCCCGGCGGGTCGAATGACCGCGAGCCTGCATTCGCGTATGTACCGATGAGTGTGGCCGTGCCCTCTCGCGGGTTGTACCACCAGGCCTTGACTTCGGCGCCGCCGATCCGGCCCATATAGACCGTTAGCGCCCGGCCGGTGCCGGTATAAACGAAGAGATAGTCCTCGCCGCGAGTCGACTGGACGCGATTGACGCCGGAGGAAGCGTCCATGTTGAGCAGCGACTGGTCGGGCACGCGTGTGAAAAACGGGCGGGAGAGCATAAGTGCCTTGACGTGTGTCATATCGTAGGCGCCGGGACGATCGAGGCCATCGTACCAGTACCTGTCGGGTGAGCTGATGCCGCCGCCGTCGCCCGGTTCATGCCACTGCCAGATGCTGTGATGGCCGTAGGTGTGCCCGAATCCGCCTGCAAAGATCGACCAGTACGCCGCCTCGCGGACATCGGCATCGCGGAAGTAGCCGTTCGACGGGTTCCAGCTTACGGGGTGGTCTTCGTACCGCGGCTCGCCGTCGAGTGTCGGCTTCACGGGAGTCTTGTTGTAGTCGCTGGTAATGGGTGAATAGTTGTCGAGATGATAGGCGCTGTGGCCGGACTGGAGCATGTTATGATCCAGCCAGTCATCGTTATGGAACCAGTTCGATGACGATGTCCCGCCCCAGGGATGATAGGTCATCAGATGGTTCGAATCCTGAGATTTGATCCCGTTGGCCATGGCGTCCCAAATCTCGTTGAAGCTGCTGCCGCCCTGACGGTCGCCGCCGATGATCCAGATGACGTTCGGCCGGTCTTTGTAGCGGTTACCCAGGAACTCGCCGTAGGCATAGGCGTTACTGGTATTGAAGACGACGGGTCCGACGCCCCATTGCAGATCGACCTTATCGCCCCAGGTCGGCAACACACCGATATACAAACCCCGCTGCTCAGCCTGAGAAAGCATCCAGTCGACCTGGTCCCAGTAGTCATTGTCATCACCCGGTTTCACATCGGGCGTTGCGGGGTTGTTGTTCAGCAGCGGACGATGCCCCTCGGGTGTCGGCGAGTTCAAACCGTTTAACTCACCGAGAAGAACTGCCTGAATCACCGTGAAACCCTTCGCCTGGCGGTTGTCGAGCAGTTGAACCACTTCACTGTCAGTCGCCTGGTGAAAAAACTCCCACACGGTATCACCAAGCCAGTAGAAAACCGTGCCGTCTTCATGCTGGATGAACCGGTTATCCGGCGACACTTCAAGTCGCCCGTGGTCCCACGGCAGGCCGTCCGGCGGAAAAGTCAAGGTAAACGCCAACAGGGAAACCATCTGTGTCATTTGAATGAAACCCATAAGATGTCCTCCTCCTTCAGGATGTGTAGATTTCTTCCAGATAAGCGATTACAAAATCAGATCGGTACCGGACAGAATATGTCTTCACCCTCTCAGCCCCTTCAGCGTACAATTATAACCGATTACTGTGTTTACAGCAACCTGGCCAATCCACCCGCATTCGGGGATTCAGAATACGATTTCAGTTCATTTCCGGTGCACTGCCCGGTGCGTTTTCGCCGTAGTCGTTTTCCGCAAGCAGTGTAAACAGTTTCCGTCTGAGGATCTGGGCGCTGAGCAGAATATCATCGGTGTACATGGCGATGGCAGGATAGCCGCGAGGTCGTACGAGAAGTGGGTAGGCATAGTAGATATTCAGTTCCGCCGCACGAAACTCCCGGCAGACGTTCGCCAGTGTATTCGTATGACTCAGTTCGATCGATAATATAGACGTCTCACTGAATGAGATTTTATTCCGCTCGAGCAACCTGCGGGCGAGGGCGCTGTTCGACGTCAGTATCCGGATCACGGCGTACTCGGCGGAATCGTGGATACTGAATCCTGCCAGCGTGAGTGCCTGCCCCTGAAAAACCGCGACAAGATCGAACAGCCGGCCCACGCGGTTATCCAGGAATACACTGAACTGGATATTACGCGGCGGCTCGAAACCTTTCATCACGTTCAGTTCACTCGGCGCCTGTGTCATAAAACAACTCTTATCGTGTCAATACGGATTCATACCACGCGATGGTCGCCTCGATCCCCGGCAGAAAGTCGATAATCGGTTCGTAACCGATTGTTTTTCTGACGCGGGTCAGGTCGGCCAGAGAATGCTTGACGTCGCCGGCCCGTTCGGGTTCATATCGCGGCGAGATATGCGGCTGGTCCATCAGCTTCGCCATGATACCGGCGAGTTCATTCACCGTGACTTTCCCGCCGCAGGCAACGTTGAGCACATCACCGCCGATCCGGCGGTCACAACGTGCGGCGAGCAGGTTAGCGTGAACAGCGTTATCGACGAACGTGAAGTCGCGAGACTGTTCGCCGTCGCCGAAGATCACCGGCTGCTCACCGGCACTGATCGCCTTGGCGAACGCCGCGATTACCGCAGCGTAGGCCGAGTTCGCGTTCTGTCGCGGCCCGAAAATGTTGAAGTAACGTAGCGACGCGGTGTCGATCCCGTAACTGCCCGCGTATGCCCGGCAGAGCGATTCGCAGGCGGCTTTGTTCGCCGCATACGGACTCTTGGCAAGCATGGGCATATCCTCGTGTTTCGGCAGGACCTCGGAATCGCCGTACGCAGAGGAACTGGCTGCGAACATCACCCGTTCAACCCCGGCCAGTCTTGCCGCTTCGAGTACTTGAAGCGTGCCTGTCGCATTGACTTCGTGATACAGTTTCGGTTCCGCCACACTTCTCGGTACGGAACCGAGCGCGGCCTGGTGAAACACAAACCGGCAACCGTCCGTCAGTTCCGCCATGAGCGATTCGTCAAGAACACTGCCTTTTCTGAACACCAGCCGGTCGCACGCACGCCGTCGAAAGGTATCGAAATTCGCCTCGTCACCGCCGGACAGATCGTCAATCACCACCACATGGGCGCCCAGGTCGACCAATGCCTCCGTCAGATGAGAACCGATGAACCCTGCACCGCCGGTCACCAGTACCCGGCTGCCCTCGAATGTATCGCCATGTAACTCAGGCCAGTTCACTAACGCCATGTTCGCCTCAATTCTCCTATTGTAGGATCGATTCCGATCCGGGTCATGAAAAAAACGGTCAGCCGGTACGGCTGTGTTGAACATCGTCGTCGGGGACCTCGATATACGAGTATGGGTCAAGGTTGAGTACCACCCGCTCGCCGTCAGCCTTTTCAAGGATGATCCGGTCCAGCCAGAGCCGGTGACGCCGGCCGTGTGCAAACCAAGACCCCGTCATACTTTGCTCTTTTCGCACGACAGTCCCGGTTACTCGCGTGGTCCAGAGCTCACGCCCGTGCCGTATGCGCTGGACAACGACTACCCGCATACCCGGTTTGAGAAACGCCTGATCGATAATTACAGTCATGCAGCCAAAACTCCTGCTATACTGTTACTTACTGGAACAGAAGCAGTTAGCGATTCGTTTCGCCGATACCAGTTTAGACGCTCTCGGCATATCCGGCCAGTCGGGTATTGACCGCCGCGTGATAAGCCGTATGTTAGCAACTTCCAGTGCAAACCAGGAGAGGTGCCGGAGCGGTTGAACGGGCCGGTTTCGAAAACCGGTGTACCCCTCGGGGTACCGCGGGTTCGAATCCCGCCCTCTCCGTTATATAAGCCGCAGCATACAGATCAACCTGCGGCTTTTTATTTACGCCCCCTCAGCAGAAACTGTGGGTTAATCCAAGTTCATGGAGCTGTCCAAGGGTAGTGTCTGTCACCTGGGCGGATGATCAGGCCAAGGGTTGTATTACCCACGGCATATTTTGCGATATTGTGTGGGGGGCATGCCGACCTCGCGTGTGAATACCACGGCCAGTCTCACTGCGTTGGCAAATCCGCATCGAGTTGAGATTTCATCCATTTGTAAGCGTCCGGCCAACCCATCTTCCCACAAGCCCGGCAGGCGCAATAATGC